>JBDNHE010000191.1:0-46675 GCA_041688945.1 Gemmatimonadota bacterium | reverse complement strand
CCGAACGTACTCGAGCGTCATCTCGGACCGGGAGACCCCCTCGTCGTCGGTCGACAGGGCCACGGGGACCGACATGTCGATCCATGTGCGAAGAGGGTGCGCCCCGCCTGATACGCCCAGGATCACGTCGTTGCTGGTCAGATTGATCTCGACCATCACACCGTCTCGGGCCATCGCCTCCATCAGCTCAAGGGCATCGTCCTCGTGCAGGATGCCAACGCCATGGCCGATGCGCTCTGCGCCCGCAATCTCAACCGCCTCACGGATGTGGGACCGCAGCCCCTCCGTCGGAACGAGTCCCGGCGCCAGTTCACCGGCGTGCAGGCTCACTTTAACCCCGGGATAGTGAGGTCGGAGCGACTGGATGATCCGCATGTGCAGTCCGTAGTCTGCCATGGCGACGGGATCATCCTCGGGCTGAACCAGGTTGATTCCGACCACGCGGTCGTCCCTTTCGGCCAACTCGAACCCGGTCAGAATGGCGGCAAAGACCATCTCGCGGGGAAAGGCGCGAAGAACCTGGTAGAGATATCGGACGGCGACGTCGCATCCCTTCGCGGCGTCCACTCGGTCCGTGCATCGGAGGAGTTCATCCCGGCGCGCCTCCATCTCATCAAGCACTACCGACGCCGACGCAGCGACGCCCTCCACACCGGCTGCCAGCAGGCGCTCCCGCATCGCATCCAGGTCGTCGGTCCAGCCCACTTCTGCGCCCAGGGCCATGGCGCCCCCGATCTCAATGGATTCCATCAGCTCCAGATAGAGGACGTTCCCATCTGCGGCCCGAGCCTGTACCTCGGCGAGCATGTCGCCCAGCCGCCCCTGGGTCGCAGCTGAGAAACGCGCGAAGGTGTCAAAGAACCGGTTGTGCCCGTTCTCAACGTCGGGGTCGTAGTCTCGCGTGGAGAAGGCGTCGACCAGTTGGTTGTAGAGGGCGGGGTCCTGACTGGCCTCGTCGGCCGAAGCCAATCCAACCGAGGTGCACGAACCGGGCGACGGCGGTTGGGAAAGCGTCAACGTCGAGTGGTTCAGGCAGAGCCCGTCCTGCACCGCCCATGCGATCAGGCTCTCGGCGTAGATCGCACCGGTCAGATGCGAATGGAGGTCGCCTCCCTTGGGCATCGCACGCAGAAAAGGGTAGAGCAGGGAAGGCTGTTCGAGCGCCTCTGCCAGCGCCCCTTCCGCGCTGACTCCACCTGGCAGCGGATTCCCGGCCCTCTCGCTGTCAAAGAACCAACCGGTGATCCACCAGCGGCTGCCGTCATGCCAGAGCTGGATCGAGTTGATCCCCCGTCCGCTGACCGGACCGTCCTCCTGGACACGGTACTCGTAGGTGCTCCAGACGTGGGCAATGTTGCCAAACCGCTGAATCTGGCGGTCGATCTCCCGCTCGAAGAAGCCCTGCACGCGTGGCGCTCGGCCGACGCGGTCGTAGTAGTCCTCAAGCGTGCCGGCAAAGATGGTCGGAGTACCCGATCCGTCGACTCCTGTGATCGCCACCCGGGCGCCTGGTCGGTGGAGCGTGCGGTCTCGCTCGATGTCCGGAGCAGCTCCGGCCCGCCCCGATACGACTTCGTAGTAGGCGGCGATGATGGCGTCGATCGACACGACATCGGCGGGATCGGCGACCCTCGACTCCTGGGCGGCGAGGGGCGCGGCGATCAACAGCGCAATCGTGACAGAGCCTGCTCGTGTCAGGGCCGAGACAGGTCGGGGGATGGACATCATGTCATCAACTCGGGTCGGGCAGCCATCGAGGGTGGCGAATGAAGAAAACTGGTCGATGCAGAGGATGGCGGGCAACTCGGGCATCGGGGGGGGGGCGATCTCGAGAATCGTTCCCGCTGTCCACCGCGCGCGTGCGGTCCTAGTCTTCCCAGTCCGCGCGAGTCCTCCGATCGTCCCAGGAAGGCCATGTCCGCTATCCCAGAAAACCGACGCCCAGCAACCACCGCAGGCACCATCCTCGGGTTGTTGTTCGTAGCCGCCTGCTCTCCACCGCCGGCCCCGATCGACGTGGTCGAAGCCACGATCGCTCAGGTGCAGGACGCGATTCGAACCGGGGGGACCACCTGTCGGATGGTGACGCAGGCGCATCTGGACCGGATTGAACGCTATGAGAGCGGGTTGAACGCGATAACCGTGGTCAACCCGAGGGCGCTTGATGTCGCGGATTCCATTGATGCTGCTCTCGATGCGGGTGAGACGCCCGGTTCACTGTTCTGCGTTCCCATGCTGGTGAAGGACAACTTCGACACGCACGACATGGTCACCAGCGGCGGATCGATCGCGCTGATCGAGAGCATACCTCCCGACGATGCATTCATGGTGCGCCGGATCCGTGAGGAGGGTGCGGTGATCGTCGCAAAGACCAACATGGCGGAATGGGCTTTTTCGCCCCGGGAATCGGTGTCGTCCTCGTTCGGCACGACCAGAAACGCCTACGCGCTCGACCGAGTCCCGGCGGGCTCAAGCGGCGGAACGGCTTCCGGAGTCGCGGCAAGCCTGGGGCTGATCGGCCTTGGGAGCGACACCGGCAACAGTATCCGTGGGCCTTCGTCGCACCTGGCTCTGGTGGGAATCCGATCCACGATCGGTCTCACCTCGCGGGATGGCGTGATCCCCCTGTCGTTTGATCGAGATATCGCTGGCCCGATGGGTCGCACGGTGGAGGATGTCGCACGGGTCTTCAACGTCGTGTCCGGCTACGATCCGGCGGATCCCTACACGGAGTCTGGCCGGGGTCGAAAGGAGTCGGACTACACCTCCTTTCTGCGCGCAGATGGTCTGGAAGGAACACGAGTCGGTGTGCTTCGGTCGCTGGTTGATCCCGAAGACACTCACCCTGAAATCCTCGCCCTGTTCGACGCGGCAATCGCCGACCTGGTTCGTCTAGGTGCCGACATTGTCGATATCGACCTGGACATCGGTCAGGAGTCTCGCCGTCCGAACATGTTCTGCCGACGCTTTCGCTACGACATGTCGGTCTATCTGAGCAGCTTGGGTACAGGGGCTCCGATTCGGGATGTGGCCGAGGTCCTGGAAACGGGACAGTTCCATCCGTCGTCGGGGAGCGGTCTGCGCTCCTTCGCCCGAATGCCGGCCGAGGTTCATCCATCGGAGTGGGAGACGCCCTGCCTGGACTTTGCGATCAATCCGAGCCGGCAGGAATTCCTTGAGACCGTCGTCGCAGCGATGGACAACCAGGGAGTCGATGCTCTCATCTACCCCTCCTGGCTGTGGCCGCCTGCGCATCTGGATCGGGCCAATGAGGAGTACAAGGGTGACAATTCGCAGCGGGTCGCGCCGGCGACGGGCATGCCGGCAATTACGGTCCCCATGGGCTTCACGGCGGATGGGGGCTCGGAGAGCGTGCTCCCCGCGGGCCTGCAGATTCTCGGCCGACCCTGGTCGGAGGGGCTGCTCTTTCAACTCGCCTACGCGTATGAGCAGGGTACGGAACATCGTCGGGCGCCAGCGGGCTTCCCGCGGATCGAAGAGGCGGGCCGCTAGTCCAACGGTACTGGAATAAGAAAATCCCCCCGGCCAATGGAGCAGGGGGGATTCGCTTTCCATGCTGTGAAGGCTACGCGTCAGCCACTCCAGGGCGGGACGACGCGGTTCGTCCGCACGTAGGCGATCGCCTGACCCAGGTGCTCATGCATGTCACCGGCTGCCAGTCCGATCGCGGATCCCGTACTGACCGACCGAACCAGTCGGCCTCATTCCTTCTCCTCACCTTCGACGACCAGATCCATACCCCGCAGCCCTTCGGCAAAACCACGGAGCATAGTCATCATCCCCAGCAGGACCATCCCGTGATGCGTCCCGATCTTGGATTCGAATCCGGTCACTGTCTCTTCGAGAACATCCATCACTCCGCTGAAGGCCAGAGCGAGGCCGATGAACATCGTCACGCTGGGGTGCTGGATCACCGGAGCGACCCAGCGAATCAGAAAGACTCGGAACGTTTTATTCAGTGACATGAGCCTGATCCCTAGTGGGGGGACGCGCGGGAAGGACTTCTGAGCTTCAGGGCTACCCCCTGTCGCCACCCGGGTCAAGTGTCGCACATCGCTGAACCCCCCTGAATGCTTGACACGCGGCTCGGACAAGCCGTATCCTTCCCAAGCTTGGTAGCATCCAATTCATGGTTTTTCACGGGGCGTACCCGCATGCTCAAATTCCTATTTTTCCCGACCAGCTCGATTTCGATGGCGAGCGTTGGTGTCGGAGTGGTCTCGACGCTGGCGTTCAAGAAGTACGGTCGTCCCCTGGCGGTCGAGGTTCTCAAGGTCGGATACGAGGTAAAGGACAGCGCCGAATCCCTGATGGCCGATGCCCGCGACATGGCGTCCGAGGCCCGTGCAGAGGCGAAGGGCAAGTCGAAGTCCGCTTCGAAGTCCTGAGCTGACTCCTCCGCGGGGGCAGATGTCCCAAGCCCCTGCAAGCGTGGAACCCCACTCGGGAGTTTCTGCACTCCTCGACCGGATGTCCTCCGGGCCGAGCCTGATTCGATCTGGCGCGTTTCACGAGCTCCTGTCCCAGCTGTGGGGTGAAGACCCCGAGCAGCCCGGACGGGGGCTCGTGCGCGTCCCGGGCCCCGAGACCGCTGGAGCGCGGGCCGCCCTGATAGATGCGACGGTCGGGGATGACCCGGAGTTGGCGGCTGCGACCGCCCTGATTCTGGCGCTGGTCACGGAGGCAGAGTGCGACCATGGCACCGAGTCGCCCGAGGTCTCGATCGCTCTGGGCCAGCTTCTTGATCGGCTGGACGGCGCAGTCGGCTCCAAGCCCCCGGAGCAAGACCTGACCGAATCGCTCCTTTTCCTCCTTGGCCACTTTCCCGACCAGGCAGAGACCATTCTGGCCCGGGTCTCCGCGACTCTGGGTCCCAACTCTGGCGCCATGGAGGCCCTCGGCCGGGTGTATGGTGCGCCCCCGGAGCAGGCTGCCCTGGCCCGGGCCACACTGTCCTACCTGGGCGCGGGGGCGATGGCACCCCATACGGTGGATCGCAAGGCGATCGCCGAGTCGGTGCTGGCCTGTCCGGTGTGTCACGGAGATCTCTCCTTCGGGCCTGATCTCATCGGGTGTGGGGGATGCGCCGCCACCTTCAAATGGTTGGATGACGTCCCGGAGCTGATCCCCATCGGCCTCGCAGAGCCGGATCAGTTTCCCACTCGCCTGGTCGAGATCTACGAGGAGAGATACCGGCCCCGATTCGTCCAGCTCATGGCCCGCGACTGGCCGAGCGCCGGATCCGGGAGCCGGGGCGCCACCTTCGAACAGGAGGAGGCCTATCTGCAGGCGAACTTCAGACCCCTCAACGGGCAGGTGCTGGATCTGGCCTGCGGCGCCGGGGGATGGACGCGGATCCTGGCAGGGATCGTGGGTGAGGCGCGGATCGTTGCGCTGGACTACAGCACCGCCATGGTTGCTGCCTGCTCCGAGCGGCTCCCCGGAGCTCTCGTGGTGCGTGGAAGCGCCTCCTGCCTGCCGATCCGGGACAGCGTGCTGGGTGGTGCCAACTGCTCGGACGCGTTGCAGGCGCTCCCCGATCCCAGGGCGGCGCTCGAGGAGATCTCCCGGTGCCTGGCGCCTGGCGCGCCCCTTACCTGCTTCACCTTCCGGGAGTCGCCGACCCCGTACCGGTACTTCCAGCGCCGCTTTCCGATCCATCCGCGGCGGCTCTTCAGGGAAGAAGATCTCCGAGGGTGGTGTGCTGAAACTGGACTGACCGTCACCGATCTGAGGATCCATGGCGACGCGCTCTTCCTGACCGCCCACAGGGACTGATGGCTCGAATTCGGCTCGACCTCGATCGGTGTGCGGGTCACAACCGATGCTTCGCGATCGCACCAGAGCTCATCGAGCTCGACGAGCTAGGGAACGCTTCGGTGAGTGGAGATGGGAGTGTGCCATCGGAGCTTCGGGAGAAGGCACGGCTTGCCGTCGCCAACTGCCCAGAGTTCGCGCTGGAGCTGGACGAGGACTCGAAATGAGCGAGCGGGACTGGGCCGAAAATTTCGACCACACGGCTCCCGAGTACAGCCAGCGAGCCCCCGAAATCTGGAAGGAGGTTCGCGAACGCTGCCCCGTCGCGCGCTCCGAAAAATTCGGGGGGCTGTGGGCTCCGCTCACCTATGAGTTGGTGCGGCAGATCGCCTATGACACGGAGACCTTCTCCAGCTGGGGCGCGGTGGTGGGGACCCTTCCCTCGACCTCTCCGCCCCCGGTCGGGTCGGCGCCCCCGATCACCAGTGACCCCCCAATTCACCGAGAGGCCCGAAAGATCCTCCTCCCCCCGTTTGCTCCGGGACCGGTCGCTGCGATGGAGGAGCAGATTCGTGACCTCTGCAGCTCAGCGCTGGACCGGCTCGGCGAGATGCCCCCGGGGTCGGTGCTGGATGGCGCTGCGGACTATGCGGAGCTCATCCCGGTAGCGGTTGTGGCCCGCATGCTCGGGATTCCGGAGAAGGACGACGACCTGCTCCGGGGGTTCGTTTACGACCTCCTGGAAGGGGTCCGACTCCCGGACGCGGAGCAGTTCGAGAATCGACGGGCTGTCGATGCCTTCATCGACGGGCTGATCGCCGAGGAGCGACGCGAGCCGCGAGGGACGCTGATCTCCTACCTGATGGAGTGCGAGATCCTGGGCGCGAAGCTGAGCCATAAGCACCTCCGGGGCACCATCCTTCTGGTCATCCTGGCGGGTGCTGACACCACCTGGAGTGCGATAGGTGCGACCCTTCATCACTTGGCTACCCACCCCGAGCACCGGCACCGGCTGATCCAGGACGAGGGGCTGATGGATACGGCGGTGGAGGAGTTTCTGCGGGCCTTTGCACCGGTATCGATGGGGCGGACCGTGACCCGGGACGCTGAGGTCGGAGGGTGTCCGATGAAAAAGGGTGAGGCGGTGCTGCTCTCCTACCCGGCCGCCAACCGGGACCCCGAAGTCTTCCCCGACCCCGACGAGGTGGTACTGGACCGAGCCGAGAACCGGCATGCCGCCTTCGGCCTCGGCCGGCATCGCTGCATCGGCTCGCACTTGGCGAGGCTCGAGCTCAGGCTGGCGATCTCGGAGTTCCTGGCGCGCTTCCCCGACTTCGAGCTGGCCGACCCGGACCAAGTGCGGTGGAGCACGGGGCAGATCCGGGGACCGCGGGCCCTGCCCCTCAGGGTGCTCAGCTCAACAGACGGTTAGGCTGACCTGCGCGAGGCTGACCTCATGTGAGGCGGACCAGTGCTGCTCGATCAGTCGGCTGAGACCTTCCGAACGATGCGGTCCATCACCCACCGGGTGATCCCCGGGGCCAGTCGGTTGCCCAGCGCCGAGCCCTTCCCCGCGACCCCCGGTACGATCTCGGCCTCCTCGCGGCGCATCCCACGGATCGTGATGCGGGCCACGGCCTCTGCGGTCATCAGCCCGGCCGACCCCGAAAGCGCTTCGGTCTCGGGCGGGCGGGTGAGCTTCTCCAGCTCCAGCATCGGCGTGTCGGTGTCCGGCGGACAGAGCAGAGAGACCACGATGCCATGAGGCCGGAGCTCTGCACGGAGCGTCTCGGTCAGCCCCCGCACCGCGAACTTCGAGGCGCAGTAGGCGGACATCCCGTAGACCCCCATCAGCGCGCCAAGGGACGCGACATTCAGGATGAACCCTTCCCGGGCCTGAATCATCTCCGGCACCGCATGGCGCAGTGTGTGGACGGTGCCGTCGAAGTTCACCGCCATCATCGCATCGAACTCTTCGATCGGCTGCTCGTGGAAGCGACCCGGAATGGAGGCCCCCGCCGAGTTCACCAGAATGCTGGGGAGCGGGCCGCGGTCACGCAGCTGCTGGAAGAGCGACTCTACCGCTTTGGCGTCCGTCACATCGCAGGGGTAGAGGTGGACCTCGGGTCCTCCGGTTCCGGCACTGAGAAGCATTTCTCGTGCCGACTCGAGTCGGGACTCATTCCGACCTACAAGCGAGAGATGGCACCCCCGGTCTCGGAGCTCCCGGGCGAGGGCCAGCCCGATCCCGCTGGAGCCTCCGGTGATGAGGGCGTGCCCTCTGTCCGCGAGCCGGTCCAGCCGCCGGCTCATCGGAGCTGACCCACGTGGGGCGCGGCACGGTGCAGCTCGCTCGGCGCCACCAGGCAGCTCCCGAGGGGTTCGAGGGCTTGGTCCAGTTCCTCAGATGAGGAGACCATCCCGAGTACCAGACGGTCCGGGCGCACGACGGCGGCGGAGGCTGTGTGGCCCGCAAGGAATTCGTTGAGCCGTTCGGGGAGATCCGTGATGAGACGCGCACCCAGCTGGTTCAGGATCTGCTCTGCCCGGTCGGAGTGTTCGACCGCCCCGACGAGAGCGAAGCCAGGACCCATAACCTCGTCGAATCGCTGGCCACTCGGAAGCAGCGGCTGAGGGAAGGGGAGCCCCGCCCCTTCGCCGACGCCCAGGCCCGGGCCGATTGGATAGACCGGCGACTCGAGCTCGAGCGGGTGATCCCCCGGCAGGCTGTCTCCCGGTGGCCGGGCACCTTCCCGGGGCCCCCCGACCGGCTGGATCAGGTGGCCCAGGTAGAGGTCCGCCTCGACGATCCGGTGGACATGTGGAGCTCGCTCGGCCGTGTAGCTGTCGAGAAGCGCCGGAGTCGCCCTGCCATCCAGAACCAGGTCGAGCTTCCAGGCCAGATTCGCCACATCGCGGATGCCGGAACACATCCCCTGACCCAGAAAAGGGGGCATCTGATGAACGGCGTCCCCAGCCACGAACAGGGGACCCCGCTGCCATCGCTCAGCGACCACGGCGCGGAAGGTGTAGATGGCCGCTCTCTCCAGGGTGTACGACTCGGGGCTGATCCACCGCTCCAGCATCCCGGCAATCGACTCCGGGGCAAGCATGGCATCGCGGTCATCCCCGGGCAGGACCCGGATCTCGAAGCGGCAGCGACCCCCGGGGGTCGGGACGTAGCTGGCGGGGCGGGAGGGCTCACAGTACTGAACCGTGACCTCGGGCATCTTCACCTTGGGCTCGAGCAGCAGGTCGATGACTAGCCAGGGCTGGTCGACCTCCCAGTCCCGGACCTCGGTCTCGAGGCACTCCAGCCCCAGGGATCGGGCACCGTCGCAGGCGACCACAAAACGCGCATCGATCCGGTCGCCCTCCGCCAGAGTCAGAGAGGCTCCCTCGTCGGCGAGGTCGATCGCCGTGACCTCAACCCCGAGGTTCAGCTCGACCTCGGTACACTCGCCCAGGTGGTCTCTGAGGAGCCGCTCGAGCGCCGGCTGGTGAAACATGTATCCCTCGGGCCAGCCATGAGGACCGGCCTCCGTAGAGGCCGCAAAGTGGGCGAAGCGGAGACCATCGGGGCGGAGCATATCCATCCCTTGAAGGGGCCGGATGGCGGGGGGCAACCGATCGGCGATCCCAGCCCTCTGGAAGATACGCATCACCTCGGCATCGAAATGGACCGCCCGCGGCAGGGGGAAGACATCAGGGTGGCGTTCGAACACCGAGACCGAGTACCCACGTCCCGCCAGCAGGGCCGCGAGGGTGGCTCCGGTGGGGCCAAGCCCGACGATGGCGACATCTGGGCAGGGTGTCGCCCGCTGAGTGGACACGGTGGGAGCTCCGGGCATCAACTTCGTGTGAGTGGCAGAAGGCCCGAAGGTACGCGAGGGAAGTGGAATTCGCGAGGCACTCCAAACATTTGAATTGCGGTTGCTAGGCCATCTGTAATAGGCTTAACTTCCGCACTCCTTTCGGAGTGTCGGGCACAGTTCGGCACGCTTCGGGACCCTTTCCCACGGCCATCCGTCCATGAGCACAGATACGCTCGAGTCCATCGAGCCCAGAACGGACCGCACTTCAGCGGTCCTGCCGAGAATCGTCTCGGTGGGAATCGCGACTCCGGCGACGACCTATTCGCAGGAAGACGTTCTGGAGTGGGCCCAGGAGCAGAATCCGAAGATTCAGCGGCTCTTCAGGAGCAGCCACATCAAGTCGCGCGGGCTCTACCTGCCGGAGCGGGTGGATGGCGAGCTGCCCGAAGAATCCAATGCGGGGCTCCTTCAGAAGCACCTGAACGGGGTACTGGATCTTGGACCCCGTGCGATGGCACAGGCGCTGGATCAGCTGGATCTCTCCGTCCATGACATCGACTTCCTGGTCTGCGTGACCAGCACCGGCTTCCTCTGTCCAGGTGTGACCGCACGACTCATCGAGCACCTGGGGCTCCGGAACGATATCCAGCGTGCAGACATCGTGGGGATGGGGTGTAACGCCGCGGTGAACGCCATGCAGCTCGTAGCGGCCAATGCCCGGGCACGCCCCGGCACTCTGGGGGTGCTGCTCTGTGTCGAAATCTGCTCTGCCGCCTACGTCGTCAACGACAGCATGGGGACCGCCGTCGTGAATTCACTCTTCGGTGATGGCGCGGCCGCAGCAGTCATCCGGGCGGATGCCGACGACGATGAGGGAGATGGCCCGGCGGTGATCGACTATGAGTCGTTCATCCACACCGAGACGATCGAATCCATGAAGTTCGAGATGGAGGGGAGCAAGCTCTCCTTCTTTCTGGACCGGGAGATTCCCTTTGTCATCGGCGCCAACGCGGACCAGCCGGTCAAGGCGCTGCTGGGCCGGCACGGCCTGAGGGTCGCCGATGTAGATCACTGGGTCATCCACTCTGGCGGAAAGAAGGTGATCGACGCCATCGCGGCCAACCTCGGGCTGACCGAGCACGATGTCCGTCACACCCGTAGTGTGCTGCGTGATCACGGAAATGTGTCGTCCGGCTCCGTGCTCTTCTCGATGCAAAGGCTGCTCGGCGAACGGGCGGCTCAGCCAGGGGATGTCGGTGTGATTATTGCGATGGGCCCCGGCATGTCCATCGAGACGGCGCTTCTGCGCTGGTAGGGCCGGCCGCCCGAGCCACCGGTCACCCCTCTGCTTTGGTCGACCGTTCGACGAGTTCGAAGATGACCCCGCCGGTCGTGCGGGGGTGCAGGAAGATCAGCCTGCGACCGTGGACCCCGATTCGGGGCTCGGGTTCGGCTCTCTGGAAGCCTTCGCGCTCCAGCCGGTCGAGCTCCAGCTCCAGGTCATCCACCTGCAGGGCGACGTGATGAAGGCCCGGTCCGTGGGCGGCCAGGAAGCTGGCCACCGGGGAGTCCGGATGGGTTGGTTGCAGCACCTCGACGCCCCCAACGAAGGCAACGCGGACGCCGTGCGCAGGAAAGTCAGCGACCTCCTCGGCGCGCGCCCGGGAGAGTGTCTCGATGATGGGCAGGGTGTCTTCCAGCGATTCGACTGCCACGGCGACGTGGTCCAGAGAAGGAGCTTTCATTCGGGGATGATAGATCGATGGAAAGTTGCAGGACACAGCTCGGCTCCAGAGAATTTCCGATGCGGGTCAGTCCGACACCGCCTCCACGCCTCAACCCAGGCCGTCCGATGATCATGCGCTCTCGCTTCGCGCTGCCCTCGCTGCACCCCGCCTTCGTGGTGCTCACCGCCCTTCTGGCCATCCCGCTTTCCCTTTCGGCTCAGAGCGCTGGGGCCAGTGAGGAGAAGACGGATTCGACCGTTTCTCAGCAGATGGCTGCCCTCACCCCGGGCGCCTGGGGCATCGACGGCACGGTCGGCTTCCGGCTGCAGGACGGTCGCACCGAGACCCTCGGGGCCGACCTGGATCTGATCCTGTACAAGGTGACCGCCGGGGGGACGCTGATTCGCTTCGATGGCGAGCTCACCCGGGCCGAGTTCCGCCCGGCCCCGGGCGCCAGCCGGATTACGGTAGAGGACTCGAAGTTCGCCAGTGTGACCCTTGTTCCTCGGGTTGCAGGCATTCGACTCTTGGGCACCGGCTTCTACTCGAGGGATGTACCGGTGGGGCTCTCCCATCGGGTGATGGCGCAGTTTGGCCCCTACCTGGAGCTCGGGAGCGGCCGCATCCACTTCAGCATCGCCCCCGTTCTGGGAGTGGGGAGCCAGGAGAATGTTGAGGCGACCGAGGCCGAGACGATCACCAACTTCGGAGTGATTCAGTCGATGGTCTGGCACCCGACCAACACCTCGACCTTTGAGACCTGGGTTGCGGCCCACCGTGACTTCGACGTTTCGGACGACTACTCCGTCACGGCGAACACCTCGCTCGCGGCGAAGGTGTCCGCGCATCTGGGGCTGAAGATCTACTATAAGTACCAGCTTGAGGGCATCCACCCCGCGGCGGCCGGATCGGACCAGCACACGGTTGGCGCCGGACTCAACATCACCTTCCCCGGGCGCTGAAATGCGGAGACATGGAGTCGATGTGGCTACCCCCGACGGGGACTGGCCAGAGGTAGATCCAGAGTCCGAGGAGGCCGCACCTCTCCTCGGCCGGAACATGGGTCGGTTCTTCCCGGGTGCGGGTTCCATGGAATCCCGGAACGAGGCGCTGCACAGCTGGGTCCGTGCCAGGGCCTCCGCCGGTCTCTGGCCCTATGGGCTGGAGGCCCGCGGCGGGCATGGGCCCGAGACCACGGTGCGCCACAGCTGCGGTGCGCATGTCACGGGGATTAACCTCACCACGGTGGACTATCTGGGTCTCACCCAGAACGAGCGGCTGAGAGAGGCTGGGATCGAGGCGATTCGGGAGCACGGTGTACACACCCCTTCCTCCGGACCCCTCATGGGGAACAGCCCGGACAGCACCGAGCTGGAGGCGGATGTGGCGCGGTTCCTGGGCCGGGATGCCGCCTTCCTCTGTCCCACAGGGTGGGCAGCCGGATTCGCGGCGATCTCGGGCATCGTGCGCAAGCGGGACTGGGTGGTGATGGACGAGCTCGCCCACCAGTGCCTTCAGCAGGCGGCGTACGGATCGACCGAGAACGTTCAGCTGTTTCGGCACCTCGACAACGAGCACCTGGACGAGCGACTCGAGGCCATCCGCGCAGAGCACCCGGATGAGGGCATCCTGGTGGTCACCGAAGGGCTGTTCTCGATGGATGGCGACGCCCCGGATCTGGTCGGACTGGTAGAGTCGGCTCGGCGGCATGGGGCCCTGGTCTTGGTCGATGTGGCGCATGACCTCGGCGTAGTGGGGCCCTCAGGCACCGGCACCATTGGCGCGCAGGGACTGCTGCAGGAGATCGACGTCATCGCGGGATCCTTCTCGAAGTCCTTCGGGACGAACGGGGGATTCATCTCTTCGAAGTCTCCTGCCATTGAGTGGGCCCAGCTCTGCTTCGGCGGCCCCTACACCTACTCGACGGCCATGTCGCCGGTGCAGATCAGGGTGGCCCGCGAGGCGCTGGCGCTGGTGGCGGGTGACGAGGGGGATGCGCTGCGGGAGAAGCTGATGCAGAACGTTCACTATCTCCGAGCTGGTGCCGAGGCTCGTGGGCTGACCCTGTTTGGTGAACCCGGTCCGATCGTGCCGGTGCACGTCGGAGCGGAAACGGTCTCCCGACTGGCCGGGAAGATCGCCTTCGAGAGCGGGCTGATCGTCACCAGCCTGGAGTTCCCGGTGGTGCAGCGGGGCGCCGCGCGCTACCGCATCTCGATGTCGCCGCGGTTCACAGAGGCGCAGATCGACACGGCGCTGGATCTGGTCGCCCATTCGATCGAACAGGCGAGGCAGAGGCTGAGCGCCGAATCGACTTCGGCGGCGGCAGCAGGGGACTGACAGGCGGCCAGAGTACCCTGGAGCCGCCGCGCTCCGGGGGTCAGCCCTGGAAGCGCGAAGGGAGCAGGTGAAGGTCGGGCGCCCGGAGTACCCTGGTCCGCCAGAGCTGCTCACCGTGCAGCGCCAGCCTCATCAGTTTCCAGGTCAGCCACTCGGATCGCCTATACCCTGTGACCTCCCTGGCGGTGATTGGCAGGTCTAGCCCCGGGTTGATGACGTCCAGGAAGGGCTCGGTGAGGTCCTCCAGGTCGTAGTTGATCAGATTGCCGATCAGGTCCAGGAAGATTCCGTGCCGTTCGAAGTTCTTGTCCAGCAGTTCGTCTACCATGAAGCGGCGGACCAACTGGCGGATTCCGAAGGGGAGGGTCTTCAGAAAGAGATCCGTATCCAGCAGATCGCGGCCCTCTTCGTCACGAAGCATTGGAGTGGTCACATCGAGCAGCACCGGCTCACCGTTCTGCATGGCCCAGTTGGAGATCTGGGGGTCGATCCCGGCTCCTGCAGCGAGGGTTCTGTCGACATGGCCCTCAATCGTCCGGAGGATCTCGACGGCTGCTGCAGCATCGAGCGATCGCATCACCCCGGGGAGCAGGTCAATGGGATCCAGCCGCGGCTGAACGACGTATCCCACCGTTTCACCATCCGATCCTGGCACCGCCACGAATCCGGTCTCCACCACCGGGACATCCGCCGCGCGAAGGACCTCCACGTACCGGAGGACGAGGGCTCCATAGGCCTCGATGCGGGCCGGGTCCGAGGCCGGGGGAAGCCGCTTGCAGGCGTATCCGTCCCAAGCGACCACACAGGTCATCTCACCCGCTCCGATGATTTCGAGTGGCCCGGGATCCTGGCTCTTGAGCAGGGCGCGGACGGCGGCGTCGAGCGCGACCGCCTGATTGGTGTTCATCATGCTGCGGGGCCCGCCGAGCCAAGCGACGAGGCACGTCCTTCGCCCCGCTGTCGCACTGAAACTGCCGAGTATATGATGATCATCCCAGAAGCCCGCCCTTCGGAGTCGTTGTCGGAGTCGCTTTGAAACAGATCATGCTCGTCAATCGGGAGGAGGAGCCGATTCAGGCCCTCTCCACCCTGCCCGGAAGAGTGCGATGGAAGGTGCCATCGATACTTCGCCGACCGCGATTGGCCGAGGCCGTGTCCGAGGCGGTGAATCGACACCCCGAGGTGGCCGAGGTCAAGGCGAATCCGATTACCGGGAATGTCCTCGTGCGTTTCGATCCGGAGCTCGCGACCGAGCAGGCCGCGGTCTGGCTCAGAGAGGCGGTGCGGGAGCACCGCTGGGTGGACGAGAGCGGGCCGAAGAAGCCGCGGCCTGGACTTCCACTTCTGAAGCGGCTGATCGCCAGCACCGAGGACCACCGGTCGCTCCGGCGGAAGGTGGTCGCAACCTCGATCGCGGACGGCCTGGCCGACGCGGTCCCGCCGCTCCTGGTGGGGCTGGCGGTCGACACGGTGAGCCTGGGATCGGCCTCGCTACTGGGTCGCATCGGCTTCAAGACGGCGACCTCGCGGGTCTTCGCCCTCGGGGGGATCGGGGTGGGATTCTGGGCTCTGGCCGCCATCATCGAGTACCACAAGGAGCGGTCCTCCGCCGAGTTGGCCGAGATCGTTCGCCACGACCTTCGCAGCCGCCTCTACCAGCACATCCAGACGCTGGACGTTTCGGCGATCGAGTCCCGCGAGGTGGGCGAGTGGTTGGCCGTCCTCGATGGCGATGTGAATCAGGTCTACACCTTCATGCGGGCGGGCGTCGACCCCATGGTGGCGATGGTCAGCAATGTGGCCATCGTGGGCAGCGCCTTCATGGTGATCTCTCCGGTGATGGGGCTGGTGCAGCTGGCCGTCATCCCCCCGCTGATGATCTCGTCCAAGGTGATGCTCAAGCCGCTCCGGGAGCGGGTGGTGCGGGCCAAGGTCGATGGCGAGCGGGTGAGTGCGACCATGGGGGGCAACCTGTCAGGGATGGCTACCGTGGTCGGCTTCAACGCGCAGGACCGTGAAGCCGCGCGGGTCCGCGCGGCCAGTGAGCGCCATCTGGAGAGCGCCCGGGAGGCCCACGCGCTGAGCGCGGCCTACGTCCCCACCCTGCGTTCGATTGTGGGGACCGGGTTCGTCACCACCCTGGCCTGGGGTGCGGCCCGGGTGCACTCGGGAACGATGACCATCGGGGGGCTCGACACCCTCGCGTATAGCCAGCTTCGCCTGATGTCGGCTCTGGCCCGGGCAGGGACGAGCGTCGAGAACTTCCAGCGCACATCTGCGGCTCTCGAGCGCATCTACGAGGCGCTGGATGAGACCCCGGCCATTCGCGACGGGGATCACCCGGTGATCCCAAGCGAGCTGAAGGGAGATGTCGTTTTCAGCGACATCACCTTCGGTTACGACGCTTCGCGCCCGGTGCTGCGGGGACTCACCCTGAGATGCCCGGCGGGGAAGGTTACCGGAATCGTCGGGGCCACCGGTGCCGGGAAGAGCACCCTGCTTAAGATGCTCCCTCGGATGTACGACACGCAGGGTGGCTCGGTGAAGCTCGACGGGCGAGATGTCCGCGAGTTGCGGCTGGCCGACCTGCGCAGCTCGATCGCGATGGTGTCCCAGCAGATCACCCTCTTCTCGGGGTCCATCCACGAGAACATCGCCTTCGGACGCCCAGACGCCTCCCGGAACGAGGTGGTCGCGGCGGCCACGGTAGCAGAGGCGCTCGACTTCATTGAAGAGCTGTCCGAGGGTTTCGACACCACGATCGGCTTCGGTGGTCACACCCTGTCCGGTGGACAGCGGCAGCGGCTGGCGATCGCCCGGGCGATTCTGGCTGAGCGTCCGATCCTCCTCTTCGACGAGGCGACCTCGTCACTGGATCACGCCACCGAGGCCGCGCTGCAACGATCGCTGGAGGCAGCGACGGTGGGGCGAACCACTCTGATCGTCGCACACCGTCTCTCCACCGTTCGACACGCCGATGTCATCTACGTACTGGACGAAGGGCGGGTCGTTGAAGAGGGGACGCACAGCGAGCTGCTGGAGCGGAACGGTCTCTACGCCAACATGTGGAAGGTGCAGATCGGCGAGCGCGAGAAGGCGCCCGCGGTCGCAAGCTGAGCGAGAGTCAGCTCGAGAGGGAGGCGTCCGAGTCCGGAGCCTTGGTTTCCGCCGTCTTAGTCTCTGCCGCCGGCTGCTTCCGGACAGTCTCGTCGGCCGTGGCCTTGGCGGCAGCGTCCTCCATCGTCTCCTTCATGTTCGACGACATCCGCTGCACCTCTTCGCCGACTACCAGTCCTGCACGAATCATCTCAACCAGGACGGGCCGGAAGAGTGGACGCACCGCGGGGGCGAGAAAGACCCCCAGCAGAAAGGCGAGAGTGAGGCTCAGCATGATCCGGAGAGTGACGAGGCAGAGGGCCGTTTCGGCCCGCGCGACTCGGGCGGTTCCCGAGCATCGCATTTGACAAGCTACGTCTCTGAGGTGCCGCCTTGTCAAGTCAGGAACCCGGCCTCTACCTTCCGCTTCCCGCCTTGGCAGACTCCCTACCACTGGCCCTGAATGACACCGCGCACCGCGCTGCTCTTTCCAACCTTCCCAATGCGTGATCCAGAGTTCGATCTGGAGCGACATGAAGGGATGTCCGGGCGGCTGAGTGAGTTGGCCGAGCGGGCAGGTGCCGCGGTCGATCTTCGCCCCGCCGCCTTCGACCGCTCCCCCGAAGCGCTCGCCGGGGACGGGTTGGAGGGCGTTCTTCAGGCGCACTATGGCTGCTTCGTCGAGGATGTCGCCTGTGCGGGGTGGCTGGAAGCCAGCCTGGGCTCCGCCTCGATCGCCGCGGGGTACAGCATGGGGATGTTTCCGGCGCTGGCCTACCTGGAAGCGATCACCTTCGAGGATGGCCTTCGGGTCATGCGCGACCTCTATACCTGCATCGATGAAGGGGTCAAAGGGAGCGACTACGCCACCGGCGCGGTCATCGGAATGGATAGGAAAGATCTAGTTGGGCTGTTGCCACCCGAGGTCGAGATCACAGACGTCTACTCCAGCGAGACGCTGCTCGTTGTCGGAGCTCGGTCCGAGGTTGCAGCGCTGCTGACGGAGTGCGAGAAGGCCGGCGCTTTCGAGACGAAGCTGATTCCGGTCAGCGCCCCCTTCCACTCCACTGCGCTGCGGTTTCTGGAGGACGACTTGTTTCGGATCGTGGACCAGGTGGAGGTGAGGCCGCCCCGAGTGCCGATCGTCTCCGCAGGCACCCAACAGCGGCTCTCGACCGCTGCGGAGATTCGTGAGGAACTGGCCCGCAACGCCTGCCGGCCCCTCCGATGGCTCGCGACGGTGCAGGCACTGGTGGACTCTGGAGCCGAGCGCTTCCTGGAGTGTGGGGCGAGCCCGCGGCTCACACGGATGATGCGGCGGGAGTTTCCGCAGCTTGAGGCGATGGGGGTATGAGCGACTCTGCAGCGAAGGGGCGGGCGGGCGCGATCGAGAGCCGCGTGGAAGCTGGGGTCCTGCACCTCACCCTGAATCGCCCCGAGCGCTCGAATGCCTACACCCAGCCGATGCTGCAGGCCCTCGAGAGCGAGGTCGAGCGGGCAGATGCGGATTCGCAGATCCGGTGCATCGTCATCACGGGGGCAGGGGAGCGTGCCTTCTGTGCCGGGGCGGATCGGGACGAGCTGCAAGAGCGAGACTGGATGTCGGTGCTCAAGCTCACCAGCGCCCGTGTATTCCGCCGAATTCGTGGGGCCCAGTGCGTAACGGTGGCGGCGGTGAACGGGGCTGCGGTCGGAGGTGGGATGGAGCTGGCGGCAGCCTGTGACATCCGGCTTGCGGTTGCGGACGCACGGTTCTGGCTGCCAGAGCCCGAGCTGGGACTCCTTCCGGCCGCGGGGGGAATCGACTGGATTCCCAAGCTGGTGGGGCCAGCCAGGGCCCGGGAGCTGATCCTGGGCGGGGCACGCTGGGATACGCAGACCGCCGTGGCTGCGGGTTTCCTGAGTGAGGTCGCCCCAACCCTCGAGGCGCTCCTGGGCACGGTCGCAAAGTGGACCGGGCAGATTCTGCGCCGCGACCCCGAGGCCATTCATCTTGCCAAGAAGGCTCTGGACCTGGACTCTTCGGGTTCCGTTGAAGCGGAGTTTGCCCTGCTCGCGCAGGCGCTTCTTGAACAGAGTCGAGAGTCATGAATCAACCCCAGACGAAACCCAAACCGAGCGCCGAGGAGCGCGCGGAGGGGCTGATTCACCGCACTCAGGAGCAGGGACGCTCCATCCGGCAGGGCCTCGCGGAGTGGCTGTACAACCTCAGGTTCCTGGCCTTCGGGCTCTACCTGATCCTGGCCGTCGTCACCTTCTGGCTCTGGGTGCTGACCTCGGTCCTCTGGGTGATTCGTACCGTTCTCCACTTCGTTGCGGCGATCCTCATGTGGGTGGGAGGCGGAGGGTGGCACTCCATCCGCGGGCGGAATCCATTCCAGGTCTTCGGGGCCTGGTTCGGACGCTTCTGGCGGGACCGGATGGGACACTACCGCTCCGCCGCCCGCCCGATCGCCCGCGGGTACGTCACGGTGCGGGACGGAATGGTCACCTTCTGGAGGTGGGGGCCTGCCCACAAAGTGGCTGCGCTGCTCGCGACCGTGCTTTTCGTGGGCATTCCCGGGACCTACATCGTGCCCCGCTCGCACTATGTGCAGATCATCGACAACGATGTGATCGAGACGCATAACCCGCCGAATGGCGTGATCCGGTATCTCATTCACGCCGTCGACATCGAGAATCCCTCGAAGCGCTACGAGTACCAGAACGAGCGCGCCATCTGGCTGGCCAAGATCGATCCGCAGGAGATCAAGAACAGCCTCGTTCCGGGTCGATTCTACCGGCTAAAGGTGATCGGGATACGGTGGCCCTGGATTCCCACCCTCTTCCCGAACATCATCTCGGTGGCCGAGACCGATATCGACGGCAAGATTCTCGAAGAGCCCAGCGGATTCATCCCGGTGCCGGCGGGTCCCAGCCGGGGCTCGTCCGGGCCCGGAGTGACCGGGCTTTGATCGAGGCGGGTCTGTCCATACGACGGGCCGGTGAAGAGGACCGAGCCAGGGTCGCGGCGTTCTACGAAGAGCTGGGTCGAGACCGTGAACGGGGTCTCGGATCCAACATCCTCATCGTTGCAGAGGACCCGGACCGACTGGTTGGCGCGGTCGCGTTGTACGAGGAGGAGGGACATGTCCACCTGCGGACGATGATCGTCCGTGAGGACCTCCGCGGCCAGGGGATCGGGGGGCGTCTCCTGTCCGAATGTCTGGTGGCAATCGGAGCGCGCGCCTGCTACCTGATCGGGTACGGAGATCTGGTCAACTTCTACGGGCGGGCCGGCTTCCGTGTGATCTCCGACGACGAGGCTCCCGGGCCCCTCTATCGACGGACGGTCGCCTACCGGCACCTGGCCCCCAATGGCCATGCAGAGGCTCGGGGGGGCTTCGTGCTGATGGTCAGACCCGCAGGCACCTCCCGGTAGTTTCTCCCTTCGGTCAGCGGTCCCGAATCTTCGTGAGTCCGGCCACGAACGCATCAACGAGAAGCCGTTCCCGCGCAGCGCTTCGACCAACCGCTGCGTCAGCCCGCCGCATCGCTGGGCGATCCGATCGAAGCCGACAGACTCCAGAAGTCCATACCCATCGAGTGCCAGGTCCACCGTGGGAAGAGCGGGGTGATGCCGTCCGCTGAGCGCAGCACCACGGGCTCGATCTCGGGTTTGCGCCGGAACTGATTGCCCGAGAGAGCCTGGATTCCGACATTGAGTCAGACCACATCCGTCTCCCGGAGTTCTTCCATGAAGCTGAATCGCCTGCTCGCCGTCGCTCTGTTGCTCGCCTTCATGTTTCCGGCCCGAGCGATATCGGCCCAAATGTCGCCCGAGAGGTTCCAGGCCATGGACGTATTTGGACTGGAATGGGCGACTGACCCACAGGTAGCCCCAGCGGGCGATCAGGTGGTCTACGTCAGGAACTTCTTTGACGTCATGACCGATCGCGCTCGGACAAATCTTTGGATGGTCTCGGCCGACGGATCGGTCCACCGCCCGCTGACCAGCGGCACGCGGAGCAACTCATCGCCGCGCTGGTCTCCCAGTGGGGACCGGCTGCTCTGGCGTTCCACTCAGGATGGATCCAATCAGCTGTGGCTGCGCTGGATGGATACTGGCCAGGAGGCGCGGATCACCAACCTGACCGGCTCGGCCAACAATCTGAGCTGGTCCCCCGACGGACGATGGATTGCTTTCACCATGTTCGTCGAGTCTCCGGCCGATGCTACGCTGGCCATGGGAATGCCGACTCCGCCCGACGGCGCCGAGTGGGCGGCAAATCCGGTGGTGATCGACGATATGCAATACAAGTCCGACGGGAATCCAGATTTCCTGGATCAGGGCTTCACGCACGTGTTCGTAGTGCCAGCCGATGGAGGCACGCCTCGACAGCTCACGTCAGGAAGCTTCAATCACAACTCTTCGACCTGGACGCCCGACGGCAATCTGATTGTAGTGGCCAACCGTCGACTGGACGCTGAAACCGAGGGAAATGACACCGACCTGTACGAGGTTGCCGTGGCCACAGGGGCAATGACCCGCCTGACTGATCGCTACGGTCCTGACGGGTCGCCGGCAGTGTCGCCTGATGGACGGCGAATTGCCTACACCGGATTCGACGACGAGTACATGGGCTATGACGTGAACCGCCTCTATCTCATGAACCGCGATGGATCGGGCAAACGCGAGGTGCCTCTGAATCTGGACCGCGATGTGGAGGCACTGCACTGGGGAGCGAACGGAGACGGCCTCTACATCCAGTACACGAACGAAGGGGACGGCAGAGTGGCGTGGGCTTCGCTGAATGGAGAGGTGACCGATCTGGCCCAGAATCTGGGCGGCACTTCGATGGGGCGTCCCTATAGCGGCGGGTCGTTCTCCGTGACGCCTCAGGGGACTTTCGCCTACACCCTGTCCGACCCACGGCACCCGGCTGATGTGGCTCTGGGGGGACGTGGGGGTGACGTCAGGCGTCTGACCGAGCTCAATGCAGATCTGCTGGATCACAAGGAGCTCGCTCAGGTTGAGGAGATCTGGTGGGAATCGTCCTTTGACGGGCAGCGGGTTCAGGGCTGGCTCATGACACCTCCGGGCTTTGACCCCAATCAGAAGTATCCGCTCGTGCTGGAGATTCACGGCGGCCCGTTCTCGAGTTACGGCCCGCACTTCACACCCGAGTTGCAGCTCTATGCGGCCGCGGGGAACGTGGTCTTCTACACCAACCCGCGGGGCAGCACGTCATACGGTTATGAGTTCGCGAATCTGATCCATCATAAATACCCCGGCAACGACTACGACGACCTGATGTCAGGTGTCGATGCCGTGATCGAAAGAGGGTTCATTGCCGAGGATCGACTGTTCGTAACCGGTGGCTCAGGCGGCGGTGTCCTGACCGCCTGGATCGTCGGCAAGACGGACCGGTTTGCGGCAGCCGCGGTTCAGAAGCCCGTCATCAACTGGGCCAGCTTCGTTCTGCATGCCGATGCCCTGCCATTCTTCGCCAAGTACTGGTTTGGCGAGATGCCCTGGGAGAACCCCGAGGCCTACTGGGAGCGGTCCCCGCTTTCGCTGGTCGGAAACGTGAGCACGCCGACCATGCTGGTCACCGGGGAGAACGACTATCGGACGCCCATGTCCGAGACGGAGCAGTACTACGGGGCACTCAGGATACGTGGCGTCCCGACCGCGATGGTCCGGATTCCTGATGTGGGACATGGAATCGGCGGGCGGCCGAGTCAGATGCTCGCCAAGGTCACGAATGTGCTGGGCTGGTTTGCTCGGTATCCGACGAGACGTCCGCTGGTCTTCTGATGTCGATGACGAGGACGCCTTCCACGGGTGACATGGGGCCCTCGCGGGTCGGACAGTGTCCCGTGCGGCGCCCGCTGGTGTTCTGATGTCGATGACGAGGACGCCTTCCACGGGTGACATGGGGCCCTCGCGGGTCGGACAGTGTCCCGTGCGGCGCCCGCTGGTGTTCTGATGTCGACCGGGATCCCGCTGACCACGGCGGGCGGGACGCTTCAGGGCCTGGTGCGTACTCCCGGGCCGCGCCTGGCTGTCGATTGCGAGCTTACCCATCTGGCGCCGTCTGCCATCGATTTCGATCGGGCGCTGATCCAGCACGAACGTTACGTCGAGATCCTGCGGGAGTGCGGGGTTGATGTCCGGGTTCTGCCTGCCTTGGACGGGTATCCCGATTCGACGTTCGTTGAAGATGCTGCGGTGATCTTGGACGAGGTGAGCGTGGTCACCCGACCCGGAGCCGAGTCCCGACGCGCCGAGGCACAGCTGCTCGCAGATAGCCTGCCGTCGGACCGGGGTCGGTTGGAGATTGCAGCCCCGGGGACCCTGGACGGGGGTGACGTCCTGATCGTGGATCGCACCGTCCTGGTCGGTCGCTCCTCTCGGTCGAATGACTCGGGCGTTGAAGCGTTGTGCGCGGGACTTGAGCCGTTCGGATACACGGTTCAGGTAGTCGACGTTAAAGCGGCACTCCACCTCAAGACCGTGCTGACCGCACCGGGCCCGGGGTTGTTGCTTGCCGCTCCTGGATTGGTGGACCTGGCTTCGGTCAGACATGCACTCCCCGAGCACGAGGTTCTGGAGGCTGACGAAGCGGCGGGGGCGAACGTGCTCCGCCTGAGATCGGCGCCACGTGAGGTGGTGCTGGTCAGTTCTTCAGCGCCTGGCACGGCCCGCAAGCTTGAGGCTGCCGGTCTGAACGTGCGGACCGTGGAGATCACGGAGTTCGAGAAGGCCGAGGCCGGACTGACCTGCCTGAGCCTGATCTGGAAGCGGCCAGTCTAGAAGGCTGTTGAAGAAGTGGGGCGAGCCGCGTTACGGGCGCCATGGGGCCAGATTCGAGGCGGATCGCCGAAGCCATAGCCGTCAGCTACGTCGAGGCGGTCCAACGACGAAGATGGCCCCATGCCGCTCGTGGGCACCGCCACGTGAGCGGTGGTTCAGAGGGCGAAGGGGGGTTCGGTGATTCATGCTGCGTCTCTCCTCCTCCCCGTGGCTTTCGCTACGCCTCGTCGTCGTTCCTGTCCTGAACACACCGAAGACCCCTTCGCGCGGCCGCACCCCACTTCTTCAACAGGCTTCCAGGGCCACGTAGACGCCGAGATCACCGAACAGGCGGAGAGGACCTCGACCGACGACAAGGCGAAGGTCGGGGCGGTCGCGAGCCAGCTTCGTGATTCGGCCATCGACGAGACCGCTCAGAGCGAGCGCACCGTTGGGCACGCCCGCAGCACGGCTCGTGCCTCCCAGTTCCTGGACTACGCCTTCTACGTGGTCTACTCCCTGCTGGGGATCCGCCTGGTCCTCTCGCTGATCGCGGCGAACGCGAGCAACGGCTTCGTGAAGTTCATCCGTGCGGTGACGGGCCCCTTCTTCGCGCCGTTCGACGGCATTGTGGCGAGTCCGGCGTCCGAGGGAGGGAACACGCTGGTGGCCCCAATCCTCATCGCCCTCCTGGTCTACTCGATCCTGCACGCCGGCATCAACGGGCTGCTCCGCATGGTTGGGCATCGGAAGACGACCATCTAGCTGCCCACGGACGTCATGACCGTGCCCCTGCTGGTCGCCCTGTTGCTCGCCTCGCCGATCCTCGCCCCGGGATCGACCTCGTATCCGTATGGAGCTTATGGAGGCGAGGCCGAGGAGTTGTACCGGGAGATAGATCTGGCCGGCACGCTCGAACGTTCGGTGTTCTCCGCAGGATTCCGCAGCGCGGGGGAGCATGGCCCGACACCCAGGATACTGGCCATCGCCGACATGTCGCAGCCGAGCACAGAGAGACGGCTCTATGTCTTCGACCTGGAGGCGAAGCGGTTGGTGCTCCGCACGTGGGTCGCTCACGGGAGCAATACCGGAGGGCTGATGGCGGAAAGCTTCAGCAACCGTGACGGCTCACATCAGACCAGCTTGGGCCTCTACCGGGTGGGCTCCCGTATCGTGAGCCCCAAGCACGGGCCGGCGCTGCTCCACCATGGGCTCGACACAGGGACGAACGACAACGCTCGCGCCCGCCAGGTGATCATCCCACGGGGCGGACTATGTAAGTGCACAGTTCACAGCCAAGAACGGGCGCTTGGGTCGAAGTTGGGGGTGTCCCGCGGTGCCGAACGCGGACATGCCCCGTGTCATCGACCTCTTCGCCGAAGGTGGCCTTCTCTACGTTTTCGGGGGCTGACCGGCGCCTCCCGAGACGCCATGTCTGACCGGTCGGTGGGCCGATGACCCGCCGTACTGCGCGGTTCCGTCTGCTGCTGACCGTCCTGGCCGCTTCACTCCTGACCCAGTGCGGTAAGCCGCCGGAGCTCACGCTGACCGAGAAGGCCCTGGCCCTCGCGAAGGTGTTCGAGACCGAGCATCCCTAAAGTGCGAGAACCGTAAAGGCCGTCGATTTCGCGCCCTTCTTCGCGGAGCATCCCGGATATCGGCCCGATTCGGCGTCGGTGATGGACTTCTATGGACGGCGGGGGATGCAGTTTGCGTGGATCGTACGCGACTCGCTTTCGCGCAGCGCGGCTGCCTTCGTCATGCTGACGGGCGTGAAGCCCACGGGGGAAGCTGAGGCCACCGCCACAGGACCGAGCCTGGAGGAGTTGTACGATGAGGGCTTCTCCGTGGGGTCGCGTCTCCCCCTGTGTGGGAGTTGCGCTCTGGACCTGGAGCTGCAGCTCACCGCCGAGTTCTTCCGCTTCGCGGACCGCAGCTACGACGGCTACTTCGTTCGTGACCTGCGCGAGCTGAACTGGTTCATTCCTCGCGGCAAGAAGGACTTTTCCAGGCTCCTGGACTCGCTGGCGGTGGGCAGCCTGGACCTCTCCGTCTACGAGCCCGTCAACCCGCAGTACCAACTGTTGAAGGCGGGCATTCAGGCCAACCACGAGCTGGCGAAGCTGCCATGACTGCGCAGGTGCCCCGGTGTCGCGAATCCGCCCCACACGCCGGCGCCTCCCCAGTATGGCATGTATCCCATACGGGTAAGGAACTCCGCTTCGTGTTGACGGGAAACCGGACCGTCGTCAGGGATGTCTGGAGCGTTCTTCACCTCGTCCCTCGACAGCGCTACCGGGAACCGGCTGGATGTCCAATCAGGCTCTCCGAGCGATATGGGTGATATCAGGACGGTCCGGCCCGGGAGCCACTTGCCGGTATCCGCTACCATGTAACGAACAACCCAGTCCTCGTCGTTGAAGAGGAAATTCTTGCAGCGACCGATCTCTCCGTCGCTGGCCTGAAGGACAAATCTTTTCGTCGCGTTGATGCTCCGTAGCATCTCAATACCTCCTTGGCGTCACGGGTGGCGCGGTGTTCATCCGTTAAGATGTTGCAAGGATCATTCCAAGGCCCCGACATGCTCCCCCTCAGCTAACTGGCATCCCCAGGTATCGGGAGGTCGTGCGCAGGTAGCTCCTGTATTCCTCCCCGTAGATTCGCGTGAGATATGGCTCTTCCAGCCACACGATGTAGGTGTGGACCAAGGCGGCGAATACGACGACCAAGGCCATGGCGAGGAACGAGCGCCCTGCCACTGCCACTCTGAGGAGTAGCAGCGCCCATGCCAGGTTCTGGGAGTTTCGAGAAACGCTGTAAACGCCCCCGCGAACGATGCCCGGGCCTGGCGCTCGAAACAACCCGCGCGAACATGGTTCCCATTAGATGTCTTAGCTTCGGAGTAGCACCCGCCGAAGCCCGGCTTGGCGAATCAAGCGGCCGGATCTACCCCGCGGACGTCGAGATTCCCGAAAAGGGCGACCGGTGTGTCGGGGTCGCGCACGCATCCGGTGGTCCCGCTTTCGCGACCTCGACATTCAGACGACCCACGCCAGATCAAGGATGGCAGGTATGATCAACAAGCGAGTCACTTTTGCCGGAGCGAGTGGCAGTCAGCTCAGCGCGCTGATCAGCCTTCCCGCCGACGGACGCGTCGATGCCTACGCCCTCTTCGCGCACTGCTTTACCTGCTCGAAGGACCTCAAGGCGGTCGTCAACATCAGCCGCGCCCTGACGGAGCAGCGCATCGGCGTGCTTCGTTTCGACTTCACCGGGCTCGGTGAAAGCGAGGGAGACTTTGAGGACAGCGGCTTCTCATCCAACGTAGGCGACCTCCTTGCGGCTGCATCGTTCATGGAGGACGAGCTCATCCCTCCGGCGATACTCATCGGCCATTCGCTCGGCGGGGCAGCGGTTTTGAGCGCCGCGTCCCGTATCGCTTCGACCGAAGCCGTGTGCACCATCGGAGCCCCCTTCGATCCGGGGCACCTGACGCACCTGTTCGCGGACTCCCTGGCCGAGATCCGGGAACGCGGCCATGCCGCGGTGACGCTTGCGGGCCGGAGCTTCAACGTGACGCAGGACTTCGTGGAAGACCTCTCGGCGCAGCGGATGGAGGAGGCGGTGCGCGGACTTGGGCGGCCACTCCTGATCTTCCATTCGCCGGTGGATGAGACGGTGAGCGTGGAGAACGCCGCACTGATCTATCAGGCCGCCCGGCATCCGAAGAGTTTCGTCTCTCTCGACGACGCCGATCACCTGCTCACGAGGGAGCGCGACTCTCGCTACGTAGGCTCCGTCCTGGCCGCATGGGCGGACAGGTACGTGGCCCGGGAAGCGGCCCCGGTCCGCGAATTGCGGGACCAGAACGGCGTGACGGTGCGCACGGTCGCAGGGTCGTTCCGCACTGACATTTTGACCAACGGTCACGCCCTGGTGGCGGACGAGCCCGTGGCGGTGGGTGGAGAGGACAGCGGCCCTACGCCCTACGACCTGTTGGCGTCAGCGCTGGGTGCGTGCACGACGATGACACTGCGCATGTACGCCGACCGGAAGGAGTGGCCCCTTGAGGCGGCGACTGTGCGCCTTGAGCATGCGCGTATTCACGGGGAGGACGAGGAGCGCTGCGAGCACGCGGAGCCCCGGCTGGACCGGCTCACCCGGGAGATCACCCTGGAGGGGCCCCTGGACGACGAGCAGCGGGCGCGGCTCCTGGAAATTGCGGACCGGTGCCCGGTCCACCGGACGTTGAGCGCCGGCGTGGTCATCCAAACCGAGTTGGCGAAGGAACCTTCGGGTTCGTGACCCGGGTGCGACGATGAACATCGGGCGCGCTGTTCGCTTTTCTCCTGGCCGACCGGATGTTTGACCAGGCCAGCTCGGAAAGCCAGAGGGCCACGCGGCCTAGTCTCAGGTAAGCCAGGGCCATCTCGAGTCCGATGGGCCCGGCGCCGATGATCAGGAGGTGCCGCGGCAGCCGGTCGTTGTCGAAGAACGTCTCATTGGTCAGGTAGGGAAGCTCGGACAGGCCCGGGATCGGTGGGATAGACAGACGGGCTCCCGTGCAGATCACGAAGCGCCGAGCGCTCAGCGTCCGGTCCCCCCCGCGAAGGGTGTGGGCGTCGACGAAACGCGCACGGGCCGCAACGACGTCGATCCCTTCCTGCCGGAGCTCATCCGGTCGCTCCTCCTCGTAGACGGCGTGCACAGCGCGCATCACATGCGCCCTGACCCCGGCCATATCGACCTTGGGTGCGGAGACCTCGATCCCGAAGCTTCCCGCGTCACGAATGCGCTGCGCGATCTTGGCTGCGTGGAGGAGCGCTTTGCTCGGCACGCACCCGGTCCAGGTGCAATCACCGCCAATGCGGTGGCCCTCGACGAGCGCGACCCTGGCTCCAAGGCGAGCAGCGAAGCGGGCGCCGGTCAGCCCCGCGGACCCCCCGCCGATGAGGGCGATGTCGTATTCGAATTTCATGCTGAGCGCTCCGCCACATAGGCACCGTAGGCGATGGTTCCCGCCCGCACGGTGAGGTCGGCTTCCTTGAAAATAGCTCGTCCCTTCTTTACGTCGATGTCGACCCTGGCGGGGAGATTGCAGGGGATGGGGGTGAAATCCTCCAACGAGAAGAGACTGTTCGTCTGGCCAACCACCTCATGGATGACCTCGGCCATGGTGAGGCGATCGGAGCGCTCGTTGTCGTAACGGCCGGAGTAGAAGGCCGGCTGAAGCATCAGCGTGTTCATGAGAGGATGATGCACAAGGACCAGGTCGAAGACCGCGCCGATCTCATGCAGGTTGATGCCTCGCGTCACCGTCATGACGGGGAGCACGTAGAGTCCCGCAGCGGTGGCGTTCTGGATGGCCTTCCGCTTGATGGAGAGGAGTCCCGTGGCGCCGCGAATCCGCGCATAGGTCTCCTCTTCGAAGCCGTCGAACTGGAGGTAGATCTGGAGCCGATCCCGGCCCCCGTCGATGGCGGCAAGCCGCCGAGCCATTTCCGGATCTGTGCCGAGCTTCACGCCGTTGGTGTTGAGGTAGATCTTCGGGGCGCCGCGGCCGAGCAGGCCTGGACGATACGCTCCAGGTCGGGGTGGACTGTCGGCTCACCACCGGACAACTGCACGACCTCGGCGTCGCCCTTGCCGTTGGCCAAGAGTCGATCGAACTGGGCGGTGAAGTCCTCGACCGGGAGGTGCCAGGAGTGTTCAGGAGACGACCCGGCTAAGCACGTCGGGCAGGTCAAGTTGCACTTCTCGGTGATGTCGAAGATCAAGGTGCAACTGTGATTCACCGAACAGCACCCGGTGCCGCACCCCGGTCCTGAGGCCTCGTCGGCGTTCCAGTAGAGCGAGGCGTCGGAAGCCAGGACCACCTCTTCGTCACCGTGGGTGGGGCAGGTCTTTCGGAGAAAGACGGCTCCCTGGCGCTGGAAGACCGTTGCGGGCACCTGTTCGAGGCAGCGCGGACAAATACTGAGCGTGGCCTTGATGCGCGTTTGATCCGGGCTGCTCCCGACCTGCAGAGAGGGTAGATGGGGCAGGAGCATTGGAGATGGTACCTCGGGGGTGGGATCGAACCCGCTCCTGTCAATCTACGGGGATGGTGGGATGTTCCGGGTTTCGAGGGTGGTGAGGTGGGGGCGGCGAATCCCGTATTCGTCGAATCCGCCCTCTCTACTCCGGTTTCCTGATATCTTGAGTTGACACCCTAGGGTATCATCTAGATACTCTAGGGTTCATTGATGGACGTGACAGGTATCATTTAGCCTTGGGAGATCAGCCTGTGACCAAAGCACCCGATCTTGCCATTGCCGAGACGGCGGACCGACATCAGAGCATGATCGTTCTCGCTTTTCTAGCGATGGCCCTGAACTACATCGCGGCGGGTGCCACGCTCATCGCACCACCCGAAATCGGCACGTACATCGACATGATCCGGATCGGGATGGCAGTCGTGACTGTTGGGCTCATCCTCCCCGTCCTTCTCTGGAAGGTCCTCCAACTCCCGAAGGAAGCGCGACACCTCTACTTCAGAAGAGATGGGTACGTCGCGCAGAGCATGATTCGCGCCCACAAGGTGTCGTGGGCCATCACATTCGTGTTCATGGCCGGCCTCGAGTCCGTTCTAGGGCAACGATTCAACGAGATCCCGGGGCAATTTTTCATCGACCTCGTGCTGGCCGTCATGTTGAGCTCGATGGGGATTGCCTTTTTCCTGTTCAACCGAGGTGACGACGACCTGGATGGGGAGGAGGATTCAGGTGCGTAGGATCAAGCTGGAAAACCGCATCAGGGTGTTCCGGGCCGAACACCGCCTGAGCCAGGGTGAATTAGCTGCACTCATTGGCGTATCCCGAAAAACCATCAGCACCATCGAGGTCGGACGGTTCATTCCGTCGACTGTGATCGCGCTCCTGATCGCTCGCCATTTCGACGTCCCGGTCGAAGAAATGTTTTCGCTATCAGACGACCCGTGAAGCGAGGCTCCGACCTTCTCCCAACCGACACTAATCACACACGAAAGCTCCGCGGTGCTGAGCCGACCCATTGAAACCGCATCACACATAAACAATGGAGTTACCTATGAAAATCGTCTCTACCCTACTCGCAGCATCTCTCCTTCTTGGGATCGCGGAGCCGACACAGGCCCAAGATGCCAGTCCGCTCGAACACACCATCGCTTCCCACTACCCCGAGCAAGAAAGAAGCTTCACGGTTCAACTTCCACCGTCCTATCACGTGCAGACGGAATCCGCTTTCCCAGTTCTATATGTACTCGACGGCGAATCCAACCTCGATTTCTCAGTCGCGGTCGCGGACTTCCTCGCACAAAACTCAGTGGCTCCAGAGCTGATCATCGTGGGCGTTCACTCCAACGGAACCCGGGCACGGGACTACCTTCCGGCGGACGGTCAGCCAGCCGGCCAGGCAGATCAGTTTCTGGACTATTTCGGCACCGAGTTGATCCCCTTCATCGAGAGCACCTACCGGGCCGCACCGCTCCGGTTGCTTTCCGGTCATTCGTACGGGGGCGTCTTCGTTACCTACGCCCTGGCTGAACGCCCGGAGATGTTCGATGCCTACCTCACCCAGAGTCCTTTCTTCGATCAGGGCATTGGCAACCCTCTCCTCCAGCGGGTCTCAGACCGCCTTTCGAGTAATTCAGAGCTCGACCGGTTCTTCTACATGAATGTCGGGAATGAGCCGAATCTGGAGCAGAATTTCACTCGGATGGAGGAAATCCTCACCACTTCCTCCCCGGACGCCTTCGCGTGGTCCTCCTCCCGAGAGTCCGACAAGACCCACATGACGACCCGATTGGTCGGTCAGTACGATGGCATCGAGCGCTTCTTTGCGGAGGACTGGGTGTTGTCAAACGTGATCAAAGCGATGATCGACGGTGGACCTGCCGGGCTCGATGAGCATCTCGAACGGCTGGAAGCCCAGTTTGGCGCTCCAACCCTTTACGCGGAAGAAGCCTTCCAGCAAACCACGCAAGCCTTCCTGGGCCAGCAAGACGTGTCCTCCGCCCAAGCGGCAGCGGGGGTCTACGTCCGACAATATCCGGACTCCCCGGTCGCTCATTTTCTTCTTGGAGTGTCCCTCGCCTCCGGTGGCGAGCGAGAAACTGGTCTGGCCGAAATCGAGGAGGCCATTCGCCTCTTCGAAGCGGCGCCCGTAGCCGAAATGCAGCCGCTGTACGAGAACATGAAGGTCATGCGGGACCGGCTGGGGGGTGAGTGATGGCTCGAAATCCTTCTGGAGCCGCTCATCCGCTACGCTTCATGCTCGCGTGGGTTCTTCTCGGGTTCGGCCTGGAGCGCCTCTGGTCACTCCCGTTCCCGTCCTCTGAAGTACTCTCGGTCGGAGGTCGGGCACTTTGGGCGTTAGGTGCCGTGGCGGTTTTCTGGGCCCAGTTCGAATTTTGGAAACACAAGACGACCGACGGTCACACCGAGCCTACCACCGCACTCATTACACGCGGGCCGTTTCGCCTTTCTCGCAATCCGGTCTACCTTGGCTTCGCTGCCGCGATGGTCGGTGCGGCTGTTGTCTACAAGAGCCTGTACGCCGTCATACTCGCGATTCCGGTAATGGTCGCGATTCACCGGCTCACCGTGGTCCCTGAAGAGGTGTATCTAGAGCGAGAGTTCGGCGAGACGTATCGAGACTATAAACGTAGAGTTCGGCGATGGTTGTGAGCAGACTGGCAGGCCTCGGGCGGTCGGCTCGCTCCGGATCATCACCCCTTCGCGCGGCCGCACCCCACTCCTTCAACAGCCTTCTAGATGACCAAACGCGGCGTCAGGCGATTCGGAACCTCGGCGGGCTCTCTCCTGGCGGAGTTCGTGGTGATCGTGGTGGGTGTCCTGTTTGCTCTCGGCGTGGATCAGTTCATCACCCAGCGCGAGGATGCCGGCCGCGCCTTTCTCTATCTAGAAGCCTGTTGAAGAAGTGGGGCGAGCCGCGTTACGAGCGCCATGGGGCCAGATTCGAGGCGGATCGCCGAAGCCATAGCCATCAGCTACGTCGAGGCGGTCCAACGACGAAGATGGCCCCATGCCGCCCGTGGGCACCGCCGCGTGAGCGGTGGTCCAAAGGGCGAAGGGGGGTTCGGTGATTCATGCTGCGTCTCTCCTCCTCCCCGTAGCTTTCGCTACGCCTCGTCGTCGTTCCTGCCCTGAACACACCGAAGACCCCTTCGCACGGCCGCACCCCACTTCTTCAACAGGCTTCTAGAGCAACTCGACGATGAGCTGACTGCCGTCGCGGATCGACTGGCTGTTTAACTCGAGCTCTTCGACCTGGAGCTGATCCGTGCGACTCGCCTTGTCGACGCCATCTCTTCGGGGTCTCGCCCACCGTCTGATTCACTTGATGCATTGTTCCGGACGATTCTTCAGGGGAGCGGGTGGACGCCCGAGCTCAGCACCCTCGATGCCCTGACGGTTTCCGGGGATCTGCTACTCATTCGCGACCAGATCCTACGCGGGGAACTGGTCCGATTCCAAAACGCTCGCGTTCGGCTGACGTCGTATCATGACTTCGCCGGCGAGAGCTTGAGGGATGGATTCAGCGCCGTGATATCTCGGGCGGATGCGCTGGTTCTCGCTCCTGAATTCTTCGGCACGCAGCGTCCCCCTGATCGCTGGAATTGGGAGCGCCTCTCGGAAGACATCACATTTCGCGGCGGTATCTATTCTCTTCTCTTGCGAACGCAGCGAGGAATTACCGGGAGGGGCTCCTCCTTTTCTCTGAGGACCTTATCCGATTTAGAACGGTCCTTGCGGGCCGCTGACTCTCTCTTCCAAACAATCGCTGATCGTCAGAAGCTGGTTCTGGGGATGGTATTCGAGGGCGACGCGGGATTTGATCTCCGGTCGAAGCTGCGCTCCGATCCTCGATCCGATTGGAACAGGGGGGTGCCGGAGGCCTTCGGCCGACGGTTTTTGATGCAATGGTGAACCCGTCGTTCGCGTCTCCGCTTCGCGAATCCGCCGCGGGTTCAAACCCGACATACATATAAAAACGGGGCCTCAGCAAAGCTGAGGCCCCGTCACGAATCGGGACGGCGGGATTTGAACCCGCGACCCCCTGAACCCCATTCAGGTGCGCTACCGGGCTGCGCCACGTCCCGAAACAGAACGCTAAGCTAAACAAGTACCCCAGAGGCCAAAAGGGGTTTGGGAGAAAACATCTGTCGTAGGCGGTTGACACATGTTTACACCACGGGTAAAATTCGCGTCCTGTTGCGGGGTGGAGCAGCCTGGTAGCTCGTCGGGCTCATAACCCGAAGGTCGCGGGTTCAAATCCCGCCCCCGCTATATTTGAGGCACCGCCACGGCGGTGCCTCATGTGTCAGGAGACGGTCTTCGGGCCTCTTCGGAATTCTGATCAGGCGGCGCGATGTTCGAAAGTGATCTTCTGCGTTCCATCAGCCGTTTTCGGACGGCCCTGCGATGCGCGGAAGTCACTCTCGCTTCGGACTCCTGGTCTAGCCCGATTCAATGGGCGGGAAGGACGGGCTGGTAAGGAACGCAGCCGACGGTCCGACACTCCCGCCCGAGCCTCCTGGCCGGGCGGTTTTTGTTTGGGCTAGGTAGCTCAGTTGGTAGAGCACACGACTGAAAATCGTGGTGTCGGCGGTTCGATTCCGCCCCTAGCCATGCGGCGAAGGATTGTCGCGGACTGAGATGCGCTGAAGGTCCGTAGCTCAATTGGTAGAGCACCGGTCTCCAAAACCGGGGGTTGGGGGTTCAAGTCCCTCCGGGCCTGTAGAGGAGGACGGATGGGGATCGGCGCTGTAGGTGCATGTTGGCCCTCATCGTCTAACGGTCAGGACGCCACTCTTTCAAGGTGGAGACCGGGGTTCGATTCCCCGTGAGGGCGCTGGTTTGAAGTAGAAGTACCTGGGGTTGTAGCTCAGCTGGTTAGAGTGCCGGTCTGTCACACCGGAGGTCGCGGGTTCGAGTCCCGTCAGCCCCGCTCTACGCTTTTTGAAATCCGGTCCGGATTGCTTCGGACCTCCAGGTCGTCGGTACGATTGGGGCCGTAGCTCAGTTGGGAGAGCGCTTGAATGGCATTCAAGAGGTCAGGGGTTCGATTCCCCTCGGCTCCATTGGTCCGTGGATTTCTCCGGAAATCCATGTTCCGGGCTCGGGTGGCGGAATTGGTAGACGCGCAGGATTCAGGTTCCTGTGGGGGCAACCCCGTGAGGGTTCGAGTCCCTCCTCGAGCATCGCTTCAAGTTTGGATTTGAAGCAACGGATGCTCAAAAAATCGGAACAACGGACCGGATCTGACCCATTGGGTTGGATCAAGTGATGCTCGGGTGGCGGAACTGGTAGACGCGCAGGATTAAGGATCCTGTGGGGGAGACCCCGTGAGGGTTCGAGTCCCTCTCTGAGCATTTTCGTTTGGATTGCGCCCGTAGCTCAGCTGGATAGAGTGCCTGACTACGGATCAGGAGGTCGGGAGTTCGAATCTCTCCGGGCGCATAGCAGGACGGCTACGGCCGATTCGGGCGTATAGCTCAGTTGGTTAGAGCGCTACGTTGACATCGTAGAGGTCAGAGGTTCGAATCCTCTTACGCCCACTGAGAGACACCAGGACGCGGGGCCGTAGCTCAGCTGGGAGAGCGCTGCAATCGCACTGCAGAGGTCAGGGGTTCGAGCCCCCTCGGCTCCATTCTGGCCACCATAGCTCAGTTGGTAGAGCACGTCACTCGTAATGACGGGGTCGTCGGTTCAAATCCGACTGGTGGCTCTAAAAGCGGACCGATGATCTGATTGACTTTGCCCCGTGGTGTAACTGGCAACACGCCTCACTCTGGATGAGGAGAGTCTAGGTTCGAGCCCTAGCGGGGCAATCGGGATGTGGGCAACCGCGTCCCTTTTGGAGGGATGGCTGAGTGGCTAAAAGCGGCGCCCTGCTAAGGCGTTGGGTCGTAAGACCCACCTGGGTTCGAATCCCAGTCCCTCCGCTTGGATTGTCCCGAGCAAGGACGGTCGTGACGAGCCCGTTAAGGGCTCGCTTGCATTACGGGACGAGTGGCCGAGTGGCTTAAGGCGCACGATTGGAAATCGTGTGGAAGCAATTCCTCGTGGGTTCGAATCCCACCTCGTCCGTTGAGTTGGGAGTGGGTTCGAGTGGTTGCTTTGCTCCGCTTGAGTCAGCGTTGGAAATTCGCCGATACCGGAAAACGGCGGATGAAGGGTCTCGGGGTGTGGCTCAGTCCGGTAGAGCGCTCCGTTCGGGTCGGAGAGGTCCCCGGTTCAAATCCGGGCACCCCGATTAGGAAAGGAAAGATGTCCCTCCGGTTTGAACCGGAGGTTCACACGAGTGGTCAGTACGGTTGGTCCGCGAAGCGGGTCGAGGTGTCGCACACGAGAGCACCGAGGATCGGGCGAAGCCCGACCGCAGGTGACACGAGTGACCAGTACGGTTGGTCCTGCCAGTGGTCAGGGAGTCGCGAAAGGGAAAACAAGTGCGGTCGGCACGAACGTAGTAAAGCACCGATGACTGGAGAGGTGCCAGAGCTGGCCTAATGGGCTCGCCTCGAAAGCGATGCGTGGGCAACCACACGAGGGTTCGAATCCCTCCCTCTCCGTACATCTCGGTCACCCTTGAGGTGGCCTGATGCCCTCGAAGCTTCGGCTTCGGGGGCGTTTTTTGTTGAGGGAGGGATCCGGTCGCTGCCGTGTCCGCCCTCACACGGTCGACCGGCGCGCTCGGTGCAACCCGCCTCCCACCCCCACCTGGAGGGTAGGGTTTCAGCGGGGCCGGGGAAGGTCGGGATCGGCCCGCGTTGTGCGCCAGGCGAGCTTGTGCGGCCTAGTGATCGTCCCCGTCGTAGATCCACATGGGCACCATTGTGCCCGACCGGGTGAAGCCCAGACGCTGGTAGAACGCTACAGCTTCAAAGTCCGAAACCAGAGACTTCTGGTGGAAGCCCTCGTATCGCTTCATCAGGACCTTCATCATTCTCTTGCCAATGCCCCCGCCCTGATAGTCGGGGTGCACGAGGACATGCGGAAAATAGACTACCAGGTGTCCGTCTGAAATCGCATTGCTCAGGCCGACCAGAACTCCGTCCTTCCGTGCTGTAACTAATGTTTCGGAGTTCCGGAGAGCGGCCATCAGCTTGTCCGGTTTTTCGGCGGAAGACCACTCGTTGGCATGGTAGATTGCGAGGACCTCTTCAAGGCCGATCTCGTCGTTGGTGCTGATGGCAACGCTCATCTGATTCCTGTCGTTTCGTGTGCGACTCCTCGAGTCGCGGATCGTTCTATGCCATCAACCCTGATGCATTTCCGGGGCGAGGGCCAGCGCTCGTCGCTGATCGCCGGCCCCTCGGTTCGCGACAAACGCCCCGGTCGTTGAGCTGAAAGCCCGGCCAGCCGCCGTCGAACGGGGCGACATCCGGGGACAATCCTGCCGAAGGTCGAGTGTCGACCGTCGCCAAGTCGGAGGGCTCAGTTGAGAGGGCCTCGCTGGGATCCGGTACCTGATCGGGCATCACCTCGACAACTATCTTCGGCGCGCGGGCATCATTGACCCTCGTCGGGGGATCCCCTGGCTCAACTCTTGGAGTCGCGCTGGCCCCCCCGGAGTCGACTCATCACCTCAGGCCAGGCCTCGGGCGACAGATTCAGGTCGAAGGAACGCTCGAACCAGATTCGCTGAGTCACCATGCGATGCTGTCCAGGCTCAGGGGATGATCGGGGCGCCACCCTGGGCGGAAACAACGAGAATGAACGCGCCGATGAACATTAGCACGCCCAGGATCAGTGCAACCATGAGCGTATTATAGGCGTGACGAAGGAGATTGAATTTTCGCGAGAGGACATGGCCGAGTGAGTAAATGTCCTTGGTCATATTTACGTACAGCTGATCCGTGTCTGTCATCAGCCCCTTCATCCCTTCGACGAAGGCATCTTCGTCCAGCGTTACGAAGTTGCCAAAGAACAGGATGTTGGCGCGGTGTTTTATGACATCGTCCAGCGAGACGACGTGACTACTTACCCTGGGGCGCGCGGCGAGAATCGCAAAAGTCATCGACACCAGACACCCAACCAGGAGCACGCTGGTAGGAAAGAGCAGGAATGGATTGGCGTCGATCTTGGGCGAGATCGACGCCAGAAGGATCGAGATAATGATGCCGTTGATCGAGATCATGATGTTGGCCTTGTTGTCGGCCAGGTGACTCAGATCGATGTGTGTTGCATAAGAGGTCCGGAACATGGTCTCCACACCCCGGCTGGATCCGAGGGAGCCCTTATCCTTCTTCTTCCCCTTCTTCTTCTTTTTCTTCTTTTTCTTCCCCTCGTCCTCTCCCGTTTTCACGGCGCTGGACTGCAGTGCGTTGAGCGGGTCGGGCTCAGGGGATGGATCCACCGGTCTTTCAGAAGGGGGAGCGTCTGGGGGTGGTGTCTGATCAGTCATGGTGTTGTGGCTCGATCGGTGAATGAGGGGCCGAGAGGCCCAACAGCCAGGTGCGGTGGGCTGCTTGGGCGGCAGACTCCGAGGCCGCCGATTCAGTAGCGTACGCATTGGATCCTTCAAAGTCGATCCTGCGCGCCTTCACGTTGTCGTCGAGTTGAATCTGCATGACGTGTCGCACCTGATCGGCGATCGCCGGGTCGAGGACAGGAAAGACGACTTCGATTCGCCGGCTCAGATTCCGGGTCATCCAGTCGGCTGAAGCCAGGAAGAGCTCATCTTTGCCGTCTGCATGAAAGCGATAGACACGGGCGTGTTCGAGATATCGATCAACAATTGACGTAAACTCTACCGTTTCAGTCTGTCCCTCCACACCCGGAGCGAGGCAACAGATTCCACGAATCACACCCCGCACCGGCACACCGGCCTGGGATGCAAGAACGAGCCGTCGGATGATGTCCTCATCTTCCAGGGCGTTGAGTTTCAGCTCAATCCCGGAGTCGTGTCCCGCCATTGCAGCCGTCATCTCCGCAGAGATCCTGGCCGCCAACTGAGCCCTCAGCGTGAACGGCGCGACCAGCAGAAAGTCGAACTTCGGATTGGGCTCCTCTCCGGCCAAGTGACGGAACAGTGTGGCCACGTCCCGCCCCATTCCCGGATGTGCAGTGAGTAGACCCAGATCCGTATAGAAGCGCGAGGTCACTTCGTTGAAATTCCCGGTGCCCAGATACGAGTAGTGACGATCCGAGTCACCCTCTCGCCGGACGACCAGCGCCGTTTTCGCATGAACCTTGAGACCAGGAATCGAATACTCGACTTCGACTCCTTCGCCTTCCAGGCGTCGCGCCCACTCAAGGTTCGATGCTTCATCAAAGCGGGCCTGAACCTCGAAAAACACCTGGACCCGTTTCCCGGCTCGTCCGGCGCGAATCATGGAGTGAAGGACCTCGGACTCGGCAGCCACCCGGTAGACGGTCAGGTGGATGGATTGTACGAGGGGGTCATCGGCGGCGGCCTCGAGGAACTCCACGACGTGTTTGAAACTGTGGTACGGGAAGTGGAGGAGTTGATCTCCAGCGGCAATGGCCTCGAACACACAATCCGCGCGGTCCAACACGGGGTGTGACACGGGAGCGTCCGTGGGAAAAGCGAGATCGTCCCGTCCAAAGCGCGGGAAGCTGCGCAGGTCGTGAAGGTTGTGATATCGCCCTCCGGGGACGAGATCTTCCTCGGCCAGCCCGAGTCGCTCGCGCAGCGTCGCGACCAGCGGAAATGGCGCGTGCATGTCGTAGAGGAAACGACTGGGGGTACCGGTGCTGCGTTTGCGAATCGAGCGCCGGATCGCCTCCACCAGTTCAACGTCGAACTCATCATCGAGATAGAGCTCGGCGTCCCGGGTCATCTTTACCGCCCAGGATCCGCCCACCTCGCGACCCGGAAAGAGTCGGCCCGCGTACAGTCTGATGATGTCGTCGATGAAGACCACGCCATGACGGCCATCGCTGAGCTCGACGGGGACGAAACGGGGAAGAGGAGGCGACGGGACACGAATGATGGAGTAATCGACTTCACCCGGTGTGACCAGGTCGTCGGGCCGATTCCCGAGCTCAACCACCAGGTAGCAGATTCTGTCATCGAGAAACGGCCTGTCGTCCTCGGCTGCTTCGGGCAGGTCGCGGATCTCGAGGATCGGCTCGATCCGGTGCGTGAAAAACGTCTCGAGCTCGGGGAGGATCTTCGGAACGGTGGCGGGGTCCGGGATCAATATGATTCCTTCCTCCTCGAGCGCGGGGAGGATGACCTCGCGGAACAGGCGGCCGAATTCTTCCTGTTGAGCCACGACGGTGGTGTGGATCTGGCGCAACAGCTTGGCTGGCCGAATTCCTAGCGCGCGGACACGGCGCTTCTTCAGGCGCAGCAGTGACCTCAGCGACGCGACTCTAACCCGAAAGAACTCGTCCAGATTGCTCGAGAAAATGGAAAGGAAGGCGAGTCGTTCGAGCAGCGGCACCGTCGGGTCGGCGGTTTCCTGCAGGACCCGGGCGTTGAAGCGGAGCCAGCTGAGTTCACGGTCGATCCAGGGGACTTCGTCGGCAGATTCCTCGACAGGGGATTCCTCGCTCAAGATCTACGCTTCTCCGGTCCGGTCAGATCTCGTGGACGGACGAAGTCGGTCAGAGTTGTGGATCGTCGATCCAACGCGCCCCAGGACACGGCAGTCACGGAGAACCCGGCGATCGCAGCCGTGGGAAACTTGCGATCAAGCTTGTCGAGCGCCGGCGTGGGTCCATCGCCTCCGAGGGCGCAGGCGAGTTCGTGTGTGCCTGGATTGTGGCCGATCGCCATCACGCATTCCGCCTCTCCACCGTACTCGCGAACCAGCCTGAGCATGGTACTGGGTGAGGCCAGATAGAGCTCTTCGAGAAACTCGACATGGGCACCGGAGTCGAGGACATCGTCTATCAGGGTCCACGTCTCTCGGGTGCGCTTCGACGTGGAGCACAGGACCAGGTCGGGGGTCAGTTCTCGGGACTTCAGCCACTCGCCCATCAGAGGCGCGGCCAGGCGACCTCTTTCTGAAAGGTGCCTTTCGAGATCCGGCAGTGTCGCGTCGTCCCAGTCGGACTTGGCGTGCCGCATCAGCAGCAGGTGTTTCATCAGAACTGCATTCCCATTGTCAGGTCGAGGGTGGTACCCTCACGGCTGCTCGCCAAAGCGAGACTCAAGGAAGTGAAGTCGAGCCAGTTGATCCACAGGCCGCCGCCGACGGCATGATGCCAGTCCGAATTGCCCCTGCCGCCAGCAACAAGGTCGGGCGCCGGGAGTCGACCCGACAGGTCGCCGCCAATGCGAGCAAAATCCGTAGAACTGTCGTCGGCCGGCGAATTCCTCAGGAACACACGCCCAGCATCGACCAGTCCGAAGACTCCGAGCTTGCCGGGCATTAGAAAGAAGAAGTCCGTAAGCCCGATGCGGAGTTCTGCCCCGGCATAGGCCATGGCATCTCCCGCAAAGCGTTCGTTCCGAAAGCCGCGTACTGTCCCCTGTCCCCCCAGGTAGGCCGCCGACTGATAGGGTGCCGTACCCAGGACCAGTCGGCCCCCGGTTCGAAGGGCCAGGGTAGGCTGACCCGGCGCATCCGCCGCCAGGTAGCCCCGCACCTCGCCGTCGGCGGTGGCGAACGGCGCGGTCAGATCCAGCAGTTCCGGGTAACCCCGCATCTCGGCCCGAATCAGAACGCCGCCTTCCGGTTCGGTCGGGTTCACTCGGGCGTCGTACTCCAGACCCGCGCTGAATCCGAGCTGTTCGAACCGGGAATAGCCATAGGGCTGCCGCTCAGCCACAAGCGTACCGGCGTTGTCCCAGGGACGGTTGGCTTCGAACAGGGGCCCGAAGGTGAGGGCAGTGTTGGTGCCAGTCCGCAGGTAGAACTCGGACCGCAGCGTGATCTGGGTTCGTTCCGCCCTGTAGACGTCATCATCCAGGGGGGCAGCGGTTGCGTTCCCGTAGCCATAGAACCGACGGGCCGAAGCCGTTTCCAGAACCAGACTTGTCCGGTTCCGGAGCCGATCACCCAACACCGAGAAATCGTAATCCACGCTGCCCTGAATTCGTCCGCTTCCCAGCCCAATGCTGGCCGCCATGTTCAACTGACTGGCCCAGGGGTACTGCCGAAAGCCAAACCCGGTACGACCTGCTCCAAGTCCGACAATCATGCCGGCGCTCGACGCGTAGGAGACCGTGGGGCGGGGAATCCAACGAGCGCCCCAGTCACGGGATCGGGCTCCGTGCTCGGCCGACGCCGGGTCGTCAGGAGTCTCATAGTCGTGATCGTCCACCACCGTCCCAGGTGCGGCGGCAAAGGTGTTGTCGCCCCGGTGATTGTAGAATCGGATTCGCGCGCCACCGGTCGAATCGGAGAGGTGGTCGTCACCTCCACCACCGACCACGCGTAAAAGAATCGTCGCCGGGCCGTCCCCCGAAATCGAAAGTCGATCGTCACCACCCCTGAGGTACAGGCGAACCTCGCGGGTTTCGGATGGACGGAAGCGTCGGGTATACCAGGGAACGGGTCGGGGCTCGCCATTCCGCATGTCAAAGACCCGGACGATCAGGTCACCGCCGGTCTCACGCTCAATCTGGACCCACTCGTCCTCGTCGGTGGCATCGATATCGACCCATCCGGACAACAGGTCATAGAAATCGGAGGCCATTTCCGAAAGGCCGTCCCGCCTCGCAAGAAGGGCAAACTCGAACTCTGAGCCGACCTGTTCGTAGTAGGCGTCCGGGAGGCGGCGAACCGCGGACCGCACGACCGAGTCGGTCAGCAGCGTCTGCAAGTCGACAGCCGTCTGAAGAAACGCCTCGCGGTCGAGCTCATTGAGGTAGCGCCGATCCAGCCCCCGGCCGTTCCAGGAGATCCTGAACACGCGTGGCAGCTGTGCGCTGAACCCGGTGTATTGCGGCCAGGGGATCCAGGAGAACGTAGTGAAGACGCCATCCAGTCGGGCCATGGCCCAGTCACGATCACGTGGGATCGGCTCGAAGACGGTGGAAGCGCGCCCGGCCACCTCGCGCTCGAATCCAATCCAGCGCCATTGGTCCGGATGGCGATCCCAGTCCCCGACGAGAAAGTCCATCAGTCGCGCCCGCAGGAAACATTCCTGATTGACCAGATTGTCTGAGCCTGCCTCCACCCGTTCGAACAGACGTGGAGTGCCCACCACCCGGTCCGACGTCGCGAAGACTGTGCCGATCGCCCCTTCGTCAGGGCGAATCTCGAGCCAGCCCAGGAGGCCGGCGAAGCTCTCGCGGAATTCACCCAGGGCCGGGTGGTCGGGCAGGACCACCAACTGAGGCTGCGGGTGGAAGATCCCGGCCGCGTCCAGGAGCGGGGCAACCACCATCGAGCTGAGTGGAAAGAGCGAGGCGATCTGGTCCTGGAGAATGTCGGCGGCCAGTGACTGCTGCAGGATCGGGTCGAGGGTTCGAGACGCGTCCTTGTCGATGGAGCGGAAATTGTAGACGACGCCGTCCGCGCCCTGCAGGCGAAGGGAGCGGGTTTGTTGGCCGCCCCCGGTCCGAAGGGGAGTCAGGCCGCCCGCAAAGGAGCCCAGATCCAGAACCATCGCGGGAATCGGTGTTGCCCAGAGTTCGCGATGCCCGTTCCCCAGGACCCAGCGGTGCAGGGGGCCTGCTGGGTATCGCCCTCTTGGCGTCACAAGGACGGTGTCGCCCGGCGGGAGGGATACCTGGGCGCTGGCAAGGCTTGGGATCAGGCCGAGCATCGCAAGGAAGGCCAGACGCCTCAAGGGTCGGAGCCTGGTCCATACATCGGGCTGGAATGAGCAGCGGTCGGTTTGCTTCAATCTCTTTCGCCCCCATACCGCGTCAGCCGGCCTCTGCCTCCGTCGCCTTCGTCTGCAATCCATATACTGCCGCTCGAGTCCACCGTGATCCCTTCGGCCTGAGGATGCCGTTGTTTGTCAAGCCGTGCAACGCCGAGGATTGTTCCCGACTCACTTACGAGGAGGACCCGCTCGCGCCGGGCCGAGAGCACCAGGTAGCCCCGGTCCACGACCGCGATTCCCGAGGCAGAGAAAGGGCGGGGAACATTGGCTCGTCGAAGCGCGTCTGATTCGATCCGAAGCAGCAACTCGACTGACGCCGCATGGTCTTCGGTCCAGGGAGTCTTGAGGAGAACGAGAGCGTCGCGGTCCGAACCCTGATACAGCGTCTTGCACGCCAGGATCAGATCAGTTCCCGAGCGGGCCGTGGCGAGCCCTTCGACCTCACAGACGTCTTCCAGCGCCAGGCTCCGGTTTGATGTCTCCCCGGAGGTCAACTGGTGACGCACAAGCCGACCCTGACTGGTGACCAGGGCTACCTGGTCCCCGTTGCCGAGCGCGATGCCCTCGAAGTCTCCGGTGGCGTTTCTGCTTCCCAGGGCGCTACGACCCTCAATCCGGCCGGTGAGCGGGTTCAGTCGGTATACAAACTCGAACTCGTCGTTGTGGGCCAACAGGAATCCGTCGGGGTGCCAGGCCAGTCCCGAAATCTCGTCGAGCTCGCGGGGGAGTTCGAACTGGACTCGGGGTCGGCCCTCAAGCGAAGCGAAATCGGCCCGTTGAGCCATCGCCGGTTCTGCCAATGCTGCGGACAGCAGGAGGAAGGCGACCAACCTCCATTGAGTCCCGCCACCCGTCCCGATCAAGTTGTTGCAGCCTCGATCACGCCGAAGGGCAGACATCACTCTTCCTCGTCCCCCACGAAGGGTACTCCTACCCGTTCGACGATCGCGCGAAAACGGGGGTCGTTCCGCAGGGGCTTCCAGTTGGGGCTCGTGTTGAGAAAGACGATCGCACCCAGTCGCTCGTTGACCGCCTGGTCGAGCTGATGAAAGGTCTCGTCGATGTCCTGGAGGGCGTAGTGCATCACAGCCAGGTCCATGCGGAGATTCACCTGGGGTTGCTCCACCAGTCGCTCCTCGAGGAGCTCCAGCATGCCGTGGGCTTCATCAAGCCGATCCAGGCGAGCCAGCGCCATTCCCCGATGCGCCGCCCCCGCGAAGCGGTTGTTCGAAAGAAGAGGGAGCGCCTCGAAATGCTTGAGCGCTCCTGCCGGGTCTCCCTTCCGCATCCGGATCCAGCCAGCTGTCTCGATGGAGGCACGAAAGGTCGGGTCAAGCTCCAGAGTGCCGATGATCTGCGCCTCGGCATCCTCGACGCGGTCGGCCGCGAGGAGTGAGATCGCCAGCGCCTGATTCAGAGGAAGCGAGAGGGGGTCGATCTGCACCGCTTTTTTCAAATGCGAGACCGAGGCCCGGTGCTGTCCAGTGGCCTTCAGGAACCTCCCATACATATGGTGTGCATCGGCCGACCCGGGCGTCAGCTCCAGAGCCTTCTGAAACGCCTGACTGGCTCCGTCGAAATCCCATTCGTAGAACAGCTTGACCACACCCAGGGCCAGGTGCCCCTCGCCCCCACCCTCAGAGAGTGCTAGTGCCTGCCGAGCATAGGCGGCCGCCCTGGGGTAGGCATCCTCCGCGGGCAGCTGACCGATACTCGCCAGATAGGTAAAAATCGTGGCGAGTGAGGAGAAGGGCAGGGCGCAGGTGGGATCCATCTCGGCGGACCGCTCCAAGTGCCGTATCGCCCTCTGGGCGTCGCTGGGTGTCCGTTTGTTCCCGTAGAATCGGCCCTTCAGGTATTCAGTGTACGCCTCACTGTCGTGCGAGTGGGGGCGGGCGGTCTGATGGCTGTCTGAGTGGCCGTTGCTGGATCCCGGAGCGGGAGCAGCGGGAGCGGCCGGGTCGAGCAGCTTCTCGAGTCTGGCAACAATCGTCCCGGAAAGTTCGTCCTGCGTCGCAAAGATGTCGTCGATGGGCCGGTCATACACCTCCGAGAACATGTGGTAGCCATCCTCTGCGTTGATCAGCTGAGCCGCGATGCGCACGCGGTTGCCGGCCCGCCGAACACTGCCCTCGAGCACGGTGGTGACTCCCAGTTGAGCCGCAATCTCTCTTACATCTTCGTTCCTGCCCTTGAAGGCGAAGGATGAGGTCCGAGCCGTGACCTGGACACCGCTGACCCGGGTCAGTGCGTTGATGATCTCCTCGGTCATCCCATCAGCAAAGAACTCGTTCTCGGGATCCGCACTCATGTTCACGAAGGGCAGGACGGCCACCGTTCTCAGATCGCGGGATCGCGACGCCTGCAGATCGGCCGGATCAGGAACCGTGAGTCCTTCGTTGGTGATCGCATGGACTATGGTGGGTCGCGCGACATTCTTCAGCGCGAACGCTCCGAGCGAGGTTACTCGAATGTCCGTGTGATTCTTGATGTCGTCGTAGAGCTTGTCCGACACCAGGATCGAACCCGGCGCAGCGAGGGCCTGGATCCTGGCGGCCATGTTGACCCCGTCCCCGAAGACGCCGTCGTCATCGTGTACGATGTCCCCGGTGTGCAGGCCGATTCGGAGTGGAACCCGCGGCTCCTGCGAGAGATGCGCCTGAATTTCCATCGCGCTGCGAACCGCTTCTACCGCACTCGGGAACACACTGAGCGTACCATCGCCGTAGAACTGGAGAATGCGGCCGCCGAACGTGTGGACACTGGCCTTCAGAACCTTTCGCTGGCGATCCCGCTGGGACTTGGCCAGGCGCTCGTCCTGCTGCATCAAGGCCGTGTAGCCCACCATGTCGGTGAACATGATGGCGGTGAGCTGGCGGACAAATGGCAAGGCGAAATCTCCGAAGGGGACCGGCGGTGTGTTCGGGATCTCAAGAACACTCGACAGTGGCGAAAAGTGCCAGAGCCGGGCCAAGGAAAATAGTTTCCGGAGGAGGGACTTGGCGACCCGCCAGTCGGGTCTGTGAGGCTGGACCGGAATCACACGCACGAGAAAGGGCCGGACCCCGAAGGGATCCGGCCCGACAACTCTCCAAGATCCGGAGAGAGCTCGTCAGCCGACCTACTTCATCCTGAGGGGCCTCCTGGTGGCCTTCTTGGCCATCGCCTTCTTTGCAACAGCTTTCTTGGCTGGCGCCTTCTTCGGCGCAGCCTTCTTCTTCGGCGCAGCCTTCTTTGCTGCAGCCTTCTTCTTCGGCGCAGCCTTCTTCTTCGGCGCGGCCTTCTTCACGGCCTTCTTGGCCGGCGCCTTCTTCTTGGCCTTTTTCTTTGCAGCGGCCTTCTTCT
>JBDNHE010000190.1:0-8403 GCA_041688945.1 Gemmatimonadota bacterium | reverse complement strand
ATGGCAAAGGGCTGAGTTGGGACCTGGCCTGGAGAAAGGCCGTAAAGTGGACCGCCTTTCTGGCGGTGGCCTTCCTTCTGGGAATGGCCATGCTGTCGCTCTTCGTTCCAGTACGGGAGCTGTGGGGTGGTCAGGCTTCGAGCACCACCTACGGGCTCGTGGCCGCCTTTACCGCCGCCTGGTACATCGACTTCACCTGGTTCCGCGAACAGTTCTGCAACTATCTCTGCCCCTACGCTCGCTTTCAGTCTGCGCTGACGGACGATGAAACCTGGCTGATTTCGTACGACGAACCGCGTGGCGAACCCAGGGGCGGAGGAAAAGCGGCAGCCGACGCTGGACGATGCATCGCCTGCCAGAAGTGCGTGATCGTCTGCCCCCAGGGCATCGACATTCGCGACGGCTTTCAGCTGGAATGCATTCAGTGCGCGCGCTGTGTGGATGCCTGCACCAGCGTCATGGAACCGCTCGGCCATGAGACGCTGATCCGCTACAGCACAATGGCCAAAGACGAGGGAAGAAAGACGCGGCGCATCCGGCCCCGCACCGTCGTTTATGGAGCCCTCATGACCACGTTGGTCGCCGCGGTGGTAGTTCTTCTGTTTGGACGGATTCCGTTCGAGGCCTCGGTGAATCGGACGCCGGGCTCCCTGTATCAGACGGATGCCGATGGCTGGGTGCGAAACACCTATCTGCTCAAGATCACCAACAACGATCCCGAGCTCAGCGACGTGACCTACGAGGTGTACCTGGAAGGCCTGGACGGTGCCGAGGTCCTGACCGCCGCGGTTATTCTCGGTTCGGAGCAGACACGGACCGTGCCCCTGGTCATCCGCGTTCCGGCAGCTCGGGCGACGGAACGAACGATCCCGTTTACGGTGCATGTCAGGGTGGCCGAACTCGAATTGATTCTGCCTACCACGTTCAAGACCGGAGCGGAGAACGAATGACCAACCCTTCGATCGGCAGCGGACCCGGTTCCACGGAAAGGCCAGACTCAAAAGATCGCCTCTGGCCGATGCTGATTGCTGGCGGCCTGCTCGTGGTCGTACTGGTGAATTTTGCCTTCATCTGGATCGCAGTATCGGGGGCGGATGAGGTCTCGGAATCGTATGTCACGGCGGAACGCTGAACCGACCGGAATGCGCGAGGCGGGCCACGCCTCCGGTCGGTTGGTCGATGCCTCGGAACGATTGATCGATGCCCCCGATCGGGTGATAAACTCCGCTGGACAGGATGACGCTGTGGCGACCTCGCAGCCCAGGGAGAACACGGCTTCCGGTCGCGTGACCTCCGCGTGCCCTCACTGTGGTACCGCCGTCGAGGGTGCCGAGGACGTCTTCTGCTGCAACGGATGCGCCCACGCCTGGGAGATCATCCACGGAGCCGGACTCCAGGACTACTACCGGCGCCGAGAGGCTCTGCCCCCGCGCCCCTCGGGAGGGCAGGGTGGGTGGCGGACCGTCCCCGTCGAGAAGAGGGAGAGCGGACGGGTCGCCTGCGCTCTACAGATCGATGGACTCCGTTGCGCCGCGTGTGTCTGGGTCACCGAGCAGGTCCTGAGCGGAATACCCGGGGTCGAGTCCGCACACGTCAGCTATGCGACCGGACGGACGCGACTCCTGTGGGATCCCGAGTCCACAGACCTCCCCGAGCTTGCTGCCAGCATTGAGGCCTTGGGCTACCGCCCCAGGGTGCTGGGCGATTCAGAGCGTTGGGACCGTGGGCTGCTGCTCCGGCTCGGCTTCGCGGGCTTCGCGACCATGAACATCATGCTCCTGTCTGCCTCGGTCTACGCAGGATGGGCCAGTGGAATGGAACCGCGTTTTCTGGCCCTGTTTCAGTGGACGGCGCTGATCCTGGCGACGCCTTTGACGCTTTGGGCCGCCGGGCCCTTCTTCAGCGGCGCGGTGGCCGGCCTCAAGCGGCGGGTCCTGCACATGGACCTCCCCATCGCACTGGCCATCACCATCCTCTACGGCCACGCCTTCACCGTGACTGTACTGGCGAGTGGTGACGGGTATCTCGATTCGCTGGGGATGCTGATTACCCTGCTTCTGGCCGGCCGGGTACTTGAAAGCCATGGGCGCCGCCGGACGGCAGATGCGGCACTCTCACTGGCTGCGTCCGTCCCGCTGGAGGCGCGCAAGCTGGAAGCGGACGGCTCCGTCGCCTTCGTCCCGACGGCCGAGTTGGTCGCCGGGGACCGCGTCGCCGTCGGTGCCGGGCAGGAAATCCCGGCGGACGGGATCGTGCTGGCCGGCTCGGCCAGCGTGGGAATGGCGCTGCTGACCGGGGAATCGCGACCGACCGTCGTCGATCCGGGCAGGGAGGTCTATGCCGGCACCGTGGTTCAGGACGGTTCGCTGGAAATCGAGGTCCGGGCGATTGGCAGGGACACCGCCGTTCAGTCGATCGCCGACCATGTTCGCGATGCGGTGGACCGTCCCGTGCGTCCCACGCTGGCCGATCGACTGGCCCCCTGGTTTACCGGCCTGACGCTGGCGATCGCTGCCGCCACGCTGGGAGGATGGTGGTTCGCCCGGGGACTGGAGGTGGCAATCCCGGCGGCCGTGGCCGTTCTGGTCGTCGCCTGTCCGTGCGCGCTGGCCCTCGCCCATCCGCTCATCGCATCGGCAGGGATCGGCGCCGCCGCCCGCCGCGGCCTCCTGCTCCGGTCACCAGAAGCCCTGGCTCGCCTCGCCGAGGTCGATACCGTAGCCCTCGACAAGACCGGCACAGTGACCGGCGGGTCCATCCGTGTAGTCGAGGCCGCCGATGACGTTCTACGCCTGGCCGCCGGCCTGGAACGGTACAGCGCCCACCCGATCGCTCGTGCCGTCCTGGAGGCTGCCGTAGAACGCGGCATCCCGCTGCCCGCAGCCGATCACCTGACCGAGACCGTCGGAGTCGGTGTATCCGGCCTGCTCGACGGTCGCTGGCTCAGCCTCGGTGCGGATGGGGCGGAGCGGTTGGTGCTGAAGGAGTGGGCGACCGATCCGGCCATTCATCCGCCCCACGACCGGGAGTACCGTTCCAGGGTGGAGGGCGGGGGTGGTGGGCCGCAGCCCCGTGTGATCGGCCACATCGAACTCGAGGATCGCGCCCGATCGGATTCACGAGAGGCAATCGAAGCGCTTCGTGCCCTCGACCTGCCGATCACGATCCTGTCCGGCGACGATGTGGATCGTGCGGTGGCCGTCGGTCAGGCCGTGGGCGCCGATGAGATGTATGGCCGGATGTCCCCGGCGGCGAAGGCCGAATGGCTTGAAGCGCGGGTTGCCAGGGGGGCTCACCCGCTCTTTGCCGGCGACGGCATCAATGACGGCCCGGCCCTCGGGGCCGCCCATGCGGGTGTCGCCATGGGCACGGGAGCCGCGAGTTCGATCCTGATCGCCGATGGCGTCATTGCCTCGGACTCGATCCGCCCGGTTGCCTCCGGGATTCGGATCGCCCGATACACCCGCGATGCGATCCGACGCGCTCAGCGGCGGTCAGTCGCCTACAACGTTCTTGCGGTCGGTGCCGCTGCTGCCGGACTGGTGAACCCCCTGGTCGCGGCGATTCTGATGCCACTGTCGAGTTCGCTGGTGTTGATGTCGGCGGCCGGGGTAGAGCGCCACGCGCGACGTACCGCAGGGTCGGACCACATGGACGGAGGTCGGTGACGTGGACGCTCTGATCTTTCTGATCCCGGTGGCCCTGGGGCTGGGTGCCGTCTTTGTGGCACTCTTCCTGGTGGCGGTGCGCCGCGGGCAGTTCGACGACCTGGATGATCCGCCCGAGCGAATGCTTCAGGACGACTGACCCGCGAAACCGGTGTGAAATCGGTCGCGTAGGGGGTACAGTACTGCAGAACCGCCTTGAGCAATCTCACGCTGGAGTCACCAAAGCCGATGGATCCTGTCATCGTCGAAAACATCGTAATGGCCGTCATCTTGGTGACCCTGTTCCTGACCATCGGTGGAGTTCTGGTCCTTCACCCCATCGCCAAACGAGTGGGTGATCTGCTGGAAGTCATGACTCGCGAACGGCTGGATCCCTCGCGCAGCAAGGAGATGGAGCACGTCCACGATCTGCTCGAGACGGTGACCTCCCGGATGTCACTCATGGAGGAACGGCAGGAGTTCACGGACCGCCTGCTCCAATCGGGGAGTAGTGCCCGGACGCCTCGCCTGCCCGGCGCATCAGACGACAGCTAGGCGAGCTGATATGACCCTCCCATTGATCGCGCCATGACGCTGGGCTATTTTTAGTCCACAACAAGATGCGGGGGGTCAACCCGGAAGCCGGTGAGAATCCGGCGCGGCCCCGCCACTGTAAGAGGACCGGACCCAAAGAGTCCGGAACGACGATTCATCGGCCACTGGAGCGAGAGCTCTGGGAAGGCGAATCGATCGGCCTCAAAGCCAGGAGACCTGACCCCCACGCTGCCCGACAGGACACTCGTGGGGGTAGCCTTCGACCCGTCGACACCTCTGCTCGACTGCGTCGTGCACTCCCGCGGTATCCGCCATTTCCCACGTGGGTGGGAAGGGAGTGCGACATGATTCGCCTTTCTCGTGTGTTTTCGCGCGCCGCAATTTCCGGCCCGATCCTCACCGGCCCGATCCTTACCGGCCTGATCCTTACCGGCCTGGTCCTTACCGGCCTGGTCGCCCTGTCGGCTGAGGCCGTCACTGCGCAGACCCCCGTCGTCATCGACAGCGTGGTCGTCACCGCGTCACCGACCCCTCAGGATCTCTCTGAACTCGGCAACCACATCACCCTGATCCAGGGTGATGCAATCCGGGCCAGTGGGGTCAGCTCAGTGGCCGACGTCCTGCGCGAGGTCCCGGGTATCGCGGTGGTGCGGGGCGGGTCCTTCGGAGCCGTGACCTCCATCTTCTTTCGAGGTGGTGAGAGCGACTATGTGCAGGTGCTCGTGGACGGCGTCCAGGTGAACCAGCCGGGCGGGGCATTCGACTTCTCCAGCCTGACGACCGAGAACATTGAGCGCATCGAAATCGTTCGGGGGCCTTCGAGCGCGCTGCACGGTTCAGACGCGGTGGCCGGAGTCATTCAGATCATCACCCGGTCCGGCGATGGGCCGACCCGCATGGGGGCTCAGTTGCGGGCCGGCAGCTTCGGCCGCTTCGATTCTTCGGTCGATCTGAATGGCGGCTCCAACAACGCTTCCTGGGCCGTCTCATTGGCCCGGTACAGGACAGACGGCCTGCTTGAGTTCAACAACGGGCACGAGAACACGGTGCTGTCCGGCAAGGCCACGCTCGACCTCGACTCCCGCACCCGGGCCACGGTGAGCGCGCGGCTGGGAGATCGGCAGTACAACTTCCCGACCGACTTCAGCGGCGCCGTGGTGGACCGGAATCAGTTCAGCTACGGGGACGAGAACTCGTTCTCCATCGCGCTGGATCGGCAGATCGGGACCACCGTCAGCCTGCGGGCGCTCGCTTCGTCGTACAGCATCAACAGCGGGACTGACGATCTCCAGGATTCGCCGGCCGACACGCTGGGCAGCTGGGGGTTCCAGAGCCTGGACGCCTATCGCCGGAACGCCTTTGATCTGCGCGGGAGCGTTGAGCTGAGCGCCAACTCCGCGCTCACCGCCGGCCTTGAGATCGAGGAGCAGCGCGTCCGGTCGTTCAACGAGTCCCTGTCACAGTGGGGCAACTCGAATGGCCGCAGCACGAACAGCCGAGACAATCGCGCCGGCTACCTGCATCTGAGCAGCGCGGTCGGGCCGGTCTCGGCCAATGCGGGCGTCCGAGTTGAGGACAATGAGCGCTACGGTGACTTCACCGCCTGGCAGCTGGGCCTATCGCTCCCGATCGGCGAGACGACCCGACTGCGCGGCGTGACCGGCACGGCCATGAAGGAGCCCACCTTCTTCGAGACCTTTGCGCAGGGATTCGCACTTGGAAATCCAGACCTCAGGCCCGAAACCAGCACCTCCTGGGAGGTCGGTGTTGAGCAAAGCCTGCTGAACGGGAATCTGAACCTGCAGGCCACCTGGTTCGATCAGTCGTTTGGGGATCTGATTCAGTACACGGGCGTGACCCCCACGCCGGGGGCTCCGAACTACTACAACGTGGCGAAAGCGGATTCACGTGGTCTGGAGCTGGGGGCCAGTGCACGAGCGGGGCGCCTGAACCTGTTCGGCGACTTCACGCTGTTGAAGACCAAGGTGACTGACGCCGGATTCGCCAGCGGGGCGGGGGCGTCCTTCGTTGGGGGAGAAGCGCTGCTGCGGCGCCCCGAGCAGAGTGGTCGCCTGGGCTTCGGTCTGGAGGTTCTTCCCGAACTGCATTTCGATGCCGTTGCTCGCTACACCGGCGACCGCTCGGATCGCGACTTCAATGCGTTCCCGGCGGCCGCGGTAGTCCTCGATGCCTACACCTTGTTTGATGTCAGCGTCCGCGCTCAGGTGCTCCGTGCCCAGGGCGGACGGCCGGGCGTTGAACTGACCCTCCGAGGCGAAAACCTGGCGGACAAGGACTACGTCGAGGCGTTCGGGTTCCGTTCACCGGGCCGTGGTCTCTACCTGGGGGGTCGTCTCACCTGGGGCGGCGGCTGATTCGCGCCAAGCCTACCTCAGATGCAGTCGACCTCGAAGTCGATCGAATCCACAATGCTGACTGAATCCACGTGGTCGACGGTCTGATCCGGCGTGGTGGCCCAGGTGGGCGAGCTCAAGAGCATCGCGATGGCGAAAAGCGCGAAGGCTCCCCCAAGAATGTCCCACTTCAGACTGCCTTTCCGTATTCTGAACATCATCCTCATCCTCCCAGTTACCGGACCGCCCGATTGGCTGTCTCCGGTTGCCCACCCCTACGAATCCGACGCCGCCAGGATTCATTTGGTTGCATTGGACGGTTGCAGGAGCTGCTTGCGAGAGCCGTGGGACAGTGTGTAGACTGCGCGGTAGGAGGAGCAGGATACGCCACCCCCAACCGGGCGCAGAATGGCGATGAGGACAGGCGTGGATCTCGGGTACAGGGCGCGGGCGGCGGTACTGGCGGGCGAGCTCCTTCGCTATCGGGCCCAGATTGAAATGGCGCTCCCGCGTTCCGCAGTGGCACAGCCCCGCCCGGGGAGCTGAGCGATTGGACTGGTTTACCAAGAGGCTGCCGAAGGAACCGCACGGGGCGATCGCCAATCTGCCAGAACGATCCGCCAAGATGGCGGGGAAACTCCGGCTGGGGTGGTGGCGCCGGACGGAGAGTCTACTGGCCGCGCTCATCCTTGCCGCAGTCCCGGTCGCTATAGGCGTCGCGGGTCCCACGTTCTCCTCCGCGGCTGGGCTGGTGCTCGGGCTTCCGGCGGGACTCGCGTCCCTGCAGTTCTTCCGGCGCTTCTTTACCGGCCGCCCCGTGGTGGAATGGGACGAGCACGGGCTGGTTGATCGCAGTTCCTACATCGCAGGCCCATTCGCCCTCAGTTGGGGCCAGATCGAACGAGCCAGCCCGACGCAGGGCGGGGGCGTTCGGCTGGAGTTGAACGAGGCCGCTTTGCATGGCCAGTCGGTCGACGTGCTGCGCAGGGTTCAGTTGGCCGTGAACCGGCTCCGCGGGTTTCACGGGATTGTCATCAATCTGAGTTTGCTGGGTTTGGACAATCGAGAGCTGGCTCGGGTGCTGACCGGCTTGGCCAATGCGTCGGAGTACCAACGGATCAAGGACGGCGGCGAGGGGTTGCCGGCCCGTCTGCCGGCCAAGGTCGACGCCTTGTTGGAAAGGCTGGACGGGCTGGAGAAGCCAAACAGATGAGGGTGAACCCGTACTGCCTCTTGCTCGCGATGGTGCTCGGTGGAGCCGCCCTCGATGCGCAGACAGCGGTTCCGCCCCAGGACGTCCCCTCCGTCGACAATACCACCCCCGCCTGGACGTTGGCTGATCGGTGGACCGTGGACCCGGTGGGGCTCACCCTCGGCGCCATTGCGGGAGCGCCTGAACTGCAGTTTTCGAGGATCAGCGACGTGCTCCTGGCTGGCGACGGGCGGATCGTGGTCGCGGATGGTGCAAGCTCACAGATACGGATTTTCTCTCGCACCGGTGAGTTTGAACAGGTGTTCGGTCGCGACGGTGAAGGTCCCGGTGAGTTCAGGTATTTGACCCTTGTGGGGGAGTGCTCACCCGGCGGGCTGACCGCCTGGGATCCGCGACTGCATCGCGTAACCGAGTTCACCTGGGACGGGGCTCTGACCACCTGGGCACCCGATCCCGGTAGCGGCATGCCTTATCTCGGCGTGAGTTGCCTGGGGGAAGGGGTGGCCGGTGTCATCAATGCCCTGCCGGCGCCCCCTTTTGACAAGACATATCGGCTGCCGACTCAGCTGACAGTCTGGTTCAAAGGCGGGGCTACGGTGTTGGCGACGGTTCCCGGTGGCGATCGTCACTTTCT
>JBDNHE010000189.1:0-4891 GCA_041688945.1 Gemmatimonadota bacterium | reverse complement strand
TGAACGCGAACGTCTGATCTCCCTGGTCTGGGACGAGGACGACGGCTCCGGGACCCGGCAGCGACTGCGCCAGATTCTTTATTCACTGGGCCAGAAGGCCGGCCGTGAGCTGGTTCAGGCCACCGGCACACACCTGGCACTCAGGAGTGAGGCCGAAGTGGTGTGGATCGCGGGGGCGACGGAGTACCGTTGTCCGATTGAGTCCGGCACGTTTGAGCACTGGCTGGACGGCGTGCGGGTGGAGGCGGGGCGAAAGCGGGAGGCGGAGCTGAGTTCCGCCTTTCAGCATCTAGTGTCGATATCAGACTGGGCTGGACTGACTCAGCTTGCGAATGACTGGGTCGCTGAGTTTCCCCATTCCGGCCGAGCCGCGAGGTCGCTTACCGATGCTACCAAGGCGGCCGCAACACGGAAGATGACAAGGAAGGCGTCGGTGGAGCCTCCCATTGTCGGACGCGAAATGGAGATCGCCCGTGTTTCCCGGGTCCTCAAGGAAGCGACTACGGTGCTCCTCCACGGGGAAGCCGGAATTGGTAAGACGAGGCTGGCCAGAGAGGTCCAGGCACGTCTCCTTGCCGAGGGCGTAGAAGTGTTTTGGGTTGATTGCGGGGCTCAATCACGAATGGACTTCGGCCCGCTGCCAGACCTTCTCAGGACCGCACTTACCGAGGTCGACGTCCGACGTAGCCGCAGTCCAGCCCTGGAGGACCTCTACTATCGAGGGGCGAACACCTCTTCAAGACCACTGCAGTCCCTGATCGACGGAGTCGTCGCGGGGTTTGGGCTAGTCTCCGAGTTCGATCCGGTCGTGGTCGTTGTCGACGACTTCCATGTCGCCGATCCATTTACGAACGCCAGCATTCCTAGCGTCGCCGCAGCTTGCGAAAACTGTACGTTCTTGCTGGTCGCAAGGCCGGTAGAGGCAACAGGTCGTGATCCCATTGCTGTGGAGGCGGAGCCTGTTCTCCTCGGGCCCCTGTCACCAGAAGCGGTGCGAGAGCTATGGCGACTGCTCGGTTCGGAGAGGCCCATCTCCCCAGATCGGCTGGAGGGCAATCCGTTGCTGGCCCTCGAGCTGATGCGGAGAAACCACGGCGCACTCGAGAGAACTGAAGATCCATCGACTGCATTCGATGGGCTGGTTCGAGCGCTCGGCCCGGAGGCAGCGGCCAGCCTCTACCTGGTCCGTCAGGAGCCTGGGATCAGTATTTCCGAGGCAGCAGTTGACCTCGGCATCTCCTACCCGATTGCCGCTGGTCACATGCAGACCCTCGTCGATCTGGGGTTGATCGTTCGGCAGAGTGGATACCGCATTCGACACGCAGTCTTTGAGGAAGTATCGGACCGCGTTATCCGCGACGAGATCCGACAAGCGATACACGAACGCCTCGCGTCGAGGCTTCGAGACTCACCAGAGCGACTTATTGACTTCCTCTATCACGACGCGGCCTCTGACTCGCGGTCGGACTCATGTTCGGAGGCGCTTCGCTTGGCCCAAGCGGCCAAGCTTGGAGTTCGGCCCAATCAGCAGGAGCGTCTCGCCCGAGTTGCAACGCTTTCCGATGACCGGTCGGTTTCTGCCGAGGGTCACATGCTATTGGGTGAATTGTTGATAGCGACTCGATCGGCGCGTAGGGCTCGTTCGCATATGGAGAAGGCGGTTGAATTGAGCGATAGAGGGACTTCTATTGCACGTAGGAGCGAGACCCTACTGCTCGCACTTGAGGCGCAGTTGGGGCTGAGGGACGCCTATGAGGCGTTTCAGGTCCTAGTCAATCGATTGGACCTCAGTCAACTCCGAACCCTCGCCGACTTCGACGCGCTCGAACACTGCGTGCGCCTTGCGGAACGGGCCGGGCGACCGGAGAGCGCCCGTCAGATCATCTCCTCATTGCCACGGCACCAACTTGAGCTCGAGACGGATGCCTGGTGGCAGGTACTCATGCTTCGTGCGCTTCACGTAGTGTTCGGCGACCCCATTGAGGGTCTCGACGCGGCGCGCCAGGCCTTGGATCTGGCGAAGAGCCAGCAGAACGGCGAACACGAACTAAGATCCGCCCACCGGTTGTTCATCGGCCTGATGTATCAGGGCCTAGGCGATTCGGAGGAGGCACGCACGACACTACACCTCCTTGCTGAAGGTCACGATGCCATTCCAGACCGTCGCTGGAGATACACCGCCATCGCGAATCAGGCCGTGTGGCTCCTCGACACCGGCCGTTATTCAAGCGCGAGTGAGAGACTTTTGGAAGCCGCTGAAACCATCCGAGGGATGGACGCACCGGATGAACAACTGAATCTCCTCGTAAATAACGGGGAACTCGCACTCAAGACGGGCGACCATACAACCGCTTTTGAGCTGTTCACCGAGGCGCGGCGAGTTGCGACCCCTGGAGCCCGCCGCTTTTTAAGTGACGTTATCTCTGCGGGCCTGGGGATAAGCAGTTTAGCGATCGGCAGAGTGGCCCTAGCTCGGAAGCAGACGGTCCATTCCGATCCAACCCTTCCGTGGACGGCCGACCTGACTCTGCCGAGCCTATTCGTGGTGGGTCGTGTTCTGAAGAAAGGTCGGGTGCAAGAAGCCCTTGGCGTCCTCAGTCAATGTCAGAACGCGGCCATCCGGTTCGTTCCTCAGCGCCTCTATCTTATGCGAGAGGAGCAACGGATCCGAGAACAGTTTGACCTAAGAGACGACGATTTGGACAAGCGAACCAACGAGCTCATTCGGTCGACGGAACTGACCTCAGTAGCTGTCGCCGGGGCTGGTCGGGACTAGTCGCAGGCGAGTCTTGAACCAAATCTACCAGCGGCGCCGCTCGGCGTTGGAGGGCCACCTCCTCGGCGTGTTCCTCTAGCATCGAACCGGTCGTGACTAGCTCGACCAGAGATGCATCGAACTGAATACCCGAGAACTTCGTGAGCTCGTCTCTAACAACCGACACCGGCAACGCCGCTCGGTAGGGTCGGTCGGAAAGCATCGCATCGACGGCATCGCCGATAGCGATGATCTTGGCTCCAAGTGGGATCGAACCCGAACGAAGCTTGTCTGGGTAGCCGTTGCCATCTTCGCGTTCATGGTGATGCCTTACGGACTCGATGACGCCCGAAGGGAAGGACGCCAACGAGGTTAGAAGCTCGACTCCCTTTGCTACGTGGGACTCGATGACACGGCGTTCGTCATCTGATAGCGCGTCTGGCTTCTTCAGAATCTCGGTATAGACCGCGTCAATTTTTCCGATGTCGTGAAGCAATGCTGCCTGAACAATCTCCTCCGCGCGACGCGCGGGCAGGTGCAGCGCTTCAACAATCCTAGCCGAAACCACCTGGACGCGCCGAGAGTGACCCGACGTGTAGGGGTCCCGGGTCTCAATCGCCTTGACTAGGGCTTCCAGCAAGTCCCGGTTCGCTTGCTGCAGACGAAAGCTCGTCAGATAGGCGTGTCGGATCGCCAGGAGCGGAAGGACGGCAATAAGTAGTCCACCGTAGCCGAGCTCGACACCGAGTAGAGCGATAACGATTGCGACCGGCGAGATAAGAAAATCGTAAAAGACATTCGCACCGGCCTTCCCGATGATCTTCTTCCAAACCGCTCGAAATTCGCTACCCTGGCTCAGCGCGATCGCCTGCGCGACAAAGACCTGGTTCAGGCCCATTAGCGTCAGCGCAAAAACCACGAAAGGAATCAGCTGAAGCGAGAATTCCACCGAATTCCCAACCCCGGCCGTGGCGAGGGGATGTCCTCCGCTCCAAGCGAAGAGCCATCCGGCTAAGGCAGTCGCGAGAAGATACTGCGCAACATTGAAAGCCCCTCGGACTAGTCCCTTCTTCCTGAAAAGGAACTCACCGATCGTGCCCGTGAGAGCGATGAACGCAACCGGGCCAGCAGCTCCGAAGAGAAGAACCGATGCGAGGAGGGGAATGAAAACGACAGAGTGCGTACCACCGCTTTGGCCGACGCTCGTCGCAACGGTCAAGCGCTCGGAGATCAGCCCTAAGATCATGAGTACAGCGAACGCAACTGAACTGTCCGCCGGCATCGCCGCGAGATCCGCCCATGGCACGATGGGCATCGCCGCAATCGCGCCAATGCATATCAGGCCAACGTAGACGTGGATTCGGCTCATGGGCGGGAGACTTCCCCCCGGTTCGTCCTTACCAACTCAGCAAACCGCGGCCGAGTATCGAGACAGCAGCCCCGAAGAAATCGAACAGAGAGCTAAAGAGCACATGAATCACCTCCTTTGAGTTACGGAGTCGACTTGCCCGCTAGGTGCAAATCGCTGCGCTTCGCTTAGCCGCTCAGCTTCGCTCTTGACGAACCGGGGGGGACCTCCTTGGTAGTCTGGGTCAAATGCGGCCGCGGACCCAACGGTCCGTGGCCTGCAGGGTGGCCATGATCACAGCGCGATCGGGTGAATCGTCTACGGCGGCCGAGCCGGCCAGTGCAGTCCGATTCCTTCCGGTGATCGCGTGTACGGACACCAGGACATATTTGCGGTCAAAGGCTTCGACCGACTTCACGCCGTCCAGCACCAGGGCGGGAAGCTCTTTGGGCTCCTCGCTGGCCAGGGCGGCTTCAATTGCTGTAAGAGTCGCCGAAGCGACGGCCTCAAGTCGGTTGCGCGGAACGTCGGGGCCGGTGGCCTCACCGTCGTAGCGCGTCCCGTCCCACTCCACGGTCACCACCATCTTTACCTGATGCGACCGCTCGGTCTGCACCTGGTGCCCGCAAAACACGATCCGGGTTTCTCCGGATTGGGGCAGGGCATGAAGGGATGGAGTGGCGTCGATCACGGATGCGGCCTGGGGCATGTCTTCTACCGGGGCCGGCTGTCGGCCGCGGCTCTGCGCCACCGAAATCTTTCGGTGATCGACCTCAAGGTCAAAGCGA
>JBDNHE010000188.1:0-16967 GCA_041688945.1 Gemmatimonadota bacterium | reverse complement strand
CGAGATGGTCATGCCGGGCGACAACGTCCAGATGGAGGTCGAGCTGATTACGCCGATCGCCATGGACAAGGAGCTCCGGTTCGCGATTCGTGAGGGTGGTCGCACGGTCGGTGCGGGCGTCGTCACTGAAATCATCGAGTAAGAGCTGGATGGGTTCCGGGGGTCCGGCTTCGCGCCGGGCCTCCGGGCACCGTTCGGAACGGCTGAGAGGATCGACTTTTCAGCCTGATTGAGCCCTTCCGGGGCTCGTGGCACATTGCCCTGACATCGTGCGGTTGCGCGACTCCGGGGCACTTTGAACGAGAGGGTCGCGCCATGCGGGACAAGATCATCCTCGCCTGTACCGAGTGTCAGGAGAGGAACTACTCGAAGACGAAGAACAAGCGCCTTCACCCCGAGCGGGTGGAGTACCGGAAGTATTGCCGTCGGTGCAAGACGCACACCGGCCACAAGGAGACGAAGTAACTCCATGGCCATTCAGAAGATTTCAGAAACGAAGGTTTTTCTCGAGGAATGCTGGGAAGAACTCCAGAAGGTCACTTGGCCGGACTACGAGCAGCTAAAGTCCGCGACCATCGTCGTGATCCTATTCTGTATTCTCATTGCGGCGATGATCTGGCTGATGGACCTCACCGTGAGTTCCGTCATCAACTTCATCATGGGAATCTTCACAACCTGATGTCTTCCGATAAGAGCTGGTTCGCGATCCAGTCGTATTCCGGGCACGAGAACAAGGTCCAGAGGCTCATCCAGCAGAAGATTGAGGATGAGCCAGCCGAGAATCCCGATGACCGGGAGATCTCACAGGTTCTGGTTCCGACCCAGGAAACGCTCGAGATCCGGAACGGCAAACGAGTCGCCGTTACCAAGCGCCTCTACCCGGGCTACGTGCTCGTGCAGATGGTGTTGAACGAACGCACTCAGCATGTGATCAATCACATCCAGGGTGTGATCAAGTTTGTCGGCTCGGGCCGTACGCCCCAGCCGCTCCGCGACGAGGAGATCAACAAGATCCTCGGCGTCGAGACTCCGGGTGCCGGAGAAGACAAGCAGGACGACATCCCGTTCCAGATCGGGCAGGTCGTGGAGGTCATGCAGGGCCCCTTCACCGACTTCTCCGGTACCGTGCAGGAAGTCCTCCCGGACAAGGGCAAGGTCAAGGTCGAGGTTTCGCTTTTCGGCCGACCCACCTCTGTCGAGTTGGACTACACCCAGTTGAAGGGCTACTGACCGGCGCTTACGCGTTCGGGTTACTGATCGAGGGATAGAGTCATGGCGAAGAAGGTCATAGGGTTCATCAAGCTCCACGTGAAGGCTGGCGCCGCTAATCCGGCACCGCCCGTAGGCCCTGCGCTGGGTGCGCACGGCGTCAACATCATGGAGTTCTGCAAGCAGTTCAACGCACGGACCCAGGAGAAGGGTGGGATCACGACTCCGGTCGAGATCACCGTCTATGCCGACCGTTCTTTTACCTTCATCACGAAGACGCCGCCGGCTGCGGTTCTTCTGAAGAAGCATCTGAACCTGCCAAAGGGCTCCGCCGTGCCGAACCGGGACAAGGTCTCCAAGGTTACGCTGGCTCAGTTGAAGGAAGTCGCGGAAATCAAGATGCCCGACCTGAACACGAACGATATCAATTCGGCGATCCAGCAGATCGCCGGAACGGCCCGTTCGATGGGAATTGAGATCGAAGGCTAAGAATTGGGGTCGGGGTAACCCGGCGCCGTAAGCCGTTCGTAGTCATCTGCGAACGGTCTCCGATGACCACCGAGTGCGAGCCGCCACCGGTGGGAGGATTGTAAACGAGACGGCTCAGAGATTATGCCAAAACACGGAAAGAAGTATCGCAGCGCCAGGGAGAAGATCCCGGCGGGTGTGAGCTTCGCTCCTTCCGAAGCCGTTCAGCTGGTCAAGGACCTGGCTTATGCCGCGTTCGATGAATCGGTTGAAGTGGCCACGCGTCTCAGCGTGGATCCCAGGAAGGCTGATCAGATCGTGCGCGGTACCGTCGTTCTGCCCCATGGGACAGGAAAGACGGCGCGTGTGCTCGTGATCGCCCAGGGGGAGAAAGAGAAGGAGGCCCAGGACGCAGGAGCCGATTTCGTCGGCGCCGAATACGTCGAGAAGATCCAGAACGAAGGCTGGCTGGATTTCGACGTGATGGTCGTGACCCCCGACATGATGGGTAAGGTCGGACCTCTCGGACGCGTTCTTGGACCGCGCGGGCTCATGCCAACCCCCAAGGCGGGGACGGTAACCTTTGATGTGGCCAAGGCCGTGTCGGAGATCAAGGCGGGTAAGATCGAGTTCCGCGTCGACAAGACCGGAAACGTTCACGTGCCAATCGGTCGTGTCTCTTTCGAGCCGCAGCAGCTTGCCGAGAATCTGGGTGCCTTCATGGACCAGATCGTTCGGGCCAAGCCTTCGGCCGCCAAGGGCGCCTACATTCGGAGTGTCACCGTTTCGAGCACGATGGGACCGGGCGTGTCGATCGACCCCAACCTCTACAGGAAGGGTTGATCATGAAAAGAACGGAAAAGGCAACCGTTGTTGCAGATATCCGCGAGCGTCTGGCCCGGACGACGGTGATGTATCTCACCGACTTCAGTGGTCTGAACGTGAAGTCCATGACGGTCCTGCGCGAAAAGCTTCGTGAGAACGGAGCCGAGTACCTTGTCGGGAAGAACCGACTGGTCAAGATCGCACTGGCTGATACGGAGATGCCGGACTTGTCCGAATCGCTCATCGGTCCGACCGGTGTGGTGTTTGGATACGACGACGCGGTTTCCGCGGCCAAGGTCCTTACGGACTTCGCGAAAGAGAACAACGATCGCCCGGTGTTCAAGGCTGGTGTGCTCGACAATATCCTGTTGAGCGCTGCCCAGATTGACGCCCTCGCAAAGCTGCCTCCTCGCGAGGTACTGCTGTCCGAGTTGGCTGGAGCGCTGTCGGCCCCCATGGCGATGTTCGCGCAGGCTCTCGAAGGAAAGTTGCAGGAGGCCGCCGGCCTTCTGGACGCCTACAAGGCAAAAAAAGAAGCTGGCGAATAAGCCTGGAACCCCACCGCCGGCTTCTATGCCGGGTTTAATTAGGAGAATTCAGTACAATGGCTACGAATCACGAAAAACTGCTTGAGACCATCGGCAACATGACCGTTCTCGAGCTGTCCGAGTTTGTTGAGGCGTTCAAGGAGAAGTTCAACGTTGTCGCTATGGCCGCTCCGGCAGCCGTCGCTGGCGCCGCTCCTGAAGCCGCCGCTGAGCAGGAAGAGTTTGACGTCATCCTTACGGGCGCTGGTGACAAGAAGATCCAGGTCATCAAGGTCGTTCGCGAGATCACCGGTCTTGGCCTGAAGGAAGCCAAGGAAGCCGTTGACAACGCTCCGACCGCGATCAAGGAAGGCATTTCCAAGACCGAGGCCGAGGCGCTCAAAGAGAAGCTCGAAGCGCAGGGTGCAGGAGTCGAGCTGAAGTAGTTCAGGAAGGGTGCGGGCCGGTCCGGATTGTTTCCGGGCCGGTCCCACTCCTCTGACCTTGCCGCCGTCGTAAGGTCCGATCCGGTTTTCCGGGTCGCGCGCCATCCCCGCCATGCAGGTTTTGTGGTTGGGGGTTTTGGCGCTTGATGGTATACGAGTCGCGAAAAATGGCCGGCCTGCCAGTGGTGGAGGGGTCGGAATCCGTTCAAGGGGGGAATCCCGTTGGATATTCGGAATGATGGTCGTCCGATTGTGAGCTTTGGTAAGCTTGAGTCGGTTATGCCGATGCCGAACTTGCTGGACGTTCAGCTCAGGTCGTTCGAGAAGCTTGTCGAGTCGCAATTGGATCCGACGGAGCAGTGGGACTTCGGTCTCGATCGCGTCTTTGGGGAAATTTTCCCCATCTCGGACGTGAACGAGAACTTCACCCTTGAATACGTCTCTGCCAGTCTGGGCGAGCCGAAGTACTCCGTGGAGGAGTGCATCGAGCGCGACATGACTTACGCAGCGCCGTTGAAGGCGAAGCTGCGCCTGATTGTCTGGGAGCAGCCTGAAGAGGGTCAGAAGCGTGATCCCGACGAGGAGAAGCGCCCCCGGGACATCATCGAAAAGGAAGTCTATCTCGGGGATCTCCCGCTCCTGACGGAGCTGGGTACCTTCATCATCAACGGGGCTGAGCGCGTCGTCGTCAGTCAGCTGCACCGTTCGCCGGGTGTTGTCTTCGAAGACAGCGTCCATCCGAACGGCACCAAGCTGCACTCGGCACGGATCATTCCGTTCCGCGGGTCCTGGGTCGAGTTCACGCTCGACATCAACTCGATCTGCTACGTGCACATCGACAAGAAAAAGAAGTTCCCGGCCACCGCGCTTCTGCGTGCGTTTGGCTACGGAACCGACGCTGATCTGTACCAGCTCTTCTTCAAAGTCGGCGAGACCAAGGTCAACTTCGAGGACAAGCTCTCACGGGCTGAACTCGAGGGCAGTGTCCTTGCCGAAGACCTTGTCGATCCTGACACCGGGGAGATTCTGGTCGAGGAATCGTCGGTCATCGACGAAGACACGATCGAGCTGCTCGAGCGTGCCGGCATCAACAAGATGAAGGTGTACAAGAGCGAGGCCGATGGCACCCGTCAGTCGCCGGTCATCAAGAACACCATCAAGAAGGACCCCACCACCAGCGAGGATGAGGCGCTCTACGCGATCTATTCCCTTCTGCGTCCGGGCGAAGCTCCCAATGTGGAGACCGCCCGCACCGCGCTGGACCGGGTCTTCTTCAATCCGAAGCGCTACGACCTCGGTCGTGTGGGTCGCTACAAGATCAATCAGCGGCTCGGCGTCAACGCGCCCAAGAGCGAGACGGTTCTGACCAAGGACGACTTCGTGTCGATCCTGCGCTACCTGGTCGAACTCTCCGAGGGTCGCGGCTTCACGGACGACATTGACCATCTCGGAAACCGCCGGGTTCGGACGGTCGGCGAGTTGATCGCTAACCAGTTCTCGGTTGGTCTGTCGCGGATGGCCCGCCTTGTAAAAGAGCGGATGTCCATCAACACCGACCCCGAGAAGATCAACATCGACGACCTGGTGAATGCCCGCACGGTTTCCGCCGTGATTCAGGCGTTCTTCGGTTCGTCGCAGCTGTCGCAGTTCATGGACCAGACCAACCCCCTGGCCGAGATGACGCACAAGCGTCGTCTGTCCGCGCTGGGACCGGGTGGTCTGACGCGTGAGCGCGCCGGCTTCGAGGTGCGAGATGTGCACTATTCGCACTACGGTCGCATGTGTCCGATTGAGACGCCTGAAGGTCCGAACATCGGACTGATCACGTCGCTCACCACCTATGGGCGGATCAACGATCTCGGCTTTATCGAGACGCCCTATCGCGTGGTGAAGAAGGGCAAGGTCACCGCCAAGATCGAATGGCTCTCGGCCAACGAAGAGGAAGAGGTGCGCATCGCCCAGGCGAATGCACCGTTGAACCCGGGTGGCACCTTTGCCAACGAGTTCGTCCTCTGCCGTGAGCGTGGTGACTTCCCGCTCCTGCGGCCGGAAGCGATCGACTACATGGACGTTGGACCGGCCCAGATGGTCTCGGTCGCCGCAGCCATGATTCCGTTCCTCGAGCACGACGACGCCAACCGCGCGTTGATGGGCTCGAACATGCAGCGCCAGGCGGTTCCGCTTCTGTACACGGACTCGCCGCTCGTCGGAACCGGGCTTGAGTTCAAGCTGGCCCGCGACTCCGGTGCGGTCATCACTTCGCGCCGCGGCGGAGAAGTGGTTCACGTCACCGCCGACGAGATCATCGTCGATACCGGTATGGACGGCGATGGCAGCGACCAGCCGTTGGCCAAGCTGGCGCAGTACGACCGCTACATGCTCAAGAAGTTCTGGCGGACCAACCAGGATACGGCGATCAACCAGCGCCCCCTGGTCGTCAAGGGCCAGAAGATCAAGCCGGGGCACATCCTTGCCGACGGGCCGAGCACCGACAATGGTGAACTCGCCCTGGGCCGGAACATCCTGGTCGCCTTCATGCCCTTTTACGGGTACAACTACGAAGACGCCATCGTCATCAGCGAAAAGCTGGTGAAGGACGACGTCTTTACCTCGATCCACATTCAGGAGCTCGAACTCCACGTCCGCGACACCAAGCGCGGAATGGAAGAGATCACTCGTGAGATCCCCAACGTCGCCGAGGAGTCGCTCAATGACCTCGACGAGCGCGGAATCGTGCGGGTCGGTGCTCGCGTGTCCTCGGGCGACATCCTCTCGGGCAAGATCACGCCGAAGGGTGAGACCGAGCTTTCGCCGGAAGAGAAGCTGCTGACCGCCATCTTCGGTGAGAAGGCCAAGGACGTGAAGGACTCGTCCCTGCGCGTTCCGCCGGGAATGAACGGTACCGTCATTGACGTGAAGATCTTCTCACGCCGGATCGATGATCCGCTCCTGGAAAAGGAGCACGGTGCACGCATCGGTGAGCTTCGCCAGACCGAGAAGGACGAGATTCAGCGCATCGTCGATGCTCGCAACGACGAAATGAACAGCCTTCTGCAGCGTCAGACGGTTTCACTCATGCTCAAGAAGGGGACGGTCGAGCCGTACCTGGACGAGGGCACCAAGCTGACCAAGTCCGGCATCGACGAGATCGACTACAACAAGGTCGACCTGACCACTCTCAAGGTTCAGAACAAGGAGGCAAGCGAAAAGGTTCGCCGCCTGCTCGATGAGGCGCAGAACCGCATCGACCGTGTTCGTGAGCGGACCGAGGATCAGATCGACAAGGTCTTCCAGCCGGACGAACTGCCCCCGGGCGTGGTCCAGCTGGTCAAGGTCTACATCGCCCAGAAGCGGAAGATCTCCGTGGGTGACAAAATGGCCGGCCGCCACGGTAACAAGGGCATCATCGCGCGGATCGCGCCGGAAGAGGACATGCCGTTCCTTCCGGACGGAACGCCGGTGGAGATTGTCCTGAATCCGCTGGGTGTGCCGTCACGAATGAACGTCGGGCAGATTCTCGAAACGCACCTGGGCTGGGCCGCCAAGGTCCTGGGCTTTGAAGCCAAGACTCCGGTCTTCCAGGGTGCCACCGAGGATGAGATCGGCGTGATCCTCAGGCTGGCCGGACTGCAGTGGTCCAGCCAGGCGTTGGCCCTTCCGGGTGCACAGTTCAAGGTGAGCGACGACGAGATCCGTACGACGATCGAATCGGCACGGCTGCTTCCCGAGCATTCCGGACACAGCGGTAAGACAAGCGGAAAGAAGACGGCTTCGTCCGATCAGACTGAAGCGCGCGGTAGTGGTATTGGCCGGACCTTCGATCTGTTCACTGAGCAGAAGCTTTCCAAGGAAGCCAAGACCTTCTTCAACCAGGTCCACGGGTTCGTGGTCGCAGCCGGTAAGGAGATCGCCGAGCAGAAGGGCAGAGACATCGATGAGATGTTCCCGGCCATCGGCGCCATCGTACGTAAGCGGACGGCGGGCGCAGGACTGGACGCCGCTGCTGCCGAGCTCATGGAATACGCCGGCATCTACGCCAACGGTAAGATCTGGCTCCGCGACGGCCGCAGTGGTCGGCGCTTCGACTTCCCGATCACGGTCGGCGCGATCTACATGCTCAAGCTGAGCCACCTTGTCGATGACAAGATTCACGCTCGCAGCATTGGGCCGTACTCGCTGGTCACGCAGCAGCCGCTGGCTGGTAAGGCCCAGTTCGGTGGACAGCGCTTCGGTGAGATGGAGGTGTGGGCCCTTGAAGCATACGGCGCCGCACACACCCTTCAGGAGATTCTGACCGTCAAGTCGGACGACGTTCAGGGTCGGTCGAAGGTCTACGAGGCCATCGTGAAGGGAGACAACCTTCCGAAGCCCGGAATCCCAGAGTCCTTCAACGTGCTGGTCAAGGAGCTGCAGGCCCTGGGCCTCAGCGTCACTCTCGGCCAGGAAGAGTAGAATGATCGACTTTCCAAGAGCACGCGAGCAGCGTTCTACCGACTTTGACTTCATCCAGCTGAAGCTGGCCTCGCCGGAAGAAATCCGGTCGTGGTCCTACGGCGAAGTGGTCAAGCCGGAGACGATCAACTACCGCTCCTTCAAGCCGGAACGAGATGGGCTCTTCTGTGAGCGCATCTTCGGGCCGGTCAAGGACTGGGAGTGTCACTGCGGCAAGTTCAAGCGTATCCGTTTCCGCGGACACGTCTGTGACCGCTGTGGCGTGGAGGTCACGCTTTCAAAGGTCCGGCGCGAGCGCATGGGCCACATTGAGCTGGCCGTTCCGGTCTGTCACATCTGGTTCTTCAAGACGCTTCCCAGCCAGCTGGGTTACCTGCTCGGCATGACGCTGCGCGACCTCGAGAAGGTCGTCTACTACGCGTCGTACGTGGTGGTGCACCCCGGCAAGCAGGACGTCGAGTACCTCGACCTGCTGGATGAGGACGAGTACTACGATCTGCGAGTAAAGGCCCGGGACGAGGGCGACGAGACCTTCCGCGCCGAGATCGGTGCCGAGGCGGTCCGCACGCTCCTCAAGGGACTCGATTCCCCCGAGCGTCGCATCAACGATCGCAACTCCGACGGCCGTGGCCTGGATCGCCTGGCGGTCTGGCTGCGTCACGAGATCGCGACCGAGACCTCGCAGCACCGAAAGAAGAAGAAGCTCAAGCGCCTCAAGGTTGTGGACTCGCTCCGCAACTCCGGTGCGACACACGACGAGCGCAACCGTCCTGAGTGGATGGTACTGGACGTGGTCCCGGTCATTCCGCCGGACCTGCGTCCGCTGGTTCCGCTGGATGGTGGCCGCTTTGCGACCTCCGACCTGAATGACCTGTACCGTCGGGTCATCAACCGGAACAACCGTCTCAAGAAGCTCATCGACATGCGCGCTCCGGAGGTCATTCTCCGCAACGAGAAGCGCATGCTGCAGGAGGCCGTCGACGCCCTGTTCGACAACGGTCGCCGCTCCAAGGCCATCCGTGGCCGGGGCAAGCGCCCGCTCAAGTCCCTGAGCGACATGCTCAAGGGTAAGCAGGGTCGTTTCCGTCAGAACCTGCTCGGAAAGCGTGTCGACTACTCAGGCCGTTCGGTCATCGTGGTCGGGCCCGAGCTCAAGCTGCACCAGTGTGGACTGCCCAAGGCCATGGCCGTCGAACTGTTCAAGCCGTTCATCATCCACGAGCTCGAGAAGCGTGGTGAGGCCGAGACGGTGAAGCGGGCCAAGAAGATTGTCGAGCGGGATGATCCCAAGGTCTACGAGGTCCTCGAAGACATCATCAAGGACCACCCGGTTCTGCTCAACCGTGCACCGACCCTTCATCGACTCGGAATCCAGGCTTTCGAGCCGGTCCTGGTCGAGGGTAAGGCCATCCGGGTTCACCCCCTCGTTTGTTCGGCGTTCAACGCCGACTTTGATGGTGACCAGATGGCGGTGCACGTTCCGCTGTCCTACGAGGCGCAGCTTGAAGCCCGCGTGCTGATGCTGTCGTCCAACAACATCCTGCTGCCGTCCAATGGCCGGCCGGTTACCGCACCGACGCAGGACATGGTCATCGGGTCGTACTACCTGACCAACCCGCCGCTTGATGTGAAGGATCTGGAGCTGATCTTCAACAACCTCAAGGCGCCGAAGAGCGCTCGTCAGAAGGCCGATGCGGGTCTCGAGGTGCTTTTCGCCAAGGCCCTGCGCAATTCGTCGTACGGCGAGGTCGAGATGGCGCTGGTTCAGGAGCGCGCGACCTTCAACTCGCTGGTCTGGTTCTGGGACGAGCGCGAGAATGATGAGGGTGAGTGGGTTGGCAAGTGGCATCGCACGACTGCGGGCCGCGTGCTCTTCAACTCGATCATCCCCGAGAAGCTCGGCTTCCTCAACAACACCTTCGGCAAGAAGGAGCTCGGGGATCTGGTCTTCAGCTGCTTCACCGAGGTGGGTCTGTCCAAGACCACCGAGTTCCTCGACAACCTGAAGGACTTCGGTTTCCGCTACGCCACCATGGGCGGAATCTCGGTCGGCATCGCCGACCTCGAAGTGCCGCAGGAGAAGCTCGACATTCTGGCCGAGGCCGACGAGCAGGTAGGCCGCTTCCAGCGGGCCTATTCGAGCGGTTACATCTCGAATGGCGAACGGTACAACAAGGTGATCGACACTTGGACGCACGCGAACAACGACGTTGCGGACGCCATGGTGCGCCACCTGGAGCGCTCGAAGGACGGGTACAACCCGGTCTTCATGATGATGACCTCCGGTGCTCGCGGTAACCGCGACCAGATGCGTCAGCTTGCCGGGATGCGTGGCCTCATGGCCAAGCCCCAGAAGAAGCTGACCGGTGGAATCGGTGAGATCATCGAGTCTCCGATCAAATCGAACTTCCGTGAAGGTCTGACCGTGGTGGAGTACTTCATCTCCACGCACGGAGCCCGTAAGGGTCTGGCCGACACCGCTCTGAAGACGGCCGACGCCGGATACCTGACGCGTCGTCTTGTCGACGTGGCTCAGGACGTCACGGTCGCGGTCGAGGATTGTGGTACGATCCTGGGTCTCGAGATGAACGCGCTGAAGGAAGGCGAGGACATCATCGAGCCGCTCAAGGACCGAATCGTGGGTAACGTGGCTCTTGAGGACGTCTACGGTCCGATTGACGGCGAGCACCTGGTCGTGGCCGGACAGCTCATCCACGAAGTCATGTCCGACGCGATCGAAGATGCCGGCATTCAGATGGTGAAGATCCGTTCGGTTCTCACCTGTGAGGCCAAGCGTGGCATCTGCCGCATGTGCTACGGCCGTAACCTGGCCACCATGAAGATGGTGGACATTGGTGAGGCAGTCGGGATTCTGGCCGCGCAGTCGATCGGCGAGCCGGGTACTCAGCTCACGCTGCGTACCTTCCACATCGGGGGTACGGCTTCCCGCATCGCCGCACAGACGCAGAGAAAGTCCAAGATCGACGGTATCGTGGGTCTGGACCGTGTGGTCAGCGTTGACACGCCGAAAGAGGAAGTGATCATTACCTCGCGAGAGGGCCAGATCGTCCTCAAGGCTCCGGACGGACAGATCCGTTCACGCCTTTCGGTCCCGTACGGTGCGGCACTGGCGGTCGGAGAAGGACAGGAAATCGAGGCTGGGGATCTGCTCTTCGGTTGGGATCCCTATTCTGAGCCGATCGTGGCCGACGTCGTCGGTATCGTTCGCTTCCAGGACATCGTCGAAGATGTGACGATGCGAGAGGAGCTGGATGAGTCCACCGGTCGCCGTCAGATGACGATCATCGAGGACCGGGACAAGCGTCTGCACCCGACCATCCAGATCGTCAAGAACACCAAGAAGGCTGAGAAGCTCAAGGAGTTCATCATCCCGGTTGGCGCGCAGCTGACCGTGGAAGATGGCGCGGAAGTGCACCTGGGTGACACGCTGGCCAAGATCAGCCGTGAGGTCTACAAGACTCGCGACATCACCGGCGGTCTGCCCCGGATTGCGGAGCTCTTCGAGGCCCGCCGTCCGAAGGACCCGGCCGTCATCACCGAGATCGACGGGCGTGTTTCCTTCGGCGACATCAAGCGCGGTAAGCGTGAGGTGATCATTACGCCCGAATCGGGTGAGTCCCGGACGTATGACGTTCCGGTCGGTAAGCACATGCGCGTCCACGAGGGCGACCAGGTGCGTGCCGGTGACCGCCTGTCCGAGGGTCCGATCAATCCGCACGACATCCTTCGAATCAAGGGGCCGCGTGCGGTTCAGGAGTACCTGCTCAACGAGATCCAGGAGGTTTACCGCCTCCAGGGTGTGAAGATCAACGACAAGCACATCGGCGTGATCGTCAGGCAGATGCTCCAGAAGGTGAAGATCACCGATCCCGGAGAGACCTCGCTGTTGGAAGGCGAGAACGTCGACCGGCTCGAGTTCCGCGCCGCCAATCAGAATGCTCTTACGGCCAAGGAGAAGCCGGCTCGCTCCGAGCCGCTGCTTCTGGGGATCACGAAGGCGAGTCTTACGACCGAGTCCTTCATCTCCGCGGCGTCGTTCCAGGAGACCACTCGCGTCCTTACCGATGCGGCGGTCCGTGGTGCTCGCGACGATCTGAAGGGTCTGAAGGAGAACATCATCATCGGTCACCTGATTCCGGCCGGTACCGGCGTTCACCGCTACAGCGAGGTCGAGTTCATGGTCGAACAGTCGTTCTACGACGAAGAGATCATGCCGCTCACCGCGCCCGGGGAGCTCATCCCGGGACTTGGAGCAGAGGTCGACGCTGTGGGCGACTGAGCCTGGTCGTTGTGACGTCAGCACGGAAAAGACGGGGGCCGTCTCGCAGTACGCGAGGCGGCCCCTTGTCGACTCAGCCCTATCACACCTGGTGGCTCGCGAACTTTCGATACACCACACTAGCTTGCCCGCATCATGAGACTCTCCCCCGCAGAACGAGACGCCGCCGTCGAGGTGCTGGCTGGCCGCTGGCCCGACCGAGTGGCGGCCACCGAGCTGGCGCGTTTCTGGGAGGTTGTCTCCTTTCTGCGCATCGAGGGGATGGCGCTCACCGCGCTGGACACGCGGGAGGGTGGTGCGGAGGGATACGACCCACCGGTTTCGGTGCGGGATCGCGCACTGAGGGCCGGCCTCCATGCCACACTTCACCTTGAGGTGGCGACCACGGCGCTGGAGCTGATGCGCGGGATCGGCGTGTCGGGCGTGATGTTCAAGGGCACGGAGCTCCTCGCAGCAGGTGTCTACACGGATCCGTCCCAGCGGCGCATGGACGATGCGGACCTTCTGATCCCTGTGGAGGGGGCCGAATCTGCCCTTAACGCTCTGTTCGCTGCCGGTTTCGCCCCGTGGTCCACCTGGCATGCGGGTTCCGAAGGCTGGCTGGACACGGCCTCACTCTTTGCGCCGGGCACCAACTCAAGGCTTCCGCTGCACCTCGACCTGCACTGGCGCCTGGGCCGGGGGGAACTCCACTTCGGGGCAGGGGGGCGTGAGGCCGCGCTTCTGGACGGGGCACTCGGTGGACACCCGCACCCGGATGGGCATTTCGTGCACGTCGTTGAGCATCTGCTCCGACACCTCCGCGTCCGGCCGCATCCACCTGGGATCGCGGATGTGCTCAGATCCGCCGACCGGATCGACGACCCTCAGCGCGTGGGGGCGCTGCTGCTCGAAGGGCCGCTGGCTCCGGCCGCCCTGGGCCTGATCGTGGCCAGCGTCCCGGTGGTGTCGAGCGAGGCCGGGCGTGCCCGCCTGGAGTCCGTGGCAGACCACATGCGCCGACAGCGGCCGGGGCTGCGCGGCTCGGGCCCGGAAAAGCTGGCAGACTTGCTTGCCGGCGACCTGTCAGCCCGTCGCGGCAGATTGAGCGGTGCGCGCCTCCGCTGGACCCAGTCTGGTGGCGGGGTCGACGGACTTCTCGACCTCGCCAGAGGCCTTAAGCCGCGTGACAAATGGCTATGTGAGCGCTATCCCGACACCTCGCTCCAGCGGGCCAGACTACGCTACCTGACCGACGTCGGTTTATGGCTTGCTGGCGGTCCTTCGCCCGCCTCGCCGAACCAGTCCAAGTCCGCCGTTATAGGCCGTTGACACTCCACTGAAGCCTGTCTAAGTTATCAAGCTCTGTTCGAATGACCTGTTAAGTCTGCAGGCCGCCCGAGGCAGGCCCCAACTCTCGTTTTTTAGATCAACTGAATCTGGTTCACATGCCGACCATCAACCAGCTCGTTCGGAAGGGCCGTAAGGCGACTGCGAAGAAGAACAAATCGCCTGCCCTTCAGAAAAACCCGCAGAAGCGTGGGGTTTGTACCCGCGTGTACACGACCACCCCGAAGAAGCCGAACTCGGCTCTGCGTAAGGTTGCTCGTGTGCGGCTCACGAACGGCTATGAAGTGACTGCCTACATCGGCGGTGAAGGACACAACCTCCAGGAGCACTCCATCGTGCTCATTCGTGGCGGTCGTGTTAAGGACCTTCCCGGTGTTCGCTATCACATCGTCCGCGGCACGCTCGACACCAGTGGTGTGAGCGCTCGTCGTCAGGGTCGGTCGAAGTACGGCACCAAGCGTCCCAAGTAACGGAATAAGAGATGAGTCGTCGTTCCAGAGCAGAAGTTCGTCAGGTTCCAGGGGATCCGCGTTTCGGATCGATCGTCGTGACCAAGTTCATGAACGGTCTGATGCAGGCGGGGAAGAAGTCCACTGCCGAAAAGATTTTCTATAGTGCCCTCGACATCGTCGAGGACAAGTCGGGTCAGCCGGGACTCAACATTTTTCAGCAGGCGCTGAACAATGCGAAGCCGGCCCTCGAGGTTAAGAGCCGCCGCGTCGGTGGAGCCACCTACCAAGTGCCCATCGAGGTTCGTCCCGAGCGCCGTCAGGCACTCGCGATCAAGTGGCTCATCGGATACGCCCGCGGGCGTTCCGAGAAGACCATGGCCGATCGTCTGGCTCAGGAGTTGATGGCTGCAAGCCGCGGCGAGGGTGCCACGGTCAAGAAGAAGGACGACACCCATCGGATGGCCGAAGCCAACAAGGCGTTCGCTCACTACCGCTGGTAGAACCGAAGGGCAGGATCCCCGGCAGTAGCGGGGCAAAGATTTTGGGGATGCGCGATGGCCTTTGGGCCCTCTCCGGTCGCCAGGAAGCGCGGTTCGCGCGGCCTGCCGGTTCGGAGGTCGACACGAAGCCGCGCTTCTTCTTGGGGCTACAACCCTCGGACACGAACTGACTTTCAGGGTACGATAGATGGCACGCAAAACTCCACTCAATCGACTGCGCAACATCGGGATCATGGCGCATATCGACGCCGGTAAGACCACCACGACTGAGCGCGTGCTGTTCTACACCGGTCGGACCCACCGTATCGGTGAGGTCCATGATGGTGCTGCCACCATGGACTGGATGGAGCAGGAGCAGGAGCGTGGCATCACGATCACCTCGGCCGCCACGACTGCCTTCTGGAAGCGGAGCGACATTGAGTACCGCATCAACATTATCGACACCCCCGGGCACGTTGACTTCACCGCCGAGGTGGAGCGTTCGCTTCGCGTGCTCGACGGTGCAGTGGCCGTGTTCTGTGCCGTTGGTGGTGTAGAGCCGCAGTCGGAGACCGTCTGGCGTCAGGCTGACCGCTACCGGGTTCCGCGCATCGCGTTCGTCAACAAGATGGACCGCGTAGGTGCGGACTTCGAGCACGTTGTCGAGATGATGCGCGATCGCCTCGGTGCGAACGCTCATCCGATCCAGTACCCGATGGGCGAGGGTGAAACCTTCACCGGCATCATCGACCTGGTTCGCATGAAAGCTGTGCACTATGAGGACGAGCTTGGCTCGACCTTCACGGACCTGGAGGTCCCTGCGGATCTCGTCCCGAGGTGCCTTGAGCTGCGTTCGGCGCTGATCGAAGCTTCAATCGACCACGACGAAGCCCTCACGATGAAGTATCTCGAGGGTGAGGAGCTGACGGTTGCGGAGATCGCCAAGGCCGTCCGTACCTCGACGCTTTTGGGCAAGCTCTTCCCGGTCTTCTGTGGCTCAGCCTTCAAGAACAAGGGCGTCCAGCCACTTCTGGATGGTGTCATCGACTACCTGCCGTCGCCTGTCGACGTGCCGGCCATCGAGGGTCACCTTCCGCACAACGACGAGGCCAAGGACACGCGTGCCGCGAGTGACGACGCGCCCTTCAGCGCCCTGGCGTTCAAGATCATGACCGACTCTTACGTCGGTAAGCTGACCTTCTTCCGTGTCTACTCGGGAACGCTGGAAGCCGGTTCGTATGTTCAGAATGCGACCAAGGACAAGCGTGAGCGTGTCGGCCGGATCCTGCAGATGCACGCCAACAAGCGTGAAGAGCTGGACAAGGTTTACGCGGGCGACATCGCTGCGGCCATCGGTCTGAAGGACGTCAAGACCGGGGACACGCTTTGCGCTCAGGACGCGCTGATCATTCTTGAGGCAATGGACTTCCCGGAGCCCGTAATTGCGGTCGCCGTGGAGCCCAAGACCAAGGTCGACCAGGACAAGCTGTCCAACGGCCTCATGAAGCTTGCCGACGAGGACCCGACCTTCAGGGTGCACACGGATCCGGAGACGAATCAGACGATCATTTCAGGGATGGGCGAGCTCCACCTCGAGATCATCGTTGACCGTCTTCGTCGTGAGTTCAACGTCGAGGCCAACATCGGTCGTCCGCAGGTTGCGTACCGCGAGACGATCCGTCAGGCCGCAGACAAGGTCGATGGAAAGTTTGTTCGTCAGACCGGTGGTCGTGGTCAGTACGGTCACGTTGTGATCAACATCGCTCCGGCCGAATCCGGCGCCGGTCTCGTCTTCGAAGACAAGATCGTCGGTGGATCGATTCCCCGTGAGTACATCAGCTCGGTTGAAGCCGGTATCCGCGAGGCCATGGAGAACGGTGTTCTTGCCGGCTATCCGCTGATCGATGTGAAGGTCCAGCTGGTCGATGGTTCCTACCACGACGTCGACTCGAACGAAATGGCGTTCAAGATCGCGGGTTCGATGGCCCTGAAAGAGGGCGTCCGCCGCGCCAAGCCGGTTCTGCTTGAGCCGGTCATGGACGTAGAAGTGGTTACGCCTGATGACTACATGGGCGACATCATCGGTGACCTTTCGTCACGCCGCGGCAAGATTGGCGGAATGACGGAGCGTGCAGGTGCCCGGGTGATCGGGGCCAGCGTGCCGTTGGGTGAAATGTTCGGCTACTCGACCACGCTGCGCTCAATGAGCCAGGGTCGTGCGGTCTACAGCATGCAGTTTGCGCAGTACGAGGAAGTTCCGAAGTCGAAGGCCGAAGAGATCGTGGCCTCGATAGGCAAAAAAGACCGATAGTCGCATTCAACACCGAGTAACGGAGACAGACAGCGATGGGTAAGGCGAAGTTCGAGCGGAACAAGCCGCACGTAAACGTGGGCACGATTGGCCACGTTGACCATGGTAAGACCACGCTTACGGCTGCGATCACGTTGATCCAGGCCGCGAAGGGTCTTGGCGAGAAGGT
>JBDNHE010000187.1:0-2066 GCA_041688945.1 Gemmatimonadota bacterium | reverse complement strand
GGCCGCAGGGCGTTCTACGCCCGAAGAACGTAGTCCCACTCGGGATTGCTTCGCTTCGGATCTGTGCGTGACATGCCCGGAAGTGAGGCGTGACCCCGGTTCGCGAATCGAGCCTCACCCGCACTAACTTCGGCCGATGAACAATCGATTGATGATCGCCGGCCTCGTAGCCGGCCTGTTGCTTGGACTCTCGGCCTCGGCCACTGGGAACCCGCTTCTGCTTGATGTTGCTGCGGGCGTAGCTCCCCTGGGTGACGTGTTCATCCGAGCGCTGCAGATGGTGGTGATTCCGCTGGTGATGGCCATCGTCTTTGCCGGGGTAGCGCGCCTGGGAGACACACGAACGCTCGGCCGAATGGGCGGAACGGCGCTGGGGTTCATCGTGATTACCACCGCGATCGGCGTCACCATAGGCATGACAACAATGGGGGTGGCGTTGTCATTACTGCCCGTAACGGCCGTGCCCATCGAAGCGACAATGGCGCCGCCCGAGCTTCCGGGCATCGTCGACTTTCTGGTCAATCTGGTCCCCCGGAACCCGTTCGCGGCGGCCGCAGACGGACGGCTGCTTCCGCTCCTGGTATTCTCGGTTCTTTTCGGGGCCGCGACCGGCACGCTTGAGAAGGCCCCCCGCGAGCGGCTGCTCGAAGTCGCCGACGCCATCGGGGCCGCGTTCATCAAGCTTGTGCACTGGATTCTCTGGACCGCGCCCGTGGGAATTTTTGCGCTCGCTGCGCCGGCGACCGCCCGAATGGGGATGGAGCTGATTCGATCGCTGGCGGTCTTTGTGATCACGGTAATCGTGGCGCTCACGATCTTCATGGTCGTTGCCTACCTCCCGGCTGTCATGATCCTTGGGCGCACACGTCCGGACGTGTTCATCCGAAAGGTGCTGGCCAGCTACACGATGGGCTTCACGACCACCAGCAGCGTGGCCACCCTGCCGGTGCTGCTTCGCGACGCGCCCAGCCTGGGGATCTCAAAAAAAGTCGCGGATCTGGTTCTGCCTCTGGCGGCCTCTCTCAATCGCGCCGGCAGCGGACTGTTCCAGGGGGCTGCCGTGGTCTATCTGGCGTGGCTGTACGGGATCGAAGTGGCCCCCGCTGCCTGGATTGGCGCCGGCTTGGCCTGCTTCTTTGCGGCTGCAACCGTGGCTCCTGTGCCGAGCGCCAGCATTATGACCATGGCGCCTGCTCTGTCCGCCGTCGGAGTGCCGATCGGGGGTCTGGGGATCCTGCTGGGGGTCGACCGCATTCCGGACATGTTCAGAAGCGGCACGAACAACGCAGGTCACATGGTGGCGGCGCTGGTTACGGAAGGCCGGGCGGGTGAAGCGGCTTCGGCGAGCTCGGAATCGGACACGGAGTCTGGCGACGGACCCACACCAGGTTAGCGCTTCCGCCTGATCGGGCTCACCCAAAAAACGAACGCCCCGCCGACGGATCGGAGGGGCGTTCAGTTCTTTGGGGCGGCGCCACGGTCAGAAGAGCCATCCGATCCCGACGGTGGTCAGCAGAGTGCCCTGGTCAAATCCGTCGAGAAAGCGGTATCGGCCCTCGCCACGGACTACCAGATGTCGGCTCAGTGAGTAGCGCGCGCCAGCCATCCCGCCGTAAGTCGCCACCACAAAATCCTCGGTGAAGGCCCGTTCGTCACGAAGGTCGAAGGCGGCTCCCAGCGCAAAACCCAGGTAGGGACTGATTCGACCGAAATCGCGGTAGGTCTGAAAGGCAAAATCCAAGGCCCAGGTCGGCTTGGTGAACGTCGGAAATGCCGACTCGCGACGCTGAACGGTGGGTACGATCATCGCCCAGTCTGCCAAGGGCAGTTCGAGTCCGACCCCGATGACGGAACCGCCGGCAAGCGAGTCCACCTCGGGGGTGGACCAGCCACCTGTCAGGAAGACCGCAGGTGGACGACGGACACCATCCTGCGCACTGACCCCCGTGGAAAATCCGATAGTCGCAAACCCAAGACCAGCGAGAACCAATACTGTCTTTTTCACATTCCTCACTTTCCGCACCATCCCCAGACCGTGTGACTCCCGCAGAGCAAACCCTGCACCG
>JBDNHE010000186.1:0-3396 GCA_041688945.1 Gemmatimonadota bacterium | reverse complement strand
GTCCGCGGACAAGCTTCACAACGCACGCTCGATTCTGGCCGACCTGCGGAGCGTTGGTCCGGCCGTGTGGGAGCGGTTCACTGGGCGGAAGGATGGGACGTTGTGGTACTACTCGGCGCTGGTCGACGCGTATGTCGACGCGTATGGGGCGGATGGTGTGCCAGCTACGGTGCGGGAACTTCGCGAGGTGGTGGACCAGATTGTTGCGGAGGCGTGAGGCGGTGCGGGCGACTCGACCCCCTGAGATCACGTCCGCGCGGGATCGGGCCGTAGATTGGAAACGTCCGGGGTAGAAAGAGGGGCCAACTAGAGGCTCGCCCTGGCGAGGCTGGGGACGTACGTTCGCGGTGTGCGCTAAAGGTGTTACGAGCGCTCGATGGAAGCCGGGAACCCCTGTATCTCACTGACCCCACTCACTATGGCGCACCGTAACTGGACCTCCCCGGAGGTCGCCGCCACAGTCCGGATCTACCTGGACATGCTGGAGCTTGAGATCGCTGGAGTCGGCTTCAACAAGGCTCAGCGCAATCGTGAATTGCGTGCCCTGCTCCAGGATCGGACGGCGGGATCAGTGGAGCGGAAACACCAGAACATCAGCGCGATCCTGGTGGAACTGGGCCTCCCGTATGTGGACGGCTACAAACCACTGGGGAATTATCAAGCATTGCTTGCGGAGGAGTTGGACACGCAGCTCGACATCCGTGCAGACCTACGAGCGAATCTGGAACAGCTTGTGTCCCGCGAGGAAGTGCCGGAGGCCCGCCTGGTGCCTCCGACGTTCGACGAAATCGTACGGCGACTCGTGGACCCGCCTGTGAGGCCGAAATCCACCCGAGCCCGGAAGGTTCGAGAACCACGGGGTCGCTACGCCAACGTCCGGAAGGTCGACTACCTCCAGATGGAGGCCGAGAATCGTAGCCTTGGGCTGGCCGGCGAACAGTTCGTCATCAACTTCGAGACTGCGCGACTTTCACTCATCGGACGCGAAGACCTCGCGGGTCAAATCGAACACACCTCCGTCGAGAGGGGTGACGGCACCGGCTTCGATATCCTCTCCTTTGATCCGGATGGGGCCGAGCGCCTGATCGAGGTGAAGACGACTCGGTTTGGTGGGCACATTCCGTTCTACGTTACTCGGAACGAGGTGCGCGTCTCAAAAGAGGAACGGGATCGGTATCACCTCTATCGGGTGTTTCGATTCCGCGAGGAGCCGGAATTGTTCATGCTGGCTGGGGCGCTGGACGAGGTCTGCGATTTGGAGGCGACGCAGTTTTGGGGGCGGGTTGGGTGAGCAGTTTGGAGAGCGTGGGCTCATTCTGGACCGCTCTGGGAGGGGGCTGGTTCGGATATCAGGAGTTATCGGGCAGCGCTGCAACGGTTTGCCGACTATGCGGTAGGTAGTAGCGTTGCGGCTAGTGGCTGTTCGGCTGCCGTTTCCGGGTTTCACGTCGGCCTGTCGGATGCCGGACCTATTTACACACCTAGTTCGAGGTGTGTATTCACTAGGCCTCTGGAGTATTCACGTCGGGGTTCTCTCGAAGTGCGTCGAGGTCGAGCGATGACCACTCGACCTGCATGGCTTCCAGTTCCCTCATTGCCTGGGCCGCGATGTCCGCTCCGGGGACTTCGGCTTCCTTCTTCGCGACTGCCTCGCGGATCGATCGACTCTCCCGAAACTGCGCGGCCTCGGCCGCTTTGGTGATGTGGATCTCCGCATCCTGCTCGTGCACGACCCCGGCTACTTCATCAATCGTGACATCGAAGAACTCGCGGCGCCGGTTGACCAGATTCAGTCGCCGGTCAGCAAAGCGCCGATGAAGTAGATTCTCAAGTTCGGGAGCATCGGCAGAGTAGATCATCGCGTGAACGTCGAACGGGAACGGAACACTCGCGTCCCCCAGTTCCTTCACCCGATCAAACGGATCGAGCCGCCGGGTCATTCCGATCTTCAGTATCTGGTCACCAAAGGAGCCGACATTCGAGATCACGTACACATGCCCGGACTTGGTCATCTCAGCTCGGGACTTCGCGCGCTCTCCCCTTTCGTGAGCTCTCGCGAGCTGAAGCTCCAGCTCCGCGATCTGGGTCTCCAACGCGGACCTCGAGTGACCCTCGGCTTCAGCAATTTCTCGGTGTGCTTTCTCCAGCGCTTTCTGGTACCGGGCTTCCTCCTTCAACGCCTCATTCTGTTCGCGCTCCATCTCTTGCTGCGCCTTTGCCTCTTCCCGCATCTGCGCCCGAATCTCTCGCTGCTCCTCCTTCTCCTCCTGCTTCTTCCTCTCCATCTCGTAATACAGGTGCAACTCCTGGATCTTTAGAGCCAAGTAGTCTCGTGTAATCCGGCAGTTCTGGCTCTCCCCAAGCTTGTCGATCGCGGTATGCGCCTTCTTTATCCGCTCCTCCATCCGCGTGACGTTGTTGTATTTGGCTTTAGCGATGGCAACATCAGCCTCGCCGTTGAATGCACGTAGCATCAGTCGCAGTTGGCGATTGATCATCTGCCGACCTTTCACCTTGCTCCCCTCGACAGCCCAATCGGTGGGACATACGGCTGCGGTCTTTGCCCGGACCATTTCCTTCTGGTTCGCACGGATCTCCTTGACCACCTCCTTGAACTCATCCGCGGAATCGAAATCGAACTCCGGCTCGTAGATCCCGAAACTCTGCATCTCCGCAGAGTCTTCCATTCGGACGACCTCCCCTGAGAGCGCGTCGAGTCGCGCCTTGTAGCTCTCGGCCTGCGCTCTCCACTCCGACTGCCGACGTTTGACCTCAGCAAGGAGCTTCTCGTTCTCCCCGAATATCCGCTTCCGTTCCGCTTCAACGTCGACTATTCCTTGGTACTTTCGTGTGCGAGCCCAGTACACATAGAGGAAGTATGCGAGGCCGGCGGAGAGAAGGGTGAGTCCTATCGTAGCGAGAAGCATTGCACGGGGGCTTGAGGGATTCTCGTCCTGTACTGTATGCCATTTTACTGCGGACGCGCCAGTCTGAATCGCGAGTCCAGTATCTAGCAGACGCTCGCGAGAGACGCTTGCGCTGGTGCGTCCACGCGTTCCGAATCGCCGTCAGATAACACCTATCAGGCCCCGGGAGGCAAGGGGACACAGGAGCCCCTAGGCGCGCCGCAGGGCAGCGCGCCGGGTGAACGGCGTCGAATCCGTGGATGTCTGACTTCATTTCGAATGCGGGCTTAGAGTCGAGGAGACTCTGCACCAAACACCTATTGAGGTTCAATCCGGCGCGACGATGCCGGAGCAGGAGTCCAAAGCTCCCGCGACCTAGAAAGTCATGCGTGCCCTCGTACCGTCCAATTCAAAAGGGTACTGGCTTTCATGGCCGAAGCCATATCCAGTTATCTGCAGGCTCGGGTGAGGGGCAGAGCATCCATAAACG
>JBDNHE010000185.1:0-23506 GCA_041688945.1 Gemmatimonadota bacterium | reverse complement strand
TTGGCTCTGCTCCACGGCCACCCGGGCAATCGCAGGCCAGCGGACCTGGACCGGAATCCGAAGCGTGATGGGGGCCGCACCCTCACCCTGAACCAGGGTGGCAATGATCTCGTGCTCGCCAGCCGCGAGGCCATCGACCATACCGTCGCTCCAACTGACTGAACCCCGGGGCCCCACCACTCGAATCTGAGCGTCTGGAACGACGTTGCCGCCGGCATCGACAGCTACGACAACCAGGGCCGCCTGACTGCCGATCACGACAGTCAGGTCGGCAGGTCGTGCTTCAAGTCTGACCGCCTGGGCGGACAGGGAGGGAGCTACGAAAGCCAGAATCAGGAGGCCGAGCCCCCCGGAGAGCAACTTCTTCATTCAAATCTCCATTGCTGCAAAGTCTTCAGGACTGCATGTGAACCTAGTGGGGCGCGCGAAAGCGAGCAGGTCTGGCCTGGCGATCAGGCTCCGCTGGCGCGTTCTCCAACAAGGGCGATGACTGTGAGATCGTGACTCACGGACAGGCGCGAGAAGCTCAGTCCCTGATCGGTGAAGTCGGTGACCTCGAACCAGCCGGCTCCGGGGTTGGCCGCGTTGTAGCCCATCAAGCGACCGCCCTCGGGCTGGAGCAGAATCTCGCCGGCCCATGTGTGGTCCTGAGAACCGGGGCGGGCCTCAACCAGCATGGCCGTTCCCTGTCCCGGCCCCCAGGTCCAGATTTCGGAGCGCCCATCATCGAACGTGCGCGGATAGGTCACCGCCGTCCGTCCCGGAATCCGATTGATGGACCGACCGACTCGCTCGGCGATCAGAGTGGCCGCTTCGGAGCCGACCGTGCCCGCCTGCAGCGTCGCGGGTTGGCCCAAGATGAACATGGCGATGGTGCTGTCGTTGGCCCACGCGTGATATCCTACCGGCAGGATGGTCTCGAACACAGGTCCCACGGCCGTTCCGTCCATGTTGAAACGCCAGAGCCGCTGGACTGAATCCGCCTCAACCCGGATCGAGGTGAAGCCCATGCCGTCGGGAGTGGCGGTCGCGGAGTATTCGCTCTCGGGAAGCGTGCTGGTCACGGCCGAGGTGGCGCCGGTCGCGGGATCAAGCCGCCATATGTCGGCTCGCTCGCCCACGATCTGCGTGTAGAAGACCGAGCCGTCGGCCATGAAGTGGGGCTGGTTGTCGTAGCCTTCTCGCTGAGTCGCATTCCGCAGATTCGCCAGGCTCGGCAGTCCGTCTGTCCACGTCATGTCGGCGAGCCAGATATCGGGCCCGGTGTCAGCAGCGACTTCCGCATCTCCCGAGTCAGGCGTGTCAGCCGCATCTGGAGCATCGTCAGCACCGGAACACGCGGCCATCATCAACCCGAAGCCTGCGAGAGTGACCAACGAGCGCCAACGCGGCTGGGCCGGTGGACGGATCGTGGCTGCGGAGTGGTGGGCAAGTTCAGAGTAAAGCATTTCGGTTACGTGGGGTTGGGTCGGCGGGCTCGACATCCGAGCAACATCGAATTGAACCTGGAAAGACTGACGCCCCGGACCTCGGGTCGCAACCGACGCGGAACGACCCACGGGACCATCAAGGGCGCGCTGCCGGACAACCGAACGGGCTGTCGGCGCATCCTACAGTTGTCAATCAATCATCGGAGGCCCCGATTGTCGGATTCAGGCACAGCACTCACCCCCCTGCAGTTGGACATCCTCGGGATCCTCTGGGATCGCGGGCAGGCCACGAGTGCCGAGGTACGAGAAATGCTCGCTCCGGCCCATGAATTGGCGCTTTCGACCGTGGCGACGCTGTTGGGCCGACTGGAGCGCCGCCACGTGGTCGCCCACAGACGTGAGGGTCGGCAGTATGTCTACCGTCCCCTTGTCACCCGGGGGAGTGTGCGGGAATCGCGAGTCCGGGAACTGACCGAGGCGCTCTTTGACGGAGACCCGGCGGCCCTGGTCAGTCATCTGATCCGGTCCGACGAAGTCGACGCGACCGAGATTCAACGGATCAGGGATCTTCTGGCAGGTCACGAAACGGCCGGAGAAGATTCGTGACCTCTCTGTTCGTGAATGGTGGGATCGCTCTGCTTGCAGCGATGGTGCACGCGACGCTCAGCCTGTCACTGGTTTGGCTGGCTTTTCGAACCTTCCGCATCGCACCGGTTTCGCGCGAGTGGATGCTGCGAGCGGCCCTCGTCCTTCCCCTGGTAATGGCCGGGCGTTCGCTCGCCGGGGTGGTTCCGGGGGAGGCCCGGATTCGGGCGGCGTTCGCGCAGTTGGCCGCCGATGACTCCGGACTCCAGCCTCACCTGGGCGGGATCACCGGGGAGGCCTTCCGGGTGGTCCGCGTGGTGGACAGCAATGAAGGTGAGATGCGGTCGGGATTTGTGGGAGGCCCGTCCGGCCCCTCAGTCCGTGGTCCCGGGATCGGGCGTGAAGCTGGATCAATGCGCAGGGAGACGATGGAACGGAATGTGACTCTGGTGCCGGGCAGGGCTGCTTGGGTCGGATGGGTGCTTTGGATTTCAGGCGCGGTCTGGCTGCTGTGGATGGTGGTTCATCTGGCGAGGGCGTTCCGGAGCGCGATCACGGTGCGCCGTCTGGTGGCGGGCAGCCTTCCTGCGCCCGTCGGTCTGGCAGCCGAGGTCCAGGCGCTGGGACATTCTGGAGGCGTCGGCCGCCTGAGGGTCCATATCGTGGAGGGGCTTGGATCGCCGTTCGCTGCGTTGGGCGGTCGCCTGATCCTCCCCGACTGGATCGAGCGGATTCCTCGCGCGGAGCGTCACGCGATCCTGGCCCACGAGATCGCGCATCTGCGTCGCCGGGATCCCTTACTGCAGGCACTCCTGGTGCCGGTCCATGCGGCGCTCTGGCCCCACCCACTTCTTCGGTGGGCGCTTCTGGAGATGAGGCAGGCGGTGGAGCACCGGTGCGACGATGCCGCGATCGAGAGCACCGACCGAATGACGCTGGCCCGAGCACTGGCGGAGGTGGCCGAACGGCTACACGCCAGCCACGCCCTTCCGGCGACCGGACACCTGGCCGTCTCGGGTGCACCGATCTCGGATCGAATCGGCCGCGCGCTGACGGGCGATCGTGAGGGGCGGGTCTGGATCGCCGCCACCTGTGGCGCCTTCCTGATCGCCCTGACACTGATGCTCCCCCCGACCGAGCCCGGCCCGGAGTACCACCTTCAGGTGACTCAATCGCACCAGATCATAGAGGATGGCGTGGTCGACAATCTGATCGACTCCGATGGCACGGCGAGTCCCGAGTCCTACCCGGCCGCCCCTCTCTCGGATTTCTGAAGCCGGGGCTGAGTGGCGCCGTCGCTTGGCGGGGGGCCGGAGCCCCGTATATTCGGACGTTCTGAGCCACGACTCCCGTAGGACGATCTCCATTCCAAATCCGCCTTCAGACGTCGGAAACCCGGCTGCGTCATCCCCAATGACCGGGCAATCCGCTGCGCCCCTGCGCTTTGCGACCGCACGCCGCGTCGTTGAGGTGCCGGGACCTCGTCGGTTTCTGGAACTCTTTGAAGGTGTCCCACGAGGCATGTGGGCCCGCGGCCCCCGATGGGCGGCACATGCCGGGCTTCTGGCCACATTCGAGACCGGCCCGGGACGGGATCGGTTTGCCGGAATCGAGCGCGCTGTCCAAGAGCGAATCGGAGACTGGGTAGGTGTCGATTCATTGCGGGTCTATGGCGGCTTCGCCTTTCGCGACGACCATGCCCCCTCCGGTGCCTGGGCGCGTTTTCCGGTCGCTCTGTTCCATCTGCCGAGAGTCGAGATCGACGGCGAAGGGAGTGGCCTGGCCAGGCTCCGGGTCAGGTGTGAACTCACGGGCACCCTTGAAGAAGCGCGGGCCAGGGCCGAGGCCGAGGCGGACCGGCTGACCGACCTTCTGAATCAGCCCTCCGTCGATACCGAGCTTCCAGAGATTCCCGGACGCACCGAGCAGGCGGGATGGGAAGAGTGGCAGACCGCCATTCAGTCCACCCTTGAGCGAATCTCCAGCGGTGTGATTTCAAAGGCCGTTCTGGCCCGGACTCGCGACGTGCAACTCAATGAGCCCGTGTCTCCGGTCGATCTGGTCCACGCGCTCTGGTCGCAGCACACCGGGACCCATGCCTTTTTCTTCGAGCCACAGGTTGGAGTCGCCCTGCTGGGTGCCGCCCCCGAGGCCATCGCGACCCTGCGGGACGGTCGGATTTCGGCAACGGCCGTGGCCGGCTCCACAGGCGTTGGAAATTCGGATGCAGAGCGGTACGCGCTGGGGGTGCGGCTGATGAACAATGCCAAGGATCTGTCGGAGCACCGGATCGTGGTCGAGGACATGGTCGAGCGCCTGAATCCGCTGGCCGATTCCGTCCGCGCCCAGGAGGTTCCTCATGTGCTTTCCCTGGCTCGGATTCAGCATCTGGAAACCGAAATTGAGGCGGTCGCGCCAGAAGAACGATCGGTCCTGGATCTGGTCGAAGCACTTCATCCGACACCTGCGGTCTGTGGCGTTCCCCGCGATGCCGCGGAACAGGTCATTCACGAAACCGAGCCCTTTGATCGGGGCTGGTACGCGGGGCCCGTCGGGTGGTTCGACACCGAAGGAAACGGACACTTCGTGCCTGCGTTGCGCACCGCTGTCGGGGAGGGCGCATCGTGGCGTCTCTTCGCCGGGGCTGGAATCGTCGAGGGTTCAGAGGCCGCATCGGAGTGGGAGGAGACGGACATCAAGTTTGAGCCTGTCCTGCGCGCGCTGGCGAGCTGTGGCGCCCGGATTTCAGCCGCTGATTCTCGCGACCCCAGGGACTCGCAATGACGATGACAGCCGCCGGGATGAGAGACTGATGGACGCCAATCGCAATCAGCTTTGGGCCCGGGTTCTGCTGTCGGAACTGGCCGCCTCAGGGGTCCGTGAAGTCTGCATGGCGCCCGGCTCGCGCTCTACGGCACTCGTCTTGGCGGCTGAAGCTCATCCGTCCCTGACCGTGCGCGTCTTTCTGGATGAGCGGTCCGCTGGGTTTTTCGCCCTGGGCATCGGCAAGGCGACAGGCATGCCTGCCGTGGTGATCACGACGTCGGGCACTGCGGTGGCGAATCTGCTTCCGGCCGTGGTCGAGGCGAGCCAGAGCGAAACACCACTGATCCTGCTGACCGCCGATCGCCCTCACCGACTGCGAGACGCAGACGCCAATCAGGCCATCCGCCAACCCGGGATCTTCGGAGAATACGTGCGCGAGGCGTGGGACCTGTCCCAGCCTCGGGCGGAGGTTCCGGCACTGCGGCATCTGCGTTCCGTGGGATCGCGGGCGGTCGCTGCCGCGCTCGGCCTGCCCGGTGGTCCCGTCCACCTGAACGCACCGTTCGAGAAGCCGTTGGGGCCCACCTCGGTAGAGGGCGACATTCCTGACGAGGTGGCAAGTGACCTGGCCGCGACGGGGCGTGAGGGTGCGCCCTGGACCCGGATCTCACCCCGCGAGCCGGCGATTTCCGAGGCGGATGCGTTCCTGATTGTCGAGCGACTCGCAGCTGCCGAGCGCCCCATCCTTGTGGCCGGGCCGTCTCCCTTTGCGTCGGCTCTGGGTCCGTCGCTGGTCCGACTGGCAGCACAGGCGGGGATGCCGCTTCTGGCCGATCCCCTTTCCGGTGGACGTTATGGGCCGCCGCACGGAGCGGTGCGAATCGCCCACTACGACATGTTTCTGAAGGACCCCGGCGTGCGCGACGCCCTTGAGCCCGACCTGATTCTCCGAGTCGGTCCGGCACCAACGTCCGCGCCTCTGACCCGCTGGCTGGAGCAACTGGATCAGGTCACGCAGATCGTGATCGATGCCGGCAGCCGCTGGAAGGACCATGTCGGCACGGCAGAGGTCGCCGTCTGTGCGCACGCTCCTGCCGCTCTGGCGCATGTGGCCGAACGGCTCGAAAACCCCACCGCCGCGCACTGGCGGAGCAGGTGGCAGGTCGTCGATACTGCCGCGGGAGTGGCTGCGGCCGACGCCCCCGGTCCACGCCACGAGGGTCACCTGGCCACGGCTCTGATTCAAGCGCTGCCAGAAGGGACGCCCCTCTTCGTTTCCTCTTCCATGCCGATTCGCGACGTCGACGGCTGGGGGGGATCGCACGACAAGGCTCTCGCTGCCTTCGGCAATCGGGGAGCCAGTGGCATCGACGGAATCGTCTCGACGGCGATGGGTGTGGCCGCTGGCACCGGAAAGCCCACGGTCGCGCTGCTGGGTGACCTGGCCTTCCTGCATGACAGCAATGGACTGCTGGCCTCTCGCGAAGCCGACGTCGACGTGCTCTTTGTGCTGGTCAACAACGATGGCGGAGGGATCTTCCACATGCTTCCCATCCGCGAGCACGAGCCGCCGTTTGAGCGCCTTTTCGGGACTCCCCATGGGCTTGATCTTGCGGCGCTCTCAGCCTGCTACGGGATTGGCCACAGGACGGTCGATCTGGAGGCGCTGACGGACCAGGTCGATGGTGACACCACCGTGCTCGATTCGCTCTTTTCCCGAGAGCTGAGTGGAACCGGTACACGGGTACTGGAAATCAGGACCACTAGAGAGGGGAACCGAATCGGGCACGAGGCTGGTACCAAGGCCGCCGTCGATGCCGCAATTCAAGCACTGAACGAGTTCGAGGAGTAGACCGTGAGTCAGCCGGATTGGAAGACAGTCAAAGAGTACCAGGACATTACCTACCGCAAATCTCGGGGCGTGGCGCGCATCGCCTTCAACCGCCCCGAGGTCCGCAACGCGTTTCGGCCGGAGACCCTCCTGGAGCTTCAGGAGGCGTTCAAGGATGCCGGCGAGGACACCGAGATCGGGGTCGTCCTCCTCACGGGTGAAGGTCCGGCGAAGGACGGCAAATACGCGTTCTGCTCAGGAGGAGACCAGCGGGTGCGCGGCGATGCCGGCTACATCGGCGGCAGTGGCGTTCCGCGGCTGAACGTGCTTGAGTTGCAGCGCTACATCCGCTCGATGCCCAAGCCCGTGATCGCGCTGGTCAGCGGATACGCGATCGGGGGCGGCCACGTCCTCCACGTCATCTGCGACCTGACCATCGCCGCAGACAACGCCGTCTTCGGGCAGACCGGCCCCAAGGTCGGCAGCTTCGATGGTGGTTTCGGCGCGTCCTACCTGGCCAGCCACATTGGGCAGAAGAAGGCGCGCGAGATCTGGTACCTGTGCCGTCAGTACAGCGCCAATGAAGCCGAAGACATGGGGATGGTGAACAAGGTCGTCCCCATCGATCAGCTCGAGGCCGAAGGGTGGGACTGGGCCCAAGAAATCATGGACAAGAGCCCCCTCGCCATCCGCCTGCTCAAGAGCAGTTTCAACGCGGCCGTGGATGGCCAGGCAGGCATCCAGGAGTTGGCCGGAAACGCCACCATGCTTTTCTACATGACCGAGCAGGCGAAAGACGCCAAGAACTCCTTTTTGAAGAAGGAGAAGCCGAATTTCAGAAAATACCCCTGGTTGCCGTGGTAGGCCGCTGAAATCGGCACGGCTCTGCGTTGGGCTCCGCGCGGGACCTGCGACGTAGCCAATGCTACGCCTCGGTCTCCGTGCTCCCCCGCCCGCTGGGCGGACCGACTGACGCCCATGCCCCGTGGGCGGCGTTATGTCTGAACTGGGGCATAGTGCCTCGGGGGTCTGGTCCGCCTTGATCCGCCCTCGATTTGAGCGACCTCGACCGTGTAGATGTGAGTGAGGACGAAATGGTGGTAACGGCCGGGGCCGTCAGCTTAGGCTGGCGGCCCTTTTCGTTGGGATGATGGCGGGACGGTGTTTGGTTCGGCCGTTCCTTCTGGGTGACGGCCACTCGTCTGGGGGCGGGATCCGGACGCGTGTGGGTGCGACCAATCGTGGTCCGATCGCGATTAATCTGGGCGTTGAGTACCACCGCAACGGTGTGGCCGAGTACCTGAACGAGGGCGACATCCTGGATCATCCGGACGGGAGCATCACGCTGTTCCCGAATCGGACCGAGGCCAACATGCTGGTCCTGCGGTTGGGGGTGAGCTTTGGCCTGGGCGGGAGGAGCGACGATCGCGATGACCGGCGTTCGAGAGGGCGGCGCGGCCGATAGTTGAGCCCTCACGGGCTGGAGGGAGACGGCTCGGGGGGATCCCGAGTCGGCGGGGCAGCGGCAGGGGGAGGGGGCCGGGCCGGAGCCCGGGTTGACGGAGCAGTCAGATGCGTCGAGGGTGGTGTATGACTCACGCTGAGATTTGCCTGACAACCCGTGGCTCCGGTCGCGTTTCTGGGCATCGCCCCGGGGGCCCCCATCGGCCGCGTGGCCTGACCCTGTCCGGGGTCACTCTGGTTGCCGTGCTGACCGTCGCCTGCGGCGATTCGCCCAATCCCGACGATCCCCGTGCGGCCTCGACGATCCGGATGGCTCAGATACTGGATTCAGTCGCAACCGAGGCGGAGCAGGAAGCTTTCGAGTACGTGAATACGGCCCGGCTCCAGCAGCTTCGAACCCGCGAGGTTCCGTCTGACTTGAGCTCGCAGTCGATCCATCGTTACGAGTTGGCCGACGAGATGCTGCGAACCGGTGACAACGCCGAGGCGGTGGACACCCTGATTTCGCTCTACGCCCGTCTGGAGGGTCAGGAGGGAGTGCCCGAGCCGTTCGTTGCCGCCGTCGAGGACCTCCTCGGCCTGGCCTACCTCCGGATCGCCGAGACCGAGAACTGCGTGTTGGATCCGGGCAGCGGGATGTGTCTGTTTCCGATCAGTCTTGAGTCGGTCTATCGCAAAGAAGCCGGCTCCCGCGGGGCCATCGAATGGTACGGTCGGGTGCTGGAGCGCGACCCCACGAATCTGACTGCCCGGTGGCTCCTGAACGTGGCCTACATGACGGTGGGCGAGCACCCGGGCCGCGTCCCGGAGCAGTGGGTCATTCCGACGGCGACGTTTCGTGCTGAGGCGGAAATGCCCGCCTTCCCCGAGATCGCCAAGCGGGTCGGCGTGGCCACCATGGGTCTGGCGGGCGGTGGGATTGCCGAAGACTTCGATGGTGATGGCGACCTGGATTTGTTCGCGACCTCGTGGGGGATTCGCGATCAGGTGGTCTATCTGGAGAATCAGGGAGAGGCCGGCTTTGCCGATGTGACTCTCCGCGCGGGGCTGGAAGGAATCACCGGCGGTCTCCAGGCCATGCAGACCGACTTCGACAATGACGGATTCGCGGACGTGTTCATTCTGCGTGGTGCCTGGCTGCCGATGGGGCATCCCAACTCGCTCCTTCGCAATCGAGGCGACGGCACCTTCGAGGACGTAACCATTGCGGCCGGCCTCTACGATATGCGGTCGTCGCAAACGGCCATCTGGGCCGACTTCGACAACGACGGTCAGGTCGACGTGATGATCGGGAACGAGGCTTCGTACGGTCGAAGGGATCCGGTGCAGCTCTTCTGGAATCGGGGTGACGGGACCTTCGAAGAGGTCGGGGCGCGCGTGGGCGCGGACGTCTCGGGCTTCATCAAGGGCATCACCAGCGGCGACTACGACAACGACGGCTGGGCGGACGTCTACATCTCGCGGCTGGGGGAATCGAATGTCCTTCTCCGCAATCGGACGATCGATAATGCTGGCGAGTTGTCGTTCGCGGACGTGACTTCCGATGCGGGCGTTTCGGAGCCGATCGCAAGTTTCCCGACCTGGTTCTTCGACTTCGATGAAGACGGATTCGACGACCTCTGGGTCTCGGGGTATGAGGCAACGGCGGGCGACCTCGCGGCCGAGTACATGGGGCTGGAACACGCGGCCGAGATGCCGCGCCTCTATCGGAACCGCGGAGACGGGACCTTTGAGGACGTAACGGTTCAGATGGGAATGGATCGCGTTCTGCTGACCATGGGATCGAACTACGGCGATCTGAACAACGATGGTTTTCTGGACCTCTACGCGGGCACGGGCGATCCCGACTTCCGATCCCTGATGCCCAACCGAATGTTCATGAATGATTCGGGATCACAGTTTCTGGACGTCACGACATCCGGCGGCTTTGGTCACCTGCAGAAGGGACATGGCGTGGCCTTCGCCGACTTGGACAATGACGGCGATCAGGATGTGTTTGCGGTCATGGGCGGGGCGTTTGAGGGTGATGCCTTTCACAATGCGCTCTTTGCCAATCCGGGTACCGAGGGGGCGCACTGGCTCACCCTGCGACTGGCCGGAGTGCAGTCCAACCGTGCGGCGATCGGCGCCCGCGTCCGGCTCCACCTGGTGGCTCCCGACGGTTCACGCCGGACGCTGCATCGAACCGTGGGGAGCGGCGGTAGTTTCGGCGCCTCACCGCTTCAGGTCCAAATGGGGCTCGGCGATGCGAGCGAGATCGACTTCCTGGAAGTGTACTGGCCGGCCTCAGGCGCGGTCGATCGAATAGATGACGTGCAGATGGATCGCGTCTATCGATTTGTGGAGAGTTCGGCCGTGCTCGAAGAAGTCAGTGTGACACGCTTTGATCTGATGACGGTTGTGCGGCCCAACTGACTGAGCCGTGCGACTGACAGACCGAGACCCGGCAGGACATCAGGTGCCGTGGGCCGGTTGTCAGGTGTCAGGCAACAACCTCAGTCGCCTGGTCCCAGCACGGCCTGGTCGATCAGGATCGCGCAGACCGCCCGATCCACTTTCCCATTCGTGTTGAGCGGGATCGCCGGCACGGACAACACCAGATGGGGAAGCGTCGCGCCGGCCAGGAGCGGGCGAAGCGCCTCCCGAAGTTCGGGACGGGAAGTCGGAGCCGAGGCCCCCTCATTCTCGACCACCAGCGCGTGGACACGCTCGCCCCATTCGGTGTCGGGCCGCCCAAGGACGAACACCTCACGCACCGTCGGGAGCGTCCGGATGGCCACCTCCACCATTCTCGGATCGACGTTGACTCCGCCGCTGATGATGCGATCGCCCAGGCGGCCGGTCACTCGCAGAAACCCGTCGCCGTCGATCTGTCCCAGATCTCCCGTGTGATACCAGCCATCCTCGGCAACAGGCTCGAGGTCTGCTCCGGAAGTAATCCAATCGCCTGAGTATGCCTGACCTTCGGCGTGGGCCTCACCCTCTGAGTCGGCACCACCCTCCGAGTCGGCCTCCCCCTGGGAGCGGGCATCGGAATTGGCCCAGCGCAGACGTCCCAGGGCCATCGACGGTCCCCGGACCAGAATCTCACCAACGTCCGATACGCGGATCTCGTTGCCGCTCAGCGGTCGTCCAGCGTGCCCACCCCTGCGAGTCTCATCCGGAGTCGCAGTGGCCACCTGGCTGCACATTTCGGTCATGCCATAGGTCGTACAGACGGGCAGCCCCACGGTGTGTGCGGCCTCAATCAGATCGTTTGGGGCGTGGGCTCCTCCAACCAGAATCGCCCTCAGCCCGGGTGGGGCGATGTCGCTTCCCAAAGCTCCGACAACACGCGAGAGCATGGTCGGGACCAACGAGGCATGGGTGATTATTCCGCTCGCCGCCCTCGCCAGAAAGTCGACAGGGCCGAAGCCTTCCATACAGTCGATCGCAGATCCCAGAATCGTTGCTCGAAGGATGAGCATCAGGCCCCCGACGTGGGCGGGGGAGAGTGTGGCAGCCCATGAGTCCGACTCGGAAAGACCCAGTCGCTCCGCCGCCATGGCCGCGTTCGCCCGAATCGCGGCCGCTCCCAGAAGCACTCCGGTCGGCTGTCCGCTGGTGCCCGAGGTCCAGATCAGAACAGCCGGGGACTCCGAGAGTGCGTGACCCAGCAGCGGGTCGGGGGCGGAGTCTGGTGGGGAGTGGGGCGGCGTTGAGGAGGAGACCGGTGTGGATGAGGAGGACGATGAAGCCGGCTGAGCGGCGCCAGAAGAAGTCGGAGTGATACCGCGAACCGGATGTCCCGGTGACCGAACCATCTCTACGCCCTCCGGTCGCGACCAACCCGCCAGCCGAATCAAGGAGAGGAGGCGCTGCCGTTCCCCGGAAGACAGCCGCGGGTTGATCGGGACGAGCGTGGCGCCGGTCTCGAGGATCGCCAACAGCTCCAGGATCCCGGAAAGCGTCGGGCCGGTTTCGCAGGCCCAGAACACACCTGTCGTCGCGCCCGCCGAGGTCAGGGCACGGGTTCGCTCCGCCACTTCCTCGGCGACCTCCGACCAGGTGAGCGTCCGGTCCGACTCCCGCAGGGCGAGCCTGTCCGGGCACCTCGCGGCTGTCTCGGCAACAAGCCTCATCCGCCCAGCACCAGCCCGGCGGACAGCGCCAGGGCATAGACGATCAGCGCGGCCGCAGTGGCGGGGAGTGCGGGCATCAGATCCGCCCGTTCCTTGAAGGTCATCACCATTCGCAGGGGGCGAAGGGCCATCACCAGCCCCAACCAGGCCGCCAGCGCGGCCACCGGCCATCCATACAGCTGAAGCCCCAGCGCCGGCACGGCAGCCGCGATCACAAGCATCACGATGTACTCGGCTTTCGATCCTGTGTCGCCTAGCCGAACGGCCATCGTGCGCTTGCCAACTTCGGCGTCATTGGGGCGGTCTCGCAGGTTGTTGACGATCAGGATGGCGGTACTGAGAGCCCCGACACCGGCGCCCGCGAGCCAGGCTTCGGCTGGGAAGGTCCCGAGCTGCAGGTACACCGTGCCGCTGACGGCCACGAGTCCAAAGAAGACGAAAACGAACAGGTCTCCGAGTCCGTGATAGGCCAGTGGGAATGGCCCTCCGGTGTAGGCGATGGCGCACACCAGGGAGATCAGTCCGATTACGACGATCGGCATCCCGCCTACCCAGACCAGATAGATCCCGACGAGCAGGGCGCCGGCGAGTGCTGCGATGGTTCCGCGCAATACGGCCTCGGGCGGTATTAGACCGGACTGCGTGACCCGCACGGGGCCGACCCGTTTAACATCAGCCCCCCGGCGGAAATCGAAGTAGTCGTTGGCCAGATTGGTGGCGATCTGAATGAGCAGTGCACCCAACAGCGCACCCAGCACCGGCCCGACCACAAACGAGTCGTGCAGAGCCCCGATCGCCCCGCCCACGGCCACCGGGGCTCCGGCGGCGGGAAGCGTCTTGGGTCGAAGCGCCAGCAACCAGGCGCGAGCCCGCGACATGGTCGGGCTCGGAGCGGGTCCGGGGGGAGTGGTCATGGGTCGAAGATGCACCCTGTGCGCCGCTCCCTCCAGCCCCGGGCGGATCAGGTGGACGAATTCCGCAGAACTGATCGGCCGATCCGCTCAGGGGTCGTGGGGGTCACTCCACCCTGAGTGCAGAGCGCCAAGCCCGGCTCGTGCACTTCGGAGTACAGCGTCGCTGGCTGATTCGTTAGCGTTCCCAGTGTGGTGTATCAAAAGTTCCCGAGCCACCGAGAACGTCGAGGCGCCGGCTTCTGCGAGGCGCCACGACGAGGGATAGCAGCGCTATCCCGATTCGGGGCAACGACACAGGGCCGGATGCGTCGGCGTTCGAATGGCCGAGATACTTTTGATACACCACACTAGACCAGTCGCGGATCGTCAACTTGAGCCGCAGACTGACACGCGCCCGGAGAGACCGGGTGGCCAAGCGCGATCCAAGCAACCAGCACTGACACATGTCCGCACTCGATGAACTGACCTGGCGCGGGATGCTGCAAGACGCGACGGAAGGGGCAGCCGAGCACTTCGCCAGCGGAAAGCGAACCTGCTACATCGGCTACGACCCGACCGCTTCGAGCCTGCATGTTGGCCATCTGCTGACGGTGATGGGACTCGTGCACCTGCAGCGGGCGGGCCATCACCCTATCGCGCTGGTCGGAGGGGGCACCGGACTGATCGGCGATCCCTCAGGGAAGACTGCGGAGCGCCAGCTACTGACCGCAGACGACGTGGCCGCCAACGCCAAGGCGATCCGAGTCCAGCTTGAGCCGTTCCTGGACTTCGAAGCCAAGGCGAATCCGGCCCGGATGCGGAACAACCTGGATTGGCTCGGACAGATGCGCATGGTCGACTTCCTGCGCGACGTCGGGAAGCACTTCAGCGTCAATGCGATGCTGCGGAAGGACTCCGTGAAGCGTCGCATCGACAGCGATGAGAGCGGACTCAGCTTCACCGAGTTTGCGTACCAGCTGCTGCAGTCCTACGACTTCGTCGCCCTGAACGACATGGAAGGCTGCACCGTTCAGCTGGGCGGCTCTGATCAGTGGGGCAACATCACCGCTGGCATTGATCTGCTCCGCCGCATGCGTTCGGTGCAGGGACATGGCATCGTCTTTCCGCTCGTGACCAACTCGTCTGGGACCAAGTTCGGCAAGACCGAATCAGGCGCGGTCTGGCTGGATCCAGCGCGCACCTCGCCCTTCCGCTTCTTCCAGTTCTGGATCAACGCGGATGACGCGGACGCGTCGAACTACCTCCGCTACTTCACCCTGCTCGACAAACCCACCGTCGACGGCATCCTCACCGATCAGAAAGCCGAGCCGTTCAAGCGTCACGCGCAGAAGGCACTGGCCGACGACGTGACGCGTCGGGTCCATGGCGAGACCGGGCTGGCGAAGGCGAAGCAGGCGACCGACGCCCTGTTCGGCGGGACCATCAGCGGCCTGGGCGCCGACGAGATCGCGGACATCTTTGCGGATGTTCCGTCGACCACCTTGTCGCGGGATGCGTTCTCCGGCGAAGGGATGGCCGTGGTCGACCTGTTGGTCGAGAGCGGGGTGGCTTCCTCGAAGGGTGATGCCCGCCGGTCCATTGAGGGCGGCGGGATCTACCTGAACAGCCAACGGGTTGAAGATGCCTCAGGCTCGATCACGCTGGAGCGGACCATTGAGGGGCGGTTCCTCGTGGTGCGGAAGGGGAAGAAGAGCTACCACCTGGTGGAACTGCGGGACCGCTGAAATCGGCACAGCTCTGCGTTGGGGTCCGGGGGCCTCACTGCGAGGTAGCGCTGCTACCTCTCGCTGCGGCCTCCTCCCCCGTCTTGATCTGCACTCGATTTGAGCGGTCCACACTAGCGTTGATGGACGGGGTTGGGGCCGGAGCCCGACCCGACGCGAGCGCCGACGTCCATGGCGCCAATCCCCGCGGGCGGGCATGTTCCGCAAATGTCTGAATCCCGACGCACCCCCCTGTTTTTCCGCCTCGCCGCTGAGTTCTTGACGATCGTCCTTGGCGTGCTGGTCGCCCTGGGCGTAGACGGGTGGCGTGAAACCCGTGCCGACGTCAGGCGTGAGATGGAGTACTACCACTCCATGGTGGAGGATCTGGAACGAGACATTTCGGAGTACGAAAGTTCTCGGGACTTCATGGCCCTTTCGATCCAGGCGGCGGACCAGGTGCTCGCCACCATCAACGGGTCATCTCCATCGGGACCCTATCCGACTCTCGATGACGCGGTCCACTACGCGAGTTGGGTGAACTATCCTTCCTGGAGTTCCGGGACTTTGGGCGAACTCGTCAACTCCGGCGCGATCCGGCTGATCCGAAATCGGGAAGTGAAGCGCGCCGTGCTCGCCTACTACGACGAGATCAACGAGTGGAAGCCGAGACTCCAGGGTCCTGAATTCTCCGCCTTTATCGCGTACCGGCGAATGACGATGGGCTGGACGCCGCTCGATCGGCTAACCTGGGATATTGAGCGCGCGTCCACATTGTCCGAAACGCCCGTTCCGCCTGACCCAGAACTCGTTGCCAGACTCAGGGGCAACGAGGTACTGCTGGGGTTGACCCAGGAAATGCTCTGGCAATGGGACGGGTTGGACTCCTTTATGGAGGGGTTCAACGATCAGGCGACCGCCTTGAAGGAGCTGTTGCAACAGGAACTGGCCGCCCGGTAGGCATATACGGTGGTCCAGAACGCGCTCCTTGCCGGAAGGCCGAGGCCGCCGGAATCGTACCCTCATTGGAAGTACGTGCCGCTAGACTCTGACGTAGCCCGCTCAACCCGACGACAGAGGTCGATCATCAGCCAGGACCGTAAGACCTACACCGACCAGGAGTTTGCGCTCATCCTTAGCAGGGCGTCTGAGATGTCTCGGACGTCGGATGCTGGCATGCGATCGGCGCAGGGCTTCTCGATGGAGGACATGAAGGCGGCGGCGGCGGAGGTTGGGCTGGACCCGGCGCTCGTCGAACGGGCCGCGCGCCTCGCCCCGCTTGAGGTCGGCCCGTCTCCATTTGAGCTGATTATCGGGGGACCGGTCAGGTACCGCCTGGACGCCGACTTTGACCGGGGGCTGACCGACGAGAGTGCTGCCCACCTGCTCTCCTCCGTCCGAGCCGCGGCAGAGCAACAGGGGGAAGGACAGGCCGATTCCTCCGGGATGTCATGGCACTCGGTCGGCATCGGAAGCCAGATCCTGGTGACCGCCCATGCAGACGGAAATCAGACACGTGTGCGCCTCGTGATCGATCGACGTGGTTCCCTGGCGGCGGTCGGCATGTTCACCCTGATCGGGACCCTCGGTGTAGCGATGGCAACGATCGTTGGTTTTGAGGTGATTGAGCTTCAGTCGCAGCTACTTGGCTGGTCCATTTTTGGTGGCGCGATAGGGGGAAGCCTCGCGGTCGGACGGGCGGTGTGGGCAACCACAGCCCGCAAGTTCCGAGGGCGGTTGGATGGCCTCATGGATACCGTCAGCCGATCGCTCGCTTTGCCCGCTGGAGATTCGGAGTCACCGCCAGACTCCTGAAGCGTTCCAGCGGACGACAGCGCGTAAGCCGAACGAACCGATCCAAACAAAAACGGGGCGCCCTGCGAAGGGCGCCCCGTTTTTTTCAGCGATCCGGACGCAGTCGCCGGATCATCCCGAACTCAGCCGCCGAATGCGTGACTGAAGGTCAGGCGGAAGCTGGTGTCGCCTTTCAGGCGCGGCTGATCGTAGTCCTGATGGACCGGGAAGATGAATTCCGCTGAGATCAGCGTCTTGGACAGCGGGCCTTCGGGCATCATGACATTGAGGCCGACGGGCAGGTCTACGCGGGTGCCGGCCGAAAAGATCGGATCCTGACCGGGATCGTCGAGGCGGTTGAGCGTGATGTCGGCACCTTTGAAGTCACCCCATCGCGCGTAGCGAACTCCGGCATTGACGGCAAAGACGTCGTTCAGGACGTAGCCGGCCCAGCCGGAAGCGTCCAGGCCGTTGCCCCAGCGGTACTCGCGGTCGTTGTCGTTCAGGTGGATCGTAGAAACGACCTGTGCACCAACCGAGGCTTTGGCATTCTGGATCTGGGCGGTAAAGCCGGGGCGGATCGCAAACGATCCGGTACCCATCTGCATGTCCCAAGGCAGGATGATCGAGTCTCCGGGGGCGTTCACGCCGGCCTCGTCGATCGATCCGGTGGGAATCCTGAAGCCCAGGTTCGCATGGACTCGGATCCCGTTCCGGCCGAAGACTTCAAACAGCCCATCCAGGAGGACGTCACCGATTCCGGACGACTCCGAGAAGTTGAAAATGGTATCGTTGATGATCCCGCGCGTCCGGTCAATCCAGGCGGTTGAGACCTCAAGGGTCACCGTGTTCGACACACCCCAGCCCACATTGAAGCCGTGCGAGACGTCGGTCCGTTCGAAGGGGGACTGAGCGTAGACATCCAGAACGTCCAGAAGTTCTACGTCGGCGGATCCGAGGATCAGGCCTTCGAAGCGGGAGTTCTGATAGTCATAGCGCAGCTCGAATACTCCGGCTGAGAGCATATGGGCGGCAGAAATTCCGGCCGGTGCCACGGCATCGGGACGCATGTCAGTCCAAATGTGGGCATCCTGGGCGGCAGCGGGCACCGCCACGAGTCCAAGCAGGGCCAATGACGCCAATGAGCGCTTAAACATTCCAACTCCTCCGGAGAGGTCTCAGGGAACGGGACTCTCGCAGAATCCCGGAAACAACCTCCAATCTGGGCCCGGTTTCCGGGAGAAACAAGTGTTTCCGAAGGTGGGGGGCAGGCTAATAGTGGCTGTCGCCGAATGGGGCGAAGGATTTCTGCCAGCCGATGGTGAGAATTCCGTCGGTCTCGAGCTGCGGCCCGTTCAGGTTCTGATAGACCGGAAAGGCGTATTCAACGGCGATGCGATGACCGGCAAGCACGCCGCTGTTGATGTAGTAGTTGAGCCCAACGGGAAGGTCGAACCGGGTCCCGCCGCGCAGATCAGGATTCACGGTCGGCACCATCATGAGGTTCATGTAAGCCGGATCCGCCCCCTCGATGTCTCCCCAGGTCGTGCCTTCCAGTCGGAACGACGTGCTGAGGTGATCCGTCAGCCTCACCGCCAGCCATGCCGTGCCCGACACGACATTGCCGAGGCTGTAGTTCCGGTCATTCTCGCCCATGCGGATGGTCGCGCTGCCCTGAGCTCCCCACGATCCGAGGCGACCCATGCTCAAGAAGGTGATGCCGGGCTTGAGGTCGATCGTCCCCGACTCGATCTGCATGGGGTAGGGAAGCTGCGATTCGTTCGGCGCGCTGGCGGGCGTGACGTCGATCTGCTCGATGCCACCGGTGGGCAGTGACACCGAGGCATTGAGATGCGACCGGTACTTTCCTTCGGCCTTCAGGCCAATCAGGCCACCGACTTGGATGTCGCCAAGACCGGACGATTCGGTGGTGAACGCACCGCCCGAGCGGGTGACGTGGTCCATCGACAGGCTCACCCAGGGTAGCATCCCCATGAGGGTGACCCGGTCGGAGGGCGCGTACATGAGCCCCACCATGTGCATGTTCACGGGCATGTCGAGCGGCGAGACCAGGAAGTTCTGCAGCACCGCGTTGGAGCCGACCTGATCACCGCCGGTCCGGTTTCCTTCCATCATCATCCGCATGAAACGGTAGGAGATCATCGACTCCCCTTTCTCATGCACGTGGTCACCCATCACGCCGATCGGCGCGTGTCCGTCGGGGCGCCCGGAAGTCCACTGCCCGGTCCATTCCTGCGCGGCGACTGGGCTGACCAGGGCCGCCAGGGCAAGAATGCCCGTTGCTGCGATGGTAAGAGAGGCTCCGATAAACGCCCTCGGCTGACAGCCTCTGGTCTTGATCATGTTCCGCATCAGTCGCTCCCCTTCAGTCCATCGGGCGCCTTGAGTACGTCATCGGGAATTCCGAATGCGTCCACCAGCGGTACGGCGAACTCACGGACTGCCGAGCACAGATCGCTCACCTCGTGTCGAATCGCCTTCGACTTGGCCGGCTCAATGTATCCGGATTCCAGGAACCAGCCCCGGTCCTCTTCAATGCGGGACAGCGCGAAGAGCTGACAGAGCGTGTTGAGCGTGTCCGAGAGTCCCGGAGAGTGCGCCTTCGCAGCGCCCCTCTGCAGCGCCTCCAGCAGAAGCCGCTCGGTATGCGCCTGCGCCAGCGTCACCATGTGATTTTGGCAGGCGTTCAGAGCGTCGAAAGAGTCCAGCCCTTCGTCGAGCATTCGTTTGATCCGCCGAGCGACCGACCCCAGAAGGCGTTCTTCACGGTATCGGAATGCGGCGACATGGAACTCGGGATCTCTCAGATGCTCAGGGTCGGTCTTGCGGACGATGACCGGATTGAGTTCGTGAACCCGAGTGGAGGTTCGGTCGGCGATGAAGCGGACGATCCCCCACAGCTTCAGGTCGCCCATCGTCTCTTTGTACTCGGTCAGGAGCGACTTCGCGACCAACTGAAGCAGAACAACGTTCGCCCCTTCGAAGGTGGCAAAGACGTCGGTGTCAGCCTTGAGCTGTGCCAGGCGATTGTCGGCGCGATAGCCGCGGCCGCCCATGCTTTCACGACAGGCCTGAAGGGTCCGGATACAGTGGGTCGAAGCGTAGGCCTTGAGGGCGGCGGCGCCGGCTTCGACGTCGCCCCCGTCTTCCTGCAAACGGTCGGACAGAATCAGATGGTCGTAGCGGTCAACCAGTTCGCGGACGGCGTAGTGGAGCGCATAAGTGGTCGCGAGCGCCGGAAGCAGCAGCCGCTGCTGTGTGGCGTAGTCCAGAATCGGAATTTCGGGGCGGCCCGAGGGCCCGAACTGGCGGCGTTCGCTGGAATAGCGGATGGCGATGGTGAGTCCGGACTTCACGGCGCTGACCGAGGCAGCGGCGATGCTGATCCGCCCGGCCACCAGCGTGCCCAGCATGGTAAAGAAGCGGCGGCCGGCCGACGGGATCGCCGAGACGTATTCGCCCTCCGGCGTTACCTGGGCGAAACGGTCGAGCAGGTTCTCGCGGGGCACACGCACCTGATTGAACCAGATGCGGCCGTTGTCGATGCCGTTCAGCCCTTCCTTGGCGCCATTGTCTTCGATTCGCACGCCGGGCATCGGCGTGCCGCTGCTATCGCGGATCGGAACCAGAACCGCGTGTACTCCATGATCCTCTTTACCGACGTGGAGCTGCGTGAAGACAGTCGCCAGCTGCCCGTCGAGGGCCGCATTGCCGATCCACTCCTTGCCGGCGTGGGCGTGAGGCGTGTGGACGACGAACTCATCGGTATCGGCATCGTAGCGCGTGATGGTTTCGATCTCGCGCACGTTGGATCCGTGGCCCATTTCGGTCATGGCGTACGAGCCAGGCAGATCGAGCGCAATCATCGGCGGCAGGTACTTTTCATGATGCCGCCGGGTGCCCAACTGGTGGATCGATCCACCGAAGAGTCCAAACTGGACGCCGAACTTCACGACCACCGAGAGGTCGCCAAAGGCCAGGGTCTCGAAGGCGGCAATGGCTTTGCCCGGCGATCCCGCGCCGCCGAACTCGGTGGGGAAGGCAAGGCCGCCGATCCCCTTTCTGGCGAGGATGTGGAGACATTCCAGCGTCTGCTCACGTCGCTCCGCACGTGGCGTTTCTGGCGGAAAGTCGAACTCCTCCGTGGCCAGAAGGCCCATGAGATCGTCCCGCAACTCCACGTAGGGGAGGGCCAGCTGTTCGCGCAGGCGTTCCACATTGAACGGCACACGGGCAGGCTCGGGCTCGTACGGCTGGCGTTGGCGGAGGTGTCGCAGCGCCTCATCGGCCATGACCCCAAGCCCACTCTCCGCCCGTCCCAGCGCGATACGGCCGGCGTCGCTGGCCCAGACGGAATCCTCCTTGGCGACGGCCTTGGCGAAGTCGGTGAGGTTCGACACCGAGACCTCCATCGCCATGGTCCGGACCGCATCCTCAAGCCGGGCCAGGGCAGGCGCCGTGGGAGGCATCTCCGGGTCAAGCCAGCTTCCCAGGTCAGCCCGAGCGTCATCTGGCAGCCCCGGCAATCCCAACAGCGGCCCCCGAAATGCGGCAGCCTCACCCGAGGCGAGAACGCCATCTGACCACGCGAAATAGAGGAACGGAAGGAGCGGTCTGAGGTCCTCACTGTCGAGGAGCCGTTCTACGGGGTGGGGCGAAACCGAGGCCGTCATCTTCCATCCGGTTGGGGGCTTGAACAGCTTGGTACAGTCGGGCGGGGTGGGAGTTTCAGAACTTGACCCCGATCTTCCGCCCGGTCACAGTGTTTTCTCGCTGGCGTCTGCGTGCGGCCGCCTTCGGCATCACCGTCATATCAGGGTCCGAATCAAAAATGACCAATCCGCTGGTCGGGGTCATCATGGGATCGCGTTCCGACTGGGACACGATGAAGCACACGGTTGAGGTGCTCGAATCGCTCGGCGTTCCTCACGAGGTGCGGGTGGTGTCGGCCCATCGAACGCCCGACCTCCTGTTCGAGTATGCATCGACGGCTGAGTCCCGAGGCCTGGAAGTGATCATTGCCGGCGCCGGTGGCGCAGCCCATCTGCCGGGCATGGTCGCGTCCAAGTCACTGCTCCCGGTTCTGGGCGTGCCTGTGCAGTCGAAGGCGCTCAACGGACTCGACTCACTGCTTTCGATGGTTCAGATGCCGGGCGGAGTCCCGGTTGGCACTCTGGCGATCGGCAAGGCCGGGGCAATCAACGCAGGAATCATGGCGGCCCAGATTCTGGGCATCCACCATCCCGAGTTCAGGGCCGCGGTCAAGACCATGCGCAATGCCAGGACCGCCGCTGTTCTGACTGACGACGACCCGCGCACGTCGGCACCCTGACGTGACGCGGGTTGGTGTGCTGGGCGGTGGACAACTGGGGCGCATGCTGGGGCTCGCCGGGATCCCGCTCGGGCTTGAATTCCGATTCTACGATCCCGGCGCGGCCACGCCTGTCGCCGGAATCGGTCGACATGAGCGCGCGGCCTGGACTGACGACGAGGCGCTGGACGACTTCGCCGAGAGTGTGGACGTCCTGACCTGGGAGTTCGAGAACATCCCGGTGGCCACAGCCGAGCGACTGGCTCGGGCCGTTCCGACCTTCCCACCGCCGGTGGCGCTCTCGGTTGCCCAAGACCGGCTCGGTGAGAAGACCCGGTTCGGCAGCCTGGGCATTCCGACCAACGCCCATGCCGATGTACAGTCGGCGGCCGACCTGAAGGCTGGAATCGCGGCCATCGGCCTGCCCGCCGTCCTGAAGACCCGCCGGATGGGCTATGACGGAAAGGGCCAGCAGGTCCTCCGTGAAGCGGCCGACGGCAAGGCACTGGATGCCCAGGCCATCTTCTCGGACATGGGCGAAGTCCCGTGCCTGCTTGAGGCCTTCGTGCCCTTCGATCGCGAAGTCTCACTGGTCGGCGTCCGGACCGCTTTGGGCGAGACTCGATTCTACCCGCTGGTGGAGAACGTCCACGTTCGGGGGATTCTGCACACCACAACGGCGCCCGCGCCCGCCGTCAGCACTGACGTCCAGTCTGAGGCCGAGCGTCACCTGTCCGCCCTCATGACCGACCTCAACTACGTGGGGGTCATGGCCATCGAGTTTTTCGTGAAGGACGGCGGCCTGATCGCGAACGAGGTTGCGCCCAGGGTACACAACTCCGGGCACTGGACTCAGGACGGGGCGGTGACCAGCCAGTTCGAGAATCACCTGCGCGCCGGCCTGGGCCTTCCCTTGGGCTCGACCGCGGCGCGGGGCACGACGGTCATGCTCAACCTGATTGGCGACGTGCCAGAAATCGGCGACGTGTTCGCGGACCAGGGCGCTCGGCTACACCTGTACGACAAGGAGCCCCGCCCCGGTCGCAAGCTCGGACATGTGAATGTAAACGGCAGCGACCCGGCTCAGGTGCGGAGCGTAATTGCTCGAATCGAGGCGATGATGCCCGAGGGTGCCGGCCCGGTCTGAGGGGCGGGGTCGGTGTACCCTGACGCGGAGGCGGCTCGCTGTCTCCGTGTCTCCCGAGCCCCTCCCGCCCCCGCCTCGCCCCGCCCCCGCCCCCTCCAACTCACAAAGGTGGGGGCACACATGGGCGATGCCATGTCCGGATCGGCCCGATGATCCGGGCAAACAGCTCGTTCCGGCTTGACGATGATCGCGGTGACCGCGTCCTCGGGGAACGTGAAGAGCCCAGACACTGCACTTTGTACGGGGTCGGCAGCTTTGATCCGGTCGCCTTCATCGGAATCCCGCTCGTGCTCGCCAGCGTTGCTCTGGTCGCTTCCTGGGTGCCTGCTCGTCGGGCCGCAGGGGTTGATCCGGTCCGCGCTCTTCGATCGGAGTAGGGCGTTGAGGCCTTGGCCGGATGTGACTTCCCGTCTATGCTA
>JBDNHE010000184.1:0-12666 GCA_041688945.1 Gemmatimonadota bacterium | reverse complement strand
CGCTGACCGACCCGTACTCGACGGTGCGTGCCTCAACCCCGGACCGCACGGTGTTGAGGCACGCACCCGGGATCGGGTCCGGCAGACGATCTCAGAGCAGGGACCACTGACCGCTGCCGCCCTAGCATCCCAGTTGGAGTTGACGCCCGCTGCGGTCCGCCGTCACCTCAACCTGCTCGCCGAACAAGGCGCCATCGAGGAACTCGCACTCACTGACGGGTCCGAGCGCGGTCGTGGCCGACCCGCCCGCGCATACATTCTCTCCGACGCCGGTCACGCCGGCCTGGACAGTGACTACGACGACGTGGCCACCTCGGCGCTACGCTTTCTTGCCGAACACGCCGGTGCCGACGCCGTGGGCGAGTTCGCCCGCGAACGCAGCGCAGAGTTCGAAGCACGGTATGCCGTACAGTTCGCGACGGCGGGCGAGGACGTCACCGCCCGCGCGCAGGCACTCGCGATGGCACTGAGCGCCGACGGTTTCGCTGCTTCCACCCAACCTGTCGCAGCGGGTATACCCGCTGCTGGTGTTCTGCTGCGTCAGGGGCATTGCCCGGTTCAGCACGTCGCAGCCCAGTTCCCGGCGTTCTGTCATGCTGAGGCCGACGCGTTCTCGCGGCTCCTCGGGGTTCAGGTCCAACGCCTAGGAACGCTTGCCCATGGTGAGCACGTCTGCACGACGTTTATCCCGATGAGTGGCGTTCCCATCCCGGCGCGCTCAGCAACTACCACCGCTGATGAAAGGTACACCTCGTGACGTATGTTATTACGCTGCCCTGCGTTGACCTGAAGGATCAGGCGTGTATTGAGGAGTGTCCGGTTGATTGCATTTATGAGGGTGATCGGATGCTCTACATCCAACCGGATGAGTGTGTGGATTGTGGGGCTTGTGAGCCGGTGTGTCCGGTGGAGGCGATCTTCTACGAGGATGATACTCCTGCGGAATTGAAGGATTATTACCAGGCCAACGTTGAGTTCTTTGATGATATTGGTTCGCCAGGTGGCGCGGCTAAAGTCGGCCCAATCCCGAAGGATCACCCGCTGGTAGCCGTATTACCCCTGCAGAAGCACGACGTTTAGAGCCAACCCGCTGTACCCGACACTAAACTGATATGGAGACGAAGATGAGTGCACCCACGATCACGGCCGGTATTATTTCTGATGAGGTTCGCGAGTTGGCGAACCAGGAGTACCGGTATGGCTTTGTGACGGATTTTGATACTGATGTGGCCCCGCGGGGGCTGAACGAGGACATTATCACGCTGATCTCGAAGAAGAAGAATGAGCCGGAGTGGTTGTTGGAGTGGCGTCTTCAGGCTTTCCGGCATTGGATCACGTTGCCTGAGCCCACGTGGCAGCACGTTGATTACGGGCCGGTCGACTATCAGGATATTATTTATTACGCCGCGCCTAAGCCGAAGAAGGTGTTGGCGAGCCTGGATGAGGTTGATCCGGAACTGCGGGAGATGTATGATAAGCTTGGTATTTCTGTTGCGGAGCAGGAACATCTCAGTGGCGTGGCGGTGGATGTGATCGTCGATTCGGTGTCGGTGGCTACGACGTTTAAGGACAAGTTGGCCGCGATCGGGGTTATCTTCTGTTCTTTCTCCGAGGCCGTCCAGGAGCATCCGGACTTGGTGCGCAAGTACCACGGTTCGGTGGTCCCGTATAAGGATAATTTCTTTGCCAGTCTGAACTCCGCGGTTTTCACTGACGGTTCGTTCTGCTATATCCCTAAGGGTGTGCGTTGCCCGATGGAATTGTCCACCTACTTCCGGATCAACGCCGCGGATACTGGTCAGTTCGAGCGGACCTTGATCATCGCTGACGATGATTCCTATGTGAGTTATTTGGAGGGCTGTACCGCACCGGTGCGCGACACGAACCAGTTGCACGCCGCGGTTGTCGAACTGGTGGCTTTGGATAACGCCCAGATCAAGTATTCCACGGTGCAGAATTGGTATCCGGGTGATGCGGAGGGTAGAGGCGGTGTGTATAACTTCGTCACCAAGCGAGGGATGGCCGCCGGGGTGAACTCCAAGATCTCTTGGACGCAGGTTGAGACCGGTTCGGCGATTACCTGGAAGTACCCAGGCGTTGTTCTTAAGGGGGATAACTCGGTCGGAGAGTTTTATTCGGTTGCTCTGACGTCTAAGCGCCAGCAGGCCGATACTGGCAGCAAGATGGTGCATATCGGTAAGAACACCACGAGTACCATTATCTCGAAGGCGATTTCGGCCGGTCACGGCCAGAACACGTACCGGGGGCTCGTGGGGATGCGTAAGTCGGCTACCGGTGCCAGAAACTTCACCCAGTGCGATTCGCTGTTGATTGGTAAGGACTGTGGTGCGCACACCTTCCCTTACATCGAGGTCAATAACCCGACCGGGCAGGTTGAGCACGAGGCATCCACCTCTACGATTGGGGAGGAACAACTCCTGTACTGCCAGCAGCGGGGTATTCCTGAAGAGGAAGCGGTATCGATGATCGTGAACGGCTTCTGCCGTGAGGTATTTAAGATGCTACCGATGGAATTCGCTGTCGAGGCACAAAAACTGTTGACCGTGAGCCTAGAAGGAAGTGTCGGATAATGTTGAAGATCGAGAACCTGCACGCGAGTATCGAGGACAAGGAAATCCTGCGGGGGGTGAACCTTGAGCTCAACGCCGGCGAGGTGCACGCGATTATGGGACCAAACGGGTCTGGCAAGAGCACGCTGGCTAGTGTGCTGATCGGTCGCGAGGGTTATGCGATCACCGGTAGTGTCAGTTTCCAGGGCCAGGATCTGCTCAGCCTCTCACCTGAGGACCGGGCGGCTGCTGGTGTGTTTCTGGCTTTCCAGCACCCGGTGGAGATTCCGGGGGTTGGGAACATGTACTTCATGCGTACGGCCCTGAATTCCTTGCGCCGCCAGCGCGGGCAGGAGGAGTTGGATCCAGTGGATTTCCTCGCACTGGCTCAAGAGCGGATGAAGCTCGTCGAGATGGACCAGAGTTTTATGAGCCGGTCGGTCAATGAGGGTTTCTCGGGTGGGGAGAAGAAGCGTAACGAGATCCTGCAGATGGCGATCCTTGAGCCTAAGCTTGCGATTTTGGACGAGACCGACTCGGGCCTTGACATTGATGCCTTGCGGGTTGTCGCGAATGGTGTGAACGCCCTGCGTAGTGAGGGTCGCGCCATGCTGGTCATCACCCACCATCAGCGGCTACTGGACTACATCATCCCTGACCAGGTCCATGTGATGGTTGCCGGCCAAATCGTGCGTTCCGGCGACAAGGATCTTGCCGTCGAACTCGAAGAGACCGGTTACGCCCCACTGGGGCAAGCCGACAGCGACAGCGCGGGCCGGATGCCGGTCGGAGCGAGCAGGTGACTATCGCGACAGCGCTCGGGGGAGTGCTTTCCAATCTTGAACCCCAGCGCCGTGACGGGGATCCCGCGTGGCTCGCTGCGGCGCGGGTCGCTGCCTTGGTGTGGGTGGGTGAGCACGGTTTCCCGACCCGTAAGGACGAGGACTGGAAGTACACCGGGCTCGAGTCGATCTTGGCGGTGCCGTTTGTGGCCGCCACGGTGGGGTCGAGTCGCTGGGTTTCGGTAGAGATGATCGACGCGGTAGCGGTCGATCTCGGTGGCCCCCGGCTGGTCTTCGTCAATGGGCACTTCACCGCCGAGTTGTCGCGGTTGACTGGGCTGCCAGCCGGCGCTGACGTGACGAATCTGGCCGCGGTACTGGCCGCGGGTCCACAGCGACTTGAACCCTTCTTCTCGCATGCGCCGGGTGAGCATCACGCGTTCGCTGCGTTCAACGACGTACTCGCCGAGGATGGGGCCTTCATCCACCTTGCCCCGGGCACGTCCGTGGATGAACCGATCCAGCTCGTGTTCCTCTCTGACCCCGGTGGGTCTCCGCTGATGTCCAGCCCGCGGTCGGTGATCATGGCTGAGCCGGGCAGTCGTGCCACGATCGTCGAAACCTATGCCGGGATCGACGGCGAGGTGTACGCCACCAATGCTGTCACCGAGGTGGTCCTCGCTGACGGCGCGGAGATTAAGCACTACAAGGTGCAGAACGAGGCCGAGAGCGCATTCCATCTGGCACTGCTGGACGTCAAGCAAGGATGCAACAGCCGGTTCTCCTCCCACTTGGTCATGCTCGGATCAGCTATCGCTCGCCATGAAGTGCAGGTGCTCTTTAGGGACGCGGGCGCCGAGGTCAGCCTCGACGGCATCTACCTGCCGCAGGGTGATCAGTTGCACGACAACACGATCTTCGTTGATCACGCCGCGACGAACTGCACCAGTCACCAACTGTACAAGGGTGTACTCAATGGTCGTGGGCATGGAGTGTTCAATGGCCACATCATGGTTCGTCCGGGTGCCGACGGAACCGACGCGAACCAGGAGAACAAGAACCTTATTCTCTCGGAGCGCGCCGAGGTCGACACCCGACCGCGACTGGAGATCTACAACGACGATGTGAAGTGCACCCATGGTGCCGCGGTCGGCCAACTAGACGAAGAGGTGTTGCTCTACATGCGTGCGCGCGGAATACCACTTGAGGCGGCCCGCGGACTACTCATCTACGCATTCGTGCAGGAGATGGTGGACCGGATCGAGTTGGAGCCGCTGCGGGCGCAACTAGAGGCGCTGGTCGCGGGCCGGTTCGCCCACGGCGACCGTCTGGCCCTGCCATGAGCGGGGTAGCGCAGGAGGATGACATCGCCAACCTCTACCAGGAAGTGATTGTCGATCATGCCCGCAGTCCGCGAAACTTCCGTAAACTCGAAGGCGCGACCCGAACGCTTGAGGCTGTCAATCCTTTGTGTGGTGACCAACTGACGCTCTACATTCAACTCGCTGATGGTGCCATCGCCGATATTGCCTTCGAGGGTGACGGATGCGCCATCTCCCAAGCCTCTGCCTCACTGATGACCATGGCGATGAAGGGTCTACGACAAGATGAGGCCCTGGCCCTGTTCAGCCGCGTCCACACCATGCTCACCAGCGAGTCCGGGGGCGATGTGCCGCTAGCCGAGGTCGGCAAGCTGGCAGTTCTCTCGGGTGTTTGGAAGTACCCGACCCGAGTCAAATGCGCCAACTTAGCCTGGCAGGCATTACGCAACGCCCTTGAAGAGCCCCCCACCCCCGAAGACTCCGGACGGAGTAGATGACCATGAACTCAGGCGGATACGAGAGCGTAGAACTCACGCAGAGCTGCCAGGGGACGGTGATCCCGGGCGGGGAGCCGATGCTACTCCAGCAAGGCGAGCAGGTCCTGGTGACGCAGACCCTAGGCGCCAGCGTCACCGTGCAGACGGAAAGGGGATACCTCGTCCGGATCAGTGCCGAGGACTCCGCCGCGCTCGGACTGAGCGACCCTACCTCCGAAACCATTTTCGCCGAAGAGGGACCGTTCCAACTAGAACACGTGATCGAGCAACTCAAGAACGTCTTCGACCCGGAGATCCCCGTCAATGTCGTGGATCTGGGGCTCATCTACAGCTGCGAGGCCTTACCGCTCGAGGATGGCACCCACCGGATCGAGATCAAGATGTCTATGACCGCTCCAGGCTGCGGCATGGGCGACGTGCTCAAAAAAGACGCCGGCGACGCGGTCCAATCAGTCCCCGGCGTCAGCGACGTCGACGTCGAACTGGTCTGGGATCCGATCTGGGGCATGGAACGGATGTCAGATGCCGCCCGCCTCGAACTTGGAATGTTTTGACCGGGAGATTCATGAAGTCCACCACGAACAAGTGGTTCACACTCGTCTGGATCATCCCGGTCGCGCTCGTGCTCCTGCTGGCTGTGGTACTCATCGCCCAGTGGTTGCGCGGGCTCCCCGAGGTTGCGTCCTTCATGGTGAACTTCCCCGGCGAGTCCGACCTACCAGCAGGTGCCCCGGTCGGGTTCCCCGCCTGGCTGGGCTGGCAGCATTTCCTGAACACGTTCTTGATCCTGCTGATCATCCGATCCGGGTGGATGGTACGGACGAACCAGCGTCCAGGCCCTTACTGGACTCGCAACAACAAGAGCGTGATCCATACGAAGAACCCGCCGACGAAGATCAGTCTGGACCTGTGGTTCCACCTCTTGCTGGACGCATTCTGGGTACTCAACGGCATCATCTTCTACGTATTGATATTTGCAACCGGGCAGTGGCTGCGTCTGGTCCCCACGAGCTGGGACGTGTTCCCCAACGCCGGGTCCGTCGCGATCCAGTACGCGTCGCTGAACTGGCCGAGCGAGAATGGCTGGGTCAACTACAATAGCCTCCAGTTACTGGCTTATTTCACCATCGTGTTTATCGCTGCACCCCTCGCAGTGATCACCGGACTCCGCACGTCCGGAGCCTGGCCGGTGAAAGCCAAGAAACTCAACAAGCTCTACCCGATCGAAGTCGCCAGGGCAATCCACTACCCCGTCATGCTCTTTTTCGTCCTCTTCATCATCATGCACATCACCCTGGTTATGGCCACCGGTGCTCTCCGCAACCTCAACCACATGTATTCGATGAGCAACGACACCAGCTGGGTCGGATTCGCGATCTTCGCGGCCTCACTCGTCGTCATGATCGCCGCCTGGATCGCCGCCCGACCACTTTTCCTTCGCCCTATCGCCGCACTCACCGGAACGCTAAGCCGACGATGACGCAACAGGTGGTGGGCGCTGCTCACGGTGCGGCATGTCGAAGGATCAGTATGGAATTCGTTACGCGGATGTAAGGAGGACAATAATGTCAGACACAGTGATCGTCGCTGGGGACAACGGTGGGCTCGAACCTAGCCCACACTTTTTCCGTGGCCTCTCGGATATCCCGGTTGAACTCGAAGCTCCGACCGGTTTGGTAACTGACACCCGAAACCGTCCGCTGCGAGATCTTCGTATTTCGGTCACCGATCGGTGCAACTTCCGGTGCGTTTACTGCATGCCGAAGGAGATCTTCGGCAAGGACTTCGCGTTCTTGGGGAAAGCCGAACTGCTGACCTTCGAGGAGATGACCCGGCTCGCCAGAATCGCCGTGGCACACGGGGTCGAGAAGATCCGTCTCACCGGCGGCGAACCGCTGCTGCGCAAGGGGCTTGAGGAACTTGTGAGGATGCTCGCGGGGCTTAAGAGGCCGGACGGCGGTGATGTTGACATTGCGCTGACCACCAACGGATCGGCGCTGGCCGTCAAGGCACAGTCGCTCAAAGACGCCGGCCTCAAGCGGGTGACCGTCTCGCTCGACTCGTTGGATGACGCTACCTTCAAGGCCATGAACGACGTGGACTTCCCGGTTGCGAAGGTCTTGCACGGCATCGACGTGGCCCATGAGGCCGGCCTGGGCCCGATCAAGATCAACATGGTGATGAAGCGCGGTCAAAATGATCAGGACATTGTGGCGATGGCACGGTACTTCAAGGGTTCGCCATATATTTTGCGCTTCATCGAGTTTATGGATGTCGGCACCAGCAACGGCTGGAAGATGGGCGAGGTGGTGCCGTCGGCGGAGGTCATCAGCCGGATCAACGCCGAGCTGCCCCTGGAGGAAGTTGCACCGAACTACAACGGCGAGACCTCCGTGAGATGGCGGTACCGGGATGGTAGCGGCGAAATCGGGGTGATCTCCAGTGTCACTCAGTCGTTCTGCAGTACCTGCACGCGGGCTCGGATCTCCACGGAAGGCAAGCTGTTCACGTGCCTGTTTGCGACGGACGGCCATGACTTGCGTGCCCTCATGCGCGTTGGATGCTCGGACGAACAACTCTCGACCGTAATGGCTCACCTTTGGCGAGAGCGCACGGATCGCTATTCGGACTTGCGCAGTGCGAAGACCATCGAGCTTCGCGCGACGGGAAAGAAGAAGATCGAGATGTCCTACATTGGCGGGTAGGCGCAGGATTCGTCACCTGACAAGTTCTCCTTCTGGAGGCGCGTCAGGAAATGGCCGATCTGATTATGCTTCGGGGCGACTCGCGCGTGTCGAGTGAGTTCCTGACCCGGTACGGCGTTGCTCCGGGTGGCCTGGCGGCTGGTTATGCGCCCGACGCCGGTGTGGCCGCCCACTACGGCGATCCGCTCTCCGAGCAGCGCGCGCTGGCGGCAGGATCCGCGATCGTCGACCTATCCCACAGGTCGGTGCTCACCATCTCCGGCCGCGACCGGCTCAGTTGGATCGACTCGCTCACCAGCCAGAGTGTCGCCCGCCTGGCGCCAGGTGAGTCCAGCGAGACACTGCTGCTCAATGGAACCGGCCGGATCCAATATGCGGTTCGTCTGATCGATGACGGTGTCAAACTTTGGCTGCTGCTCGAGCGAGAGGAAGTCGGTGGGCTGCTTCTGTGGCTCAACAGCATGCGGTTCATGTTGCGGGTGGAACTCGCCGATCGTTCCGCCGATTTCGCGACGGTCGGCACCCTCGGCCAGCCTGCGCTTCCGGTAGCTGCGCCTCATGGCGTCCCACTCGCCTGGCGAGACCCCTGGATGAGTGTGACTCGGGGTGGTCACCAGTACGCGTCGGCGGAAAAGCACCCGGCATCGGGCTGGACCTACAGCGAGCTTTTGCTGCCCCACACCGAAATCGCCGAGCTTGCCGCATCCGCTATTCCAGTCGCCGGAGTGCTCGCTCTGGAAGCGCTGCGTATCGCAGCATGGCGCCCGAGCTTCGCTACTGAGGTTGATGACAAAACGATCCCACACGAACTCGATTGGCTGCGCACTGCCGTGCACCTCAGCAAAGGCGGCTACCTCGGTCAAGAGACGGTGGCCAAAGTTCACAACTTCGGCCACCCGCCGCGCAGACTCGTCATGCTTCACCTCGATGAATCGGATGCCGTGCTGCCGTCGCGCGGGGACGACGTCGTACTCGGGGACAAGACTGTTGGCCATGTCACCTCGATTGCCCGCCACTACGAACTGGGACCGGTTGCACTCGCGGTGATCAAACGCGGCACCGACCCAACCGCCGAACTCCTCGTACGCACCGGCAGCCTCGATGTGCTTGCCACGCAGGAAGTGATCGTGCCGCCGGACGCTGGCGCTTCAGCCACTGTTCCGAGCTTGCCACGGCTCGGCTCGCAGCGGCGGTAGTTCAGTTCAAGTGACATCGACGCGAGCATGGCCAGAGGGACTGGCGTCCGGCGGCACGGTTCAGGCTTGCGTGTGCCGAGAATGCGGAGGTGGAGGTGGAGATATGGACGGAAAGGCCCTAAGACTACGACTTGCTGTATGTCAACGCCAGCCGTCACACCGCGGCGAAGTCGGGTTGACATAGCCGCTGGCGCGGCCCTTCTTGGTGGATCCCTGTTCTACTTTGCGCGGGGGTAGAACGGTGTATTCCCAGCTGCGTGGTCCGTCGTGTCGACGATGTTCACGATCTCCGGCGCTACCCTGCGCAGCATCACCTCGAACCCTTGGTTCAGGGTCACCTTTGATGACGCGCATCCCTGGCACCCGCCGCTCATGGCGATGAAGAGGTTCCCGTCCCGGACGTCTACGATCGAGATCTGCCCGCCATGGGCAGCGATGGAACGGTTGACTTCCCGGTCCAGGAGTTCCTGAATGACTGCTCGGCTCTCGGCGTCGGTCCGCTCTCGTGTTCCTGCGTTGGCAGGAGCTTCGAGGATGGCCGGTATTCCCGAGAGCAGTTGCGTCCGCAGACCCGTTCCGATCGCTGTTTTCAGCGTGGACCACGAGGCGCCTGGCTCCTTCCCTACGGTCACCACGTTGTCGGCGACGAGTACGTAGGCAACTTCAGGGAGCGCGAACAGCCGCTCAACGAGCGGCGACCCACCGGCGCGTTCCCGGTCGTCGAAGAAAAACGGACCGCCATGATGCACCGTCCGACTTACGGTGAACTTGCACGTGTCAGGATCGACGGACGAAGTCTCCGCCTGGATGGTGATCGTCGGATCGATGAGCAGATCAGATTCAGACATCTTCCACGACCTTAGCTGCGTCGCGCTCACCGATGCCCCGTAGGTGCACGAAGGAGTAGATGCCGGTACGGTGGCCGTCGCTCCATTTGACATTGATGGCATAGTTGCCGATGCTCGAGATCACGCGTGGAGTTATATCCGGTGGCACACTCTTCGGATCCAGAAGCGCACGCCCGCTGGTCTCGTGGATGCAGGCAGCACAGTGGCAATCCAGCCGAAGGTCCCGGACATCGAAGTCGTCACGGTGCCCATCCTGCCAGAGCACGGACAGCGTCCGCGCATCTCGCCGGCGGAAGCCGACCGGGGTCGTCGGTGAACCCGACGACTGAACGGCGCTCTCGACCCAGGTCGGCTCTCCCTCGCCCGACTCCCACGTCCACGCGAATGGACTCAGTATCATGGTCGGAAGACCCTGGAGTTGATCCGCGAGTGCCGTGGCGATCGTTCGGTAAGCCTGCGCTGCAACAGAGTTGGGCTTATCGAGGAGCATCGGCCGCCCCTCGTCCCCACCGGTAACGATGTCGGCGTCGAGGGGTATCGCGCCGAGGAACGGAACACCGAGTTGCTCGCTCATCCGCTCGCCGCCGCCGCTGCGGAAGACATCCGTGTTCTTCGCGCAGTGCGGGCAGGTGAACGTGCTCATGTTCTCGATGATGCCGAGGATGGGGACGTGCAATGTCTCGAACATTCGGAGCCCGCGGCGAGCGATCTTGAGACTCACGTCCTGCGGCGTCGTTACGATGACCGCTCCGGACAGCGGGAGGCTTTGAGCCAGTGTCAAGTGGGTGTCACCCGTCCCTGGTGGGAGGTCGAAGATCAGGGCGTCCAACTTGCCCCATTGCACGCCGTCGATGAACAAGTTCAGGTACTTGCCCACCATCGGTCCACGCAGGATGGCGGGCTTGTCGTCTCCCGTCAGCATGCCCATCGATATCACTTTTAAGCCGTAGGGAGCAGGGGGAATGAGTCTATGGTCCGGGGTCGCCTCCGGCTGTTGACCGGTGGGGAGTCCCAGCATGACGGGGATGCTCGGTCCGAAGATATCAGCGTCGACCAGCCCAATCTGGCCGCCGAACTGTTGCAGCGCGAGCGCAAGATTGACGCTGACCGTGGACTTGCCGACCCCCCCCTTTCCGCTGGCCACCGCGATGAGCTGCCCAATCCCCGGCAGTCTCTCCGAACCGACGGATGGCTCTGCTGCGGAATCAGGCACCTGGTGGAGACCATTGTGCGAATCCGGGGTCTGCATTGGTCCCAATCTCCTTTGGACCGTGTTCAACGGGGGCCATGGCATACACGGCATACCCGCCAGGCTCACTTCATAGACTAGTGGGCTTGACCCCTTTCCGCTGGCCACGGAAATTGTGGATCGTGGGTCGCGTAGTGGGAGCTCGGAATGGGAAGAGAGCGTCTTGCGTTCAGTGAGGAATTCAAGGCCGCGGCTGTTGCCGAGGAGGAGGGAGCCGTTGACGCCCAGTGAGAGGGTCGAGTTGCCCCGGTTGCCCCTGGTGCCTACGGCGGCCCACGCGGTTCGGGGCTGGCTGCGCTGATCGTCGCGATGATCTTCTCCGTCGATCCGGCCACCTCGACGACCTCGTACATGCACTCCGGGTGGACGATCAGGTCCTGTCAAGTTGTCTGTGCATGTCGGCGATCTGTTCGCGAACTTCGTCGACGCACTCGCGAGTCAACCGGCCGTGGACCGAGCAGTGGTCCTTCCACAGAATCATCGGAGCGTCGCGAACCTGCTCGACCGTCAAGCCACCGTTTAGCCTGTTCGGGTTGCAGACCACGCAGTCCTCGAACGACAGCCCGAGATCGCACACCGCCGTGTTGCAGCCGAGGTGCTGGTCTGGCAACGACGATCCCGCACGCCCACCGATCCGCTAATGCAACAGTTAAGTGACGATGCTTGTTGCGTTCAGCCCAGCTCTGGTCTGACCCGCAATGCAACTGGGCCCTTCGGGTGCCTTCGCACGGATCTGTCGACCGGGTGCGGAACTGGACACGCACCGACCGTTCGGGTGAACCGTCCCCGCCGCCGTTACACACATGTCCCATCCGGTCAATGCCGAGGCTGCCACTTAGGCGGTCCTTGCCGGGCAGGCCAGTGGCGTATCGAAGTCGCGTGATGGGATCGTGGAATTGATCCGGACCGTTCAAGTTGAGTGCGTTCCGCGGGGCTTGGCCCGCACCCAGGCCGGTAACCAGATGACCGAAAAGCGGCCCGCAAGCCCACGATCGTCAGTCGTGGGTCAAGGGGAGTTACACCCTGATGGTGCCGCAATGCCGGACCCCGCTGATACGGTGCCGGCCGATGCGATAATTAAGCATCAACGCACGCGACAGCCTGGAACCAGCAATGGTTCTGCGCACACCCCAGGGCTTGGGGTAAGCACCACCACAAGTGGCGCTGCGCGATAAAATTCCGGCCTAGCCGGTATCGCGAACCACCCACTTGGCGCCAGCCTGCCTGGCGAACGCCAGGCAGGGGAATCCCACGACTGCAGCCGTGCCGAGGAAATCAAGAACCTCATCGTCACCGCACCCGAGGCGACCGCCAGGGGTAACAACACCTTGTGGACCCATCGCCAGGGTCCGACTCAGCCACGACTCCACCACCGCCGCCTACGCCATATGTCTGTCCCCACCTTCATCACTGACCTCGCCGAATTGACATAGGACTATGAGTGCCAACGAAAGTAAAGGGGCTCTTCAGACTTAACCGGGCAATCCGGGTCGGGGG
>JBDNHE010000183.1:0-7604 GCA_041688945.1 Gemmatimonadota bacterium | reverse complement strand
GACCCCACCGACTTTTAACTCGACCATAAGGTCACCGCAAACCTCGCTGACGCGGGGTTTTTTATTGCCCGCAATTGGGCCACGTCAACGAGGAAAACATCATGACGGACATCTATCTTCACGGCGTTGAGACCGTGGAAAAGAACGAAGGACCACGCCCGGTTGTCACTATCGACACAGGTATCATTGGTCTGATTGGCACGGCTGAGAACGCGGACGCCAACTGGCCGCTTAACACACCGGCTGCTGTTCTGGGTTACAACGGTGTGCCCGCCGGTCTTGGGACCGCCGGCACTCTGCGAGACGCCATCACCGGCATTCTCGACCAGGCCACGCGCGCGTCACAGACGGTGGTTGTTGTCCGTATTGAAGAGGGTGCGGATCTGGCTGAGACCATGTCGAACATCATTGGTGACTCGATTGCCAAGACCGGTCTGCATGCCTTCAGGCTGGCCCACGAAATTCTGAAGTTGAAGCCCAAGATGCTCATTGCGCCCGGCTTCACGTCTTCCGAGCCGACTGACGGTATTGAAGCAATCGCCGTTGGTGCAGGCGGCACAGGCTATCTTGCTGAGACCACTGTAGTCACCATCACAGGCGACGGGACAAACGCCGCCGCCCACGCCATCGTTGAAGATGGCGTTATCACTGAAATCGTGATCGACAACTACGGCCAGGGCTACACGACAGCGACGGTTGCCATAACGGGCGACGGTGCCGACGCTACCGCAACTACAACCCTGGGCGATGTCTTGAACCCGGTGACAGTTGAAATGCTGGCGGTCGCAAACCGCCTGCGTGCCTGTGTGGTCGTAGACGGTCCCAATACTACTTCGGTCGGCGCGGTCGCATATCGCGGCGGCTACGACACTGACCGTCTCCTGATCGTCGACCCATACTGCAAGATCTTCAAGGATGCGGCGGTTGTCCAGGAACCTGCCTCCGCACGTGTTGCAGGCCTGCAGGCTCGCGTCGACTACGAAGAAGGCTTCTGGGTATCGCCCTCCAACCACGTGCTTGAGGGGATCGTCGGTGCCGCTCGCGTCATCGACCACTCCCTCAATGACCCGTCGGCGGAGTCTCAGTACCTCAACAAAAACGCGGTGGCGACCATTGTGCGGTCTCCGTCGGGCGGCTTGAAGCTCTGGGGGTCTCGTGTCCCTTCGAGCGACACGCTCCGTCAGTTCTGGTCGGTTCGACGTGCGCATGACACGATCATCGAGTCGATTGAAATTGCCCACGAGCCTTTCGTGGACAAACCCTTCAGCCTGCAAACCCTGCTTAACATTGCAGAGACGGTTAACTCCGCCCTGCGTCGTTGGCAGGCACTCGGCGCCACACTCGGCGGTCGTGTCTGGCTGGACCCTGCAATCAACAGCAAGGAATCCTGGGTACAGGGGCATCTCTACATCTCATACGATGCAGAAGCGCCGGCACCGCTGGAGCACATCACCTTCCTGTTCAACCGTAACACTGGCTACTACGAACGGCTTGCCCTTGACGCAATCCGTGAAATCGAGCGCCTGGGCGCACGAGACGTCGCCTAATCGCAAAACCGGATAAGGAGAATATCCAATGCGTCACATTCTACAGGCGTTCACGATGTACATCGGGACGGACGACTACGGTTATGACACCGAGGAAGTCGAGCTCCCGTTGCCATCGGCAGTCGAGCAGGAGTATCGGGGCGGCGGCATGGACCTGGGTGTAAACCAGTCCATGGCGGCTCTCGAACCTCTCGAGTGCACCATCAAGATGGCGGGCCACTCGCCGGACCTCATGAAGCTGATTGCCCGCGGGCCGGGCAAGAAAACCCGGTTTACCTTCCGGGCGTCCGTTCTTGAGGAGGCCAATGGGCAGTACGTCCCTCACGTCGCAGTCGTCGAAGGCGAAGCGAACAAGGGCACGCGCGACCGTTGGCAGCGTGGTGAGAAGTCGGGAATCGAAATCCCGATTTCAGGCATCATGTACTTTCGGTACGAGGCCAACGACGAGGTCATCCATGAGCTTCAGGCATGGCCTCCAAGGCGAATTGTTGGCGGCGTAGACGAGCTGTCGATCATCAACCAAAACCTGGGCTACTAGGCCCGCAATACCCTGAAAGGGAAAACTCATGGCAAATCAGGACGTAGTCGTTAAGGCTGCAAAATCCACCGCAACCGGCACTGCGGACAAGGGCGGGGCAGGCATTGCCCCGCCTAAGTATCTGGGCGACCGGAAACGTACAGTTGAGGTCAAGCTCGATTGGCCCTTGGAATACGACGGGGTCGAGTACAAGAAACTCACCATCTCACGCCTGCGTGGCGACCAGCTGTTGAACCTGGGCAAGGTGGGGGACGACGAGATTGCCATCTTTGCTATCATGTGCGGCGTTCCACGGGCGGTCATCGCCTACCTGGACGGTGCCGACATGTCGAAAGTAGCGGAGAAGTCCGCTGATTTTTTGCCCCAAGAGTTGGCACCGGATCCAGTGGCGGACGCGCAGACTGGAAATCCTGGCACGAGTACGCAGCCGACGTAGCCGCAGTTCTTCATTTCTCCTACCCCGATCTTCTCGCCATGTACTTTGACGAGTTGGTGACTGTCTGGCATCCACAGGCAGCCCGAATACAGGGATTGTCCTAGATGGCTACTAAAACAGCAGCACTCGTCCTCAAGCTGGTGGACAAGGTAACTGGTCCGGCAGCTCGTGTGCAGGCAGCCCTCGGCAGGCTCAAGGGCGGTCTCGGTTTCAGTAATCGTGACGTAAACATGGTTGACCGGTTCGAGCGCAAGCTCGGCAGGGTCGAGGGTCGGTTTCGTCGTATCAGCCGGTTCGCCGGCACGGGTGGGCTTGGTCTCGGTGGCGGCATTGTTGCCGGCATGGGCGCCAAGGCCGTCTACGACATGGAGAAAACACTCAACAGTATCGAAGCACGGCGCTTCGGTACGTCCGAAACTCTGAACAAGGGCACCGGTGGGAAGTCCTTCAGCCGGGATGCCTACCGCACGGAAGTCAAGCGCCAGTCCGCGGAGTTGAACGAGCTCGTCCCGCTGACCCTTGCGCAGATTCAGGAGGCACGCGAACAGCTGATTGTTGCGGGTCTTAACTTCCAGCAAACCACGGGCGCACTGCCTGGTGTTATCGACTTTGTTATCGCTGCCAAGATGGAAGCCGCCGAAGGGGCGGACATGATCACCAACGTGGCCACTGCCATGCAGATGCCGTTGGAAACGATCGAGCAGGCAGGAACCACGCTCCGCACCCTGGCCGACCAGATTTCGTACACCGCCAACAACACAAACTCGACCGTCGAGCAGATGGGTCATTCGTTCAAGTTTGTCGCTCCAGCAGCAGCGGCTCTTGGCGTCCAGTCCCACCAGTTGGCCGCGATGTTCTCGGTTATGGCCAAGCGCGGGATCAAGGCCAGCGAGGCCGGTGTCTCTCTCCGGTCAATGTTCGTTCGCATGATCCGTCCGACCAAGGCCGGGGCAGCAGCTCTGGCCGCCGCCGGAATCAACTTGAACAGCTTTATGAAAGACGCGGCTCAGCTGAAGGCGAGCAGTGTAATTGAACAGCTCAAAGGTATCACTGGCACGGACATCTCAAGCAAAGAGGGTCCGTTGCAGGCATTGCTTGACGCTGACATAAGCCCTGGCTCCAAGGTTCAGCAGTTTGTTGCCATGGTCGAGTCCATCACGAAGGATTCGAGCGCGCAGGCCAAGTCGATCTTTTCCGATTTCTTCAACGACATCATTTTGTCGGCGGGCTCGGAGTTGGACATCGAAGGCCTGGTTGCTGCGATGAAGCAGAAACTAAAAGAGGGAAAGATCAGCGAAGCCAACTTCTTCCGGATCTTTGACGTTCGCCAGGGCGCTCGTTTGCGCACCCTGTTCGGATACGAAGACATCGCGGCGATGGGTAAGGAGATACTGGAAGATTCCGGAGGCTTCTCTGAAGCCATCCGTAAAACGATGATGAAAGGGATTGTTGGTGTTGTCGCTCGGGCACAAGCCGCGTTCCTGAACCTTGCCGATGCGATTGCCAGCTCTGGCGTTCTGCAGAAAATCGGCGAAATCATCGACGCCGTGTCCAACTGGTCGAGGGAGCTGTCCAAAAGCAACCCACTGTTTCTTGCGTGGGGCACATACGCTGCCATGGCGGTTGCGTCACTCGCACCGCTTGGGTTCCTGATCGTTGGGTTTTTGGCGTCGGTTGCTGCCCTGGCATCACCGCTGACTATCGTCGTCGCGTCTCTGTCCGCACTTGCCTATCTGAAGTGGGACGGCCTCATGGCCTTCAAGGATGGGTTCCTGTCGACATTCGTTGACGGGCTGCCGGCCGGAACAGCTGAGAAGTGGGAGCGCATTTCAAATGCGATAAGCAGTCTCATTGGCGGGTCTCCCGACGTTGGGGCGTGGAAAGCCTGGGGCGAGTCGTTCGGCAGCCTTATGGGCAAGGAGGTTGGCGAGCTCGTCACGAACCTGGAGCGTCTTATCACGCTTCTGGAGAAGGCGAGCTGGTACATAAAGAACCTCGGGCGCGCGGAAGATCAGGGCATCGGGGCTCGGGCCAAGGCCCTGTTGGGGATCGACGTTGGTCCAGGATCACAGCGGGCAGAGAAGCAATCGCAACTGTCTGAGCTGGAAGCTCGCAGGGCTGGCGTTGCTGGAGGTTCTTCACCCTCGCAGGCGCTGTCGCTCAGTCTTATCGACGGCCAGATCGGCGCGTTGAAGGCTGAAATACAGGCCCTTGGTCCTGCAGGTGTGTCGGCTGGCACGCAGGCTGGCGCAGGAATCCAGCAAGGCATTGCCACTCAGGTTCCCGGCGTCCTGAACCAGATCCAGCAGATGATGTCCGGCATCGACTCGATTGTTGCTCGCGGCGTCAACATTCCTGTCCGGACAACTGGCGCGGTCGCACGTCCAACAGGTGCGGCTCGCCGGGCCGGTGGTCCTGTCTACAAGAACCGGTCTCACCTTGTTGGTGAGGCCCGACCTGAAATATTCGTTCCCAATGTCAACGGCAGGATCATTCCAAGGGTCCCAAGTGGCAGCGGTGGCGGATCAGCCGGCGGTGGTGGTGATGTGAGCACCAATCATTTCCATATCCAATCGAGCGATCCCGATGGGGCCGCTCGTGAGATTGCAGCCATCCTCGACAGGCGGCTGCAGCGGTCGCGCCAAGTGTCGATGGATGGCCGACCGGTAACGGGATAGGAGACGCAAATGGTTTTGATGGGTCTAGGATCGTTCCGGTTCTCTGTTTCCAACTTCTCGTTTGAGCAGTTTGAGCAGAGTACCGGGTCACGCATCGCCGAACAGGAGGTTATAGGTGCCGCACCGCGCACCCACCTTTTGGGACCGGCAGGGGAGTCGATCGAGCTCAGCTCCACGTTCTTCCCATTCCATCTCAACACCGGCGGATTGCAGCAGCTCGCAGGGATGCGGGCTGCCTGCAAAGGCCAGTCAGTCATGATGTTGGTGTCAGGCAATGGCAATTTCTACGGCCAGTTTGTCATCAAGGATATCAAACAGACCCGGACGTACTATCACCCGAACGGCGAAGCACAGAAGATTGAGGTCAAAATCTCTTTGCTCCGGTACAACGGCGGTGGTGCGCTTGGCTTCGCTTTGAGTTTGTTCTAATGCGCCCATACTTCCAAATATCAGTTGGTGGCCAGGACTTGACCGGCAAGCTCGCGGGCCGGGGCATCTCCCTCACAGTCACAGATGGCGTCGGCCTGTCGTCCGACTCCGTCCAGATCGAAATCGACGACCAAGACGGTGTGGTCAGTGCTCCGCGCACTGGCGTGAAGATCACCGTTTCTGGCGGTTATGTGGACGGGGCTTACCGCACATTCGGCGAGTACATCGTCGACCAGGTGCAGTTTTCAGGTTACCCGCAGAAGATCAGCATCTCTGCCCAGGCCGCGGACGCCAAGAGCGCGCAGAAGTCGCGGCGTCCAAAGGACTACCGGAAAGAAAAGTTTCCGACATACGGCGACATCTACAAGGATCTTGCCGGCAGGATGGGGTTGCAGTTGGCTATCGACGGCAGCATTGCCGGAACCAGCAATCCTTACGAGGGCCAGGGCGAAGAGGATGACATGGCCTTTGGTTCCCGCATGGGCGGGAAGCTCGACGCGCATGTGTCCATCAAGTCCGGACGATTGATCGTCGTTCCACGTGGTGCCGGCACGACTGCCAGCGGTGGCGCCATGCCACAGATCGTCGTAGCGCGAGGCGTCAATGTGCTCAGTTACAACGCCACGCTGAAGGACAAGCCAAAACACACCAAAGTTAAGGCCACATGGTTCGATCGTAAAAAGGTCGAACGCAAGGAGGTTGAGGAAAAAGCTGGATCCGAGGGTCCGGATTACCTGATCCGCAAGCCGTACAATAGCGAGGCCGAAGCGAAAGCTGGAGCAAAAGCACGAGCCGGTGAGCTGAAGCGCGGGGAAGCATCGGCCACGTTCACTATCAACGGCGACCCTAACGCACGGGCCGAAGCCTATGTAAGCGCCCAAGGGCTCCGGTCAAATGTGGATGGTCTCTGGCGCGCAACGACTGTGACGCACAATTTCAGCGCCACAGGTGCCTACACAACTTCAATTCAGTGTGAGCTGCCAAAATGAACATTGAGATAGAAGACATCGGCAACGGTCAGGCGATCTATGTCAGCCAGGAGGGTGACATGGTCGACCACATTGGTTTCAAGTATTACGGCACGCACGCGGGCACAGCTGAAGCAATCTATGCGGCAAACCGCGAGCTCGCAGAATACGGGCCTGTCCTTCCAATTGGCGTGTCAATCTTGCTGCCCAAGATGCCGGTGCCAACAAACGATCACCAGATCGAGTTGTGGACGTGAGCTTTGTCTTCGTTCACCGCTCATCTGGATATCCGGTTCCTGGACGAGGGCCGGGCAGCACAGCTGCTCGAGCCTCTTTCATGGGAGTGTGACTACAAAGGCAGCGGCCTCGTTGTGACCATTCCAGCCGGCTTTGTATCCGACGGCATGACAGTTCCCCGTGTACTGTGGTGGTTCATGCCACCGCACGGAGACAGGTTGTCTCGTGCGGCGTGGCTTCACGACTACTTGATGCACCTTCTACGCAACGAAACCCCGCACCCGCACGTTGTCACGTACAGGGATGCGGCTCACCAATTCTGGCTCGCCTTGCGGGCATTGGGCGCGCATCCCGCCAGAGCTTACCTGCTCTGGCTTGGCCCCACATTCAATGATTTCACAAAGGGGCGGCGGTAATGACGATGGGGAATGAGCCAGGTGAAAAGCGCAGCAAGGGCATTGAGGCTGTCGACAAATTCATGGCCATGCTGGAGGGCGGCGAGGTTGTCAGCTTCTCAAAGGATGAGGCAGATGCGCTAAAAGACGTGGCCAGGGCTTGGTTGGCCATGCAGGCATTGGGTTGGGTAGGCATGGGGGCTTCGAGGTTCTTCAAATGGGTAGGCATTCTCATCATTGCTTGGTTGTCGTTCAAGGCCGGTCTGATCGACTGGATACAGGAGGTTTCCGGAAAATGATCGCCTTCATGCACAGGAACGTAGGGCCGGCACTGACCGCCCTGGTCTTTCTGAGCCTCATTCAGATCACTTACCAG
>JBDNHE010000182.1:0-3134 GCA_041688945.1 Gemmatimonadota bacterium | reverse complement strand
TCGGCCACGATCCTTTTCAGCCGAGTGTTCTCCTGCTCCAGCATCTTCAGTCGCTTCAGCGTCTGGATCTCCATGCCGCTGTACTGCTTCCGCCACCGGTGGTACGTCGCTTCGCTCACCTCCAGTCGTCGGCACGCATCGACGATCGTCGCCCCCCCGCTCAGTAGCGCGTCAGCTTCCCGTAGCTTCCGCACGATCTGCTCTGGCTTGTGTCGCTTTCTCATCATCGAGTCCTTCCCCTTTTTGGGTCCTTGGACTCCCATTCTATCTGGATCCGTTTCCGGGGGGCAGGCCAAAGTGGCACGACTGCGAGTCCTGATCACGCTGCCCGACACCACATTTCGGAAGATGCTCTGAAGTCCGGTCCGGGCGAGCATGCGGCGGCGCAGCATTCTAACAAATTTTCGCACTAGTCGCACCGTACGCGTAGGTTCGCGCTACGCGCTCTAGAGCATTTGTGGAGCGCTAGCGTGAAAATGGAACCGTTAGTGCGCTGAGGTCTTGCGGGTCGGTGGGGAAGGGCCTTGAGGAGAAGCTTCCTCCGCTACTTGATCGAGTCGAGCACCGCGCGAGGATGCTTCGCTGCGACGCGAAGTAGGACTCTAGCCGGACCCTGGGGATGCCGGCGACCCTGCTCCCAGTTCTGCAGCGTTCGAACACTGATCCCGAGAAGTGCCGCGAACTTCGCCTGGGACAAACTGTAGTCCTCGCGGATCGAGGCGACGTTGGGTTCGTCGATCTCTGTGACCCGGCTCGGCTCGGTCTCACCGCGCATCATCGCGCCGCCTTCCCGGACACTCGCAACGAGTTCGTTGAACAGATCGTCGTTCATTTGAATTCCTCCTCGACCAGGGCCTTGAGCATCTTTCGCTGATCCTTCGTCAGATCACTTGCTTCGTTCTTCGCGTAAACCAGCAACAGCAGAACCACTTCTTCTTGGGTCGCCCAGTAGTAGACCACGCGAACTCCACCACGCTTTCCTCGTCCCGATCCCTGCCACCGGATCTTGCGAAGTCCGCCCGTCCCCTGAATCAGTGAACCGGCCTCAGGGTCTTCAACGAGTCGAAGTTGGAGAAGTCGATAGGACTCGCGGTCCAACAATTTCTCGACACGCTTCGTGAAGAATGAGGTCTCTTTCAGGATCATGAACTACTATACGGCATTGGCGGAGTGTACGTCAACGGCGTATGCCAGACGCACTAACAAATTTTCGCACTAGTCGCACCCTACGTGTGGGTTCGCGCTACGCGTATAGTGCCCCCGATTTCGATGGACAGTAGACTGGCAAGGATAGCGGGGTCCAGCGAGAAGGAGGAAGGAGATGACATCCAGGGGGAAGGAGTCGGAAGCGACCGAAGGTCGTGGAGCGGTCCCGGAGCGGTGGAGCACGGGCCGGAAGGCGGAGGTGGTTCTGCGACTGCTCCGAGGCGAGGATCTGGTCGAGGTGAGCCGGGAGATGCAGGTGTCGCCGCCGGAGGTGGATGAGTGGCGGCGGGTGTTCCTGGAGACGGGTGAGCAGGGGCTGAAGCAGCGGAGCCGAGATCCGGCGCAGCGTGATCTGAACCGTACCCGGGCGAAGCTGGGCGAGATGACGATGCGGATGGAGCTTGCGGAGGAGCTCCTCGAAAAAAGGGGGTACGGGGACGACCTGAAGAAGCTCTTGAAGCGGGGGCACGAGTGAGTCCCGAGGCCGGGCGGCGCTATCCGCCGACACCCCCAATGAGCTGTGGGGCACCGACGCAACGCGCTTCCCCACCAAGCAGGACGGCTGGTGCTGGTACTTCGGGGCCATCGATCACTGCGTCTCCGATGTGGTCGGGTGGCACGTCGCGAAGAAGGGCGACCGATGGGCCGCGCTGGAGCCCATCCGCCAGGGCGTGCAGGCTAACATGGACGGCTACGCGCCCCGGATCGCGCTCGGACTCGGGCTGCGCCACGACTGGGGCCCGCAGTACACGGCCCATCAATTCCAGGGAGAACTGCGCTGGCTCGGGATCCGATCGAGCCCATCCTACGTCGGCGAACCCGAGTGCAATGGCGTCGCCGAGCGATTCATGCGCACCCTCAAGGAGGAGTGCCTCTACCTGCATGATTTCGAGAGCCTCGAGCAGGCCAGACAGATCATCAGCGAATTCATTGAACGATACAACCGCGAGTGGCTCGTCGAGCGGCACGGCTACAGGACCCCGGCCCAGACCCGTATCGAGCTCACCCGAAAGGCGGCATGATTAGGCCGCCCACTTGTCCAGCTGGGTCGGAGATCAGGTCGTCGCGCAGAAAGGCTGGGTCAGATTTCCGTCAGATAAGAAAGTCTTGGCGGCGGTGCGGGAGGCACTAACGACATCGTGAAGGAGTTGCGTGAAAACCTATCGCGTACTGCTAATCGGAGTTTCAAACCTTGACGGTCGAGGAACGCGCCGTCTAACCAGCCGTTCCAGTTGACGGCGGGGATCCTGCTTTTTTAATGTTTTTTTGGTTTTTCGGCGGGTTTTGGTTGTCGAAAGTCCTTCGGTAAACTCCCGCCGCAACTGAACTTTGGTCGCTACACGGCTGACAGCTTCGTGATGCATCAAGACACACCGTATGTGCAGGGGACCGCGGCGATCAAAGAGCATACGCAAGAGATTTTCGACGTGCTGAGAGTGACGAAGCTCGATCTCACCCCATTCGTCGTGAACGGCGACGGCTGGCCAGACATCTTGCTTACCCCGTTCCAACCAGACGGAGCGCTGCTGCTCAACTCCGGGGGCGATGCGTTCCTTTCGGTCAACCTCCCATCGCGGGCTGGAGGCTCATTGGTGGACGCTGACGGAGACGGGAAACTGGACTACCTATACCCTGGACATGCTCCCGGCGGCGGTGATCCCGGCGTTCCGCCAAGACTCTGGTACCAACGATAGATAAAGAACGACTCCTCCAGATCCCCTGGCTTCGCGTCTTTGTGGCAGGCGTAGTGATCGTCGGGGGTAGCGCGGTGGAAGCAACTTGGGCGTTGAACAGCGCACCTGATGGTTAACACAATGGCGTCGGTTGATGGTTAACAGATTGGGTTTCTGCCTTTGTTGCCGTTGATGTCGATGATGACGAAGAGTTCCTCGTCGAACCAGCCGAGGGTAACGGGTCCGAAGTAGACC
>JBDNHE010000181.1:0-3041 GCA_041688945.1 Gemmatimonadota bacterium | reverse complement strand
CGCACCAACCTCCCCTGATGAGGACCCCGCGCTGGCACTTCGGCCTTCGGACTCGGAATGCCTGTCGTGCCATGCCATGCGGGTGATGATAGACCTCCCGGAGGACGAACCGCACGGCGGGGTCTGCGCTACCTGTCACAACCCCCACACCCAGGAAGTCCCGCGGGATGCGGTCGAGACCTGCGCCACCGGCGGCTGCCATTCCGATCCAGAGGAGCTGAGTCCCTTCCACCGAGGCGTAAGCCACACCGCAGTGGCGGATTGCGCGACCTGCCATCTGGCCCATGACTTCCGCCCCGACGGCAACGACTGTCTGGCCTGTCATCAGGACATCTATGACGATGGTCCGGGGGGTGGTTTGGTGGGCGCGACGGCCTCGGCTGGCGCGGTCGGGGCGCCGCTCGCCGACGCACCGCCGGCCCTGCGGGTGGCGATCAATCGCCATGGGGATCCGAACCAGGTCGTCAGCGGGCACGCCGACCCGGCCAACGACCTCTGGTCTCGGTCCACAGTTCTGCGGGCAGGCCCAGGGCACGCTGGTGTGACGCCCGGCGCGACGGAGGCTGGAGCCACCACCACCACCACCACCACCGCGCCCGCGTCTTCGGCAGAGGCGCCCGGTGCGCCTGATGCGACGGAGGCGGTAGGGGCGACTGGCACCGAGCCCGCGTCTTTGCCCGAGACGTATGACAGGCCCGACGAGGTGGTACGCCGCATCGAGTCCTGGATCGCCGTTCCGACCGCGACCCAGGCGGTGTCGGACACCACCTTCCGGCACGCCATCCACCGCGGCGTGGACTGCACCAGTTGCCATTCAGCCAGCGAAGAGCACGGCACGGTGACCGTCACCACTCCCACCGACTGCCGGGGCTGCCATCACTCAGCCCCCGTGGTCAACGACTGCGCGGCCTGCCATTCCGATCCCATTCCCACGGCCGGACTCAGCGTTTCCAGCACCATGACGCTGAGCTCGGGGCCGACCCTGGACCGTCAGCTGCCGTTCTCGCACGAGGTCCACACGGACACGTCCTGCCAGACCTGTCACACCGAGGGGATCGATCAACCCGTGGCGTCGGCAAGCTGTGCCAGTTGTCATGAAGAACATCACGGGCCGGATCCCACCATCGACTGTGCCCAATGCCATCTGCCCGCTCCGGCGGACGCGCACACGGCGCAGGTCCATCTCGGCTGTGGAGGTGTCGGGTGTCATACCTCGGCAAGCACTCCGATCGCCCCCCGGAATCGCCTGGGATGCCTGGTCTGTCACCAGGATCAGCGGGACCATGAACCGGAAGGGGAGTGCGTTGAGTGTCACGTGCTGCCCCCGGTTCGAAGGGGCGGGCCATGAAACGTCGCGCCCTGATTTCGGCGGTTGCGGCCCTGGCGGTGCTCTCCGCGGGACCCGTGGATGCCCAGGGTCTTCGGGGATGGAGTCAGTCGAACCTTCGGTATCTGGAATTGCGCCCCCTGACAGCGGCCGGCGTCGATCCAACCATATCAGGCGCCACACTGGGTTCTCAGGATGTGGGTTTCACTGCTTGGGGATTTGGTCTGACCGGCCTCTCGGTGACCGGACTGGCACGCATGCGCCACGACTTCAGCAGCGAGCTGGCCTGGCCCCGCTACGACGATCAACTCGACGTGATTCTGGGCTACGCCGAACTTCGGCGCTCGGCGCTCCGCATCCGCCTGGGTCGGCAGACGGCCGTTGGCGGGCTTGGTTTCGCGGGCTTCGATGGGCTGGATCTCCACTATGAGCTGGGTGGACTCTGGGGCCAGGCCTACGGGGGCCGGTCCCTTGCTCGTGGGCTTGCGGAGACACAAAGGGGTGCGCTTCGCGGCATCGAAGACTTCATCCCGGACCAGGACGCCTGGTTGGTTGGTGGGGCGGGAGGTTGGTCGGACGCCCGGACCTCACTTGGTCTGCGATATCAGCGGGAGATCTGGAGCGATCGTTCGTCGCTGGTGTCCGAGCGGGCTTCGTTTGACATGTCCAGCCGAATCGGCGCGGTAGGGCTTCGGGGCAACCTGGACTATGACCTGCCGTTCGGCCGGGTCGGAAAGGCCTCGCTCACCGCGCAGCACCTCTTCCGGGGGGGCCGCACCATGGCCGAGTTCGAGGCTCGACGGTATCTGCCCTACTTCGATCTCTCCACCATCTGGGGCTTCTTCAGTCCGGTTCCATACAACGAGGCCCGGTTGCGACTGGCGTCTGGCGGGCGAGAGTTTTCCTGGCGAGTCGAAGGGGGCATCCGCAGCTACGGCGATCCCGCGACAGTCACGGTTCTCGCACCACTCGAGGATGAAGCCTGGCAGATCGGTCTGGGTGCTGGGTGGACACCTGCCCCGACACTGCGGCTTGAGGCCGGGTGGGATCTGGACTGGGGCACATCGGCATTCCTGCATGCGCTGGATCTGCGGCTGGCCTGGACGCCACGCGAAGCCCTGTCAATCGGCCTGAATGGGACAAGCTTTCAGCAGTTCGAAGGCTTCAGGGTCGGCGACGGTCGGGCGCTGGGTCTGGGTGGTGATCTCCGTGCGGCTCTTTCCGACCGGATCACGTTTGACGGAGGCGTCTTCGTGATGCGCCATGACGCTGGAAGGGGTGAGAGTTCGGATCTGTGGACTCAGACCCGGGCCTGGACGGGCCTGCGCTACACCTTTGGCGAAGATCCTGCACTCCGGAGGCGGCGATGATCGGGCGACGGTCCCCGCGTTTGTTCGCGTTGTTGATCGGCCTTTTCGTGATGGAAGGGGCCGTGGTGGAGCCGGCGGCGAGCATGGAGTTCGCCGACGCCAGCGTGTCCTCCAACGCAATCTGGCTCGTCGCAGAGGACGGCCGTGGGCCGCTTTCCCTGGAGGCGGCTGCGCATCGCATGCCCGTGGACTCTCTCTTCCCCCACCTGCAGCACGAGGGGCTCTTTCCTCTCTGTGCGGGTTGTCATGAAGGCATCACGGAGGGAGACCGCGCGACCAGCTTTCCGGAAGCAGGACTGTGCGCCGGCTGTCACGACGGCAGTGCCCAGCCCCTGGTCGAATGG
>JBDNHE010000180.1:0-3500 GCA_041688945.1 Gemmatimonadota bacterium | reverse complement strand
TGTGGCCCATCGCCTCCAACTCGCGACCCCAGTAGTGGGCCGTACCGCACGCCTCCATGAGAACCTCAGTCGGCTCGCGATTCTCGAAGAACCGACGGAACCGAGCGCGGCTCAACCGGTGGCGCTCCTGGACCGAACCGGGGCGATCGGATACGGCGACTTCGAACACGGACTTTGCCAGATCAACGCTGGCCTGTGTAGTGTGCATTGTGGGCTCCTCCTTCCGTTTTTTGGCCTTCGGGGCCGTGTAGTATTGGATAGGCACGCTGGTGCCGTCGGGAGGAGGAGTCCATCCCATCATTTGCGCCTCCGTTCGCTGCGCTCTCTCCGGTGAATCACGGCCCGACAGCACATCGGCGATCTGAACAGTAGTTGCAGGGGTCGAAGTCGACGGACTCGGCGTGTCTGTTTTCGGGCCGCGCCGCAAACTTAGAACGATGTGAAATCGCCAGAAGCGGTCCGCCGTCTATGCGGTAGAAGCTCAGCGTGCTCGGCACGTGTCGGTGCCAAGCGGAAGACCCCTTGAGCCAAGAGCTCTGATTCGAAGTGTTGGGCCGTCCAGAATCGACTCGACCTCGACGATCTTCCCATCAATCTCGCAACACTATCTCCGAATCTAAAAGGGCAAGCTATACCGGCGTGAACGCGATGCTCAATACCGTGACCGGCCAAGCTAAAGGGTCGCGATGCGTCGCCCCGTGATCGCAATCGACGCCGCACCGAGAATAGACACGCCCGGATCTATCTACTGACGAGAGTGTCAGAGATCGTAGGTTCGAAGACGTGCAGTCGCGTATTCAGGTTTTCGTCCTCCGATACTGTATAGACGATGTTAGGACTGCCACAAACGCCCCCGAGCCACTCGTCGAATTGTCCCGTCGCGATTACCCGCTGATTCTCGAGATCCCAAACTTCAACACGAGTGTCGAAAGTCTTGCGACCCCATTCAAAGCTTGGTCGAGCCGAGATCCCAATTTCCCATTCTTCGTCCGGCACAACCGAGTAGACCCACAGCAATCCGGCTTCGTCTTCTTTGACGAATCGGATCAGCGGACTGGGGGAGACTGATACCGGAGCCCCTTGGACGTATCTTCCTCCTTCTGGGAACCAGTCGACGTGCCGCTTGATCACTGAAACGGGCTCATTGGCATTGGTGAATTTCAGAATCGAATACTCCCACATGCTCGCAGTCCAGAAACCACCGTCTCGGGCGGGAGCGGTGATCCACGTGTCGAATTCAACTAGGTGATCCACGCTGACAGGCCGTTCTAGTCTCTCGGTGGTCCGGCCCGCAGGATCCAGCCGTAAAAGCACTGAGGACCCCGGAGGCACCACGTCCTGGTGGAAAACGAAACTTCCGTCCCTCAGTTGCGCAAATGGGCGGTTAGTCGAGGGAGCTGGGAACGAACTGACGTATGTCCCGTCGGACAAAAAGTGGGAAATACGCATCTGACTATCGTCCATCGTAAACAAATCCCCATTCGACGCCACTTGGATCCGGATGTTTGTCCCGAACTCTCCAGGGCCAGAACCCCGTCGACCCACAGCACTGGTATACAGACCGTCCGGCCCGTACAAGAACAGTTGGCCACCCCCTATCGGTCCGCTCATGACGAATCCGCCTGAAGGCAACTGTCCGACCATGCAATCGCGACTCGCGGCGTCGTCTCTTACTGAGGCAGGATCCGTCAGCGCACCCAGCACGGCTAGTTCATTCAACTTGACCTCACAGGTGGGGCAAGCGTTCCCCCGTAGCTCAAGAACCTCGGATGAACCTATGCGGGCCGAATCAGGTGCCGCCTCACCGCATGCAACTGCCGCGGCAATGAGAATCGTCCCGAACAGCCTCCACGTATGCGGTCTGTCTCTATGATGCGTCATCTATTCGTCGCCTTGTCAACGTACGCGCGGAGATAACGCATACTCGGGGAGCCCATGAACAGGAGGCTGTCTAGAAGCAGGGAGGGCGTGACAGTGACTCCAATAGCAAGAGCCTGCGCTTTGTCGCTTTGCACGGCCGCGCGAGTCGTTGGATCGCGAATACAGTCTTCGAATCGCTCCGAGTCTTGGATGCCTGCCTTGATGGCTAGGTCCGTCCATGAAACCACCGCCAACTCGGACTGCGCGGAATAAATTTCATGGTGGAGCTCCGGAAACTTCCCGGCCTCTCTACCGCATTCAGCAACGATGGCCGCAGCCTCAGAGAGGCTCCCAAGAGCAGGGTAGTGTCTCCATTCTATCGCAACTGAATCGCCCAGACGCTGCTGGAGTTCTAACAATTCGTGCTCGAGGGACGCGCAAACACCACACAGATAATCTCCAAACACTGAAATCCGGGTGACATCGCTGCCCGCGGACTCGCGATGGACGTCACGCCATTCAGGAATAAGGGTGGGGGCATTCTCCGCCGGAATCCTTGGCAATCCATCTTGGGTGCAACCTTGTAGTACCAAAAGAATTACAGCGGTCGCGCCAGGCCACTTCCGAGGCGCAAGCACGACCGCCGAATTCAGAAACCTCGGGATACTAATTTTGGGTCGCCTGCGCGCAGAGCCCGGAGACGGGGAATGCAGCGTCTTTGCACGCATTGCACTGAGGGGCGGTGCAGTCCGACTCCTGGAAGCAGGAGGTAATCCCAGGCTTACAGAATGTGAACGCCGACGCAGAACTGGACGATGCCGCGATTGAAGCGAGGACGCCAGCGCCGACGATGAGCGCTCCTAGCAAGGACCTTCGACTGATGTGTCTCATTTTTTGCTTCTCTCCGCTTTGGGAAACGACTACTAGTACACCTTTACTGCGCTTCAGTCCTTCAGTTTTGCAACAGCAAATCGGAAACCCGATATCGGAACTCCGACACAGCCCGAGCGTTGGCGTCCGCGATCTTGGCCTGCCCCCCCGGAAACGGGTCCAGGTAGAATGAGAGTCCAACGACCCCAAAAAGGGGAAGGACTCGATGATGAGAAAGCGACACAAGCCGGAGCAGATCGTGCGGAAGCTACGGGAAGCGGACGCGCTACTGAGCGGCGGGGCGACGATCGCCGATGCGTGCCGACGACTGGAGGTGAGCGAAGCGACGTACCACCGGTGGCGGAAGCAGTACAGCGGCATGGAGATCCAGACGCTGAAGCGATTGAAGATGCTGGAGCAGGAGAACACTCGGCTGAAGCGGATCGTGGCCGACCAGGTGGTGGACATCAGCATCCTGAAGGAGGTCGCCGAGGGAAACTTCTGAGCCCGGCCCGGAGACGAGCAGCGGTGTGGCACGCGCAGCGAGTGTTGGAGGTCTCCGAGCGCCGGGCGTGTCAGGTGTTGGGGCAGGCGCGCTTCACGCAGCGCTACGAGTTCAAGCGCTGGGACCTGGATCAGCAGCTGGTGGGGCGGATGGACGAGCTCCGCCGAGAACGACCGCGGTACGGATACCGGCGGATCTGGCGGGCGTTGGTGCGGGAGGGCTGGCGTGTGAACCTCAAGCGAGTGCATCGGCTGTGGAAGGAGGC
>JBDNHE010000179.1:0-4246 GCA_041688945.1 Gemmatimonadota bacterium | reverse complement strand
GGAGTGTGCGGGGTATCGACGTCGAACGTCAGGAGTCCCCGCGTCCGCGCCCCACCACCTGGAGGAGCAGGGCGATCAGGAGTATCAGAACGAGTACCGTGATGAGCCACCAGCCCCAATGCATTCCCATCCACAGGCCTCCCATGCCGCCGTTCACCATGTGCTGTGAGGTCGGCTGGGCCGTGACACCAGCAAAGAGGAGAGTCGTGGAAATATCCATTCTGGATCGTCTCCGGCTGAAGTTGAGGATAGGAGAATGAATATGGCGAATCAGCCATGACCTCGAGGTGAAGCCCGGATGACGGTTGCTTCATGATTCAGGAGATGGACACCGGACGCTCGTTGGATCCCCTCCCGTCGCGGAGTTGAGCGCCCGGCTCCCGGCTCGAACGCGCAGCACCCCTTGACCCCGTACCATGGTACGGGCCTTACCCTGTATTCCATGGAGAATAGATGATGTCGACGGAGCTGTTGATCGGGGAGCTCGCAAACGCCGCGGATGTAGGCGTTGAGACGATCCGCTTTTACGAACGCGAGGGGCTGCTTCCCGAGCCCCCCCGAAGTGATGCGGGATACCGGCTGTACGACACCGAGGCGGTGCGCCGCGTCCGGTTTGTTCGGAAGGCCAAGGAACTCGGCTTCACCCTGAGGGAGACGAAGGATCTTCTCGAGCTGCGGGTCACGGACGCGTCCACTTGCGACGACGTGGCGGAACGTGCCCGTCGGAAGATCATTGCTGTGGAAGATCGGATCGGTGAACTCAACCGCGTTCGACGCGTCCTTCACGACCTAGTCGAGGCATGTGCCACCCGAGCAGAGACGACCGAGTGCCCGATTCTGGAGGTCCTGGACGAGCATGAACCCGGTGAACGAGGAGACATAGAATGAGCGAACGGAAGATCGAGCTGGTCTACTTTGACGGATGCCCCAACGCCGACGAGGCACGCTCAAACCTGGGCGCGGTTCTGGCTGGCGAATCCTGGGAGGAATGGAACCTGTCGTCAGCCGATACGCCGGAGCAGTTTCGCTGCTTCGGGTCCCCGACGGTGCTTGTCGATGGCCGGGACGTGACCGGCGACGGTGGAACCACCAGTGCGATGGCGTGCCGGGCAGACGGTGCGCCCTCGCGGCAGGTCATCCTGAACGCCCTGACTCACGATGACTGAGTGGCTGAGAACCAGCGTCGCGGCAGTGGGTGGCGTGGCGGCGGCGGCGGTGTCAGCTCTGTGCTGCGCCGGACCCATCCTGGCCGTCACCCTCGGGATCTCCGGTGCCGGGTTTGCGGCCACCTTCGAGCCGCTGCGACCCTACTTCCTGGCGGCCACGGCCCTGTTCCTGGCCGTTGGATTCTACGGGGTCTACGCGACCCCGGCCGAAGCGTGCGTCGGAAAGGGCGGGTGTGCCACCCTCGATGAGGCACTCAGGAAGCGCAAGCGGGAAAAGGCGATGCTCTGGACCGCCGCCGTTCTGTCGGGAGCCTTCGTCACCTTCCCGACATGGTCCGTGTGGCTCACATGATGAACTGGAAAGGGGCAGTTTCAGCGATGATCGTCGGCACCGGGGCCATCTGCGCGGGCTGCGGTATTGGCACAGAAGAGTTCGAGCAAGAGACGACCGTGGCCTCGACTCCGGCAGAGGGTGTCGAGTTCGCGACAGCCCGGTTCTCGGTCGACGGAATGACCTGCGGCGGGTGCGTCCTCGCTACCGAAATGGCCGTCAAGCGAGTGGTGGGCGTCCGGTCCGTAACTGCCAGCCTTGGAGAGGACGGAGGCCCCGGGAACGCCACGGTCGAGTACGACGTGGGGCGGGCCGATACCGCGGCCATCGCGGCGGCAATCCGACGGGCCGGATTCACCCCGAGGCTTGAAGAAGGCCCGCTTGGCGACCCGCAGGGATGAGAAAGGTGCATGCGGACAAGTGGGGCCCCGCCGGAAGCGTCGTTGCTGCATTATGCTGCCTTGGCGCGGCCCCGGTCGTTTGGGCGCTGGGCGCGATGGGGCTTGGGTTCTTCGTCAACGATCTCATCCTGATCCCACTCCTCCTTGGCTTTCTCGGGGCGACTGTCTGGGCGCTACGTCGAGATCGACCCCGCCACGGTCGGGGTGCCCCCCTGTTCACGAGCATACTCGGGGCTACGATGACCCTTGGTGGTCTTTGGATCTCCGGTATCGTCGTCGGTGCCGGACTTGCCCTCCTCCTGACAGGCTCGGTGTGGAACTGGGCACTGGTGAGGCGCGCATGACCCACGATCTCATCGTCATCGGCGGGGGCATGGCCGGGCTCCCGTTCGCGAACAAGGCTGCGTACAAGGGCTTCAACACAGTGCTCATCGAACGGGAGCTGCTCGGTGGGACGTGCCTCAATCGGGGCTGCATTCCCACCAAGGCGATGATCGCATGCGCTGCGGTGGCACATACGGTGAGGCGGGCGGGCGAGTACGGCGTCCGAGCAGGGCCGCCCGAGGTGGATCTGGACGCCGTGGTGGACCGCAAGGACCGGATCGTGAAGGGCATACGGGAGGGGGCCTACCGGGGAGCCGGTAAAAACGAGAAGCTCACCCTCGTGGAAGGCGAGGCACGGCTCGAGGGCCAGGGACGGGTGAGGGTGGGCGAGCGGGTCCTCCAGGCAACCCGAATCGTCGTCAACGTCGGGGCACGTCCAGGAATCCCGCCGATCGAGGGTCTTGCCGATGTCCCCTTCCTCACCAGCCGCGAGGCCCTGGAGCTTCGACAGCTTCCGGATCATCTCCTGGTAATCGGGGGTGGATACGTGGGCGTCGAATTCGCCCAGATGTATGCGCGCTTCGGGAGCCGAGTCACGGTCGTGCAGAGGGGCGAGCGCCTGGTTCCCGGCGAGGAACCTGAGATCGGAGAAGGTCTCGCGGAGGTCTTCGAAGAAGAAGGAATTACGGTCCGCCCATCGACTGAAGCCGTCCGCGCAGAAACGATCGATGGAGGCGTCCGGGTCCTGCTTCGCCAGAATGGCGACGAGAAGTGGATCAAGGGTTCTCATGTGCTCGTGGCGACCGGGCGTCTGCCCAACACGGATGATCTTGGCCTCGAGGCGGCCGGCGTGGCGACCGACGCGCAGGGCTTCATCCGCGTGGATGACCGATTCCAGACCACGGCTGACGGGGTGTATGCCATCGGCGACGTGACGGGCGAGCCGATGTTCACGCATACCGCTCGGGACGACGCCGATCTCCTTTACCGGATTCTCATGAAGGATGACGCGGACGCCAGCGCTGAAGGACGGGTGGTGCCCCACGCAGTGTTCACCGATCCCGAGATCGCCTCGGTCGGCCTCACGGAAGCTGCGGCCCGGGAAGAGGGTTTCGACGTATCCGTCAACGTCCAGGACTTCCGGGGCGTGGCTCGTGCGAAGGCAGCAGGTACGACCAGGGGTCTGATCAAGCTGGTCGGGGACCGCGACACCGGTCGGCTTCTCGGGGGACACATTCTGGGACCGTCAGCCGGCGAGCTGATCCACGAGATCGCGCTTGCGCTCACGCTCGAAGCCGACGCTGCGGATCTGGCCCGGATGATCCACGTGCATCCGACACTTTCCGAGGGCGTCAACGCAGCCGCGGGAGGCGTACATCGACCCGCAGGCTGAGCACCGATCTACACGCGGGCCGGGCTCATCGCCCATCGCAGGCCGCACAGGTGAACACCTGGATCCTGTCGTTGCCGAAGTCCACCACGTAGACCCGCCCGTCCGGGCCGGTAGCGATGTCGGTGGGACGGTCCATCTGACCGTTCCCGGACCCGGTCTCACCCCATTCCCCCAGGTACTGTCCCTCGGAGTCGAAGGCCTGAACCCTGTCGTTGTAGAAGTCTGCGACGAAGACTCGACCGGCTCCGTCCACATGTACGCCGGTGGCGACCTTGAACCAGCCCTTCCACGGTCCGGGAATGCCCAGCCCCAGGGGCCCGCCCCAGCTGCCCAGGTATTCTCCCTCCGATGAGTACCGCTGGATTCGGTTGTTGTAGGCGTCGGCGACATAGGCGGTGCCGTCCGGGCCGAAGGCCACATCCGTCGGGTAGTGCAGCCGCCCGGGAAGCCACCGCCCGCTGGCACCGATCCGTCCACGATACTCTCCGGACCGGCCGATTACGGCGATCCGGTGGTTGAAGAAATCGGGGATCCAGAACTCATCACCGCCCGGGGTACGCCCGACTCCGGCAGGCGCGTCCAGCGCACCATCCGTTGTGGCGGTGTCCTCGTCCACCGTCCCGAGCAGCGC
>JBDNHE010000178.1:0-8767 GCA_041688945.1 Gemmatimonadota bacterium | reverse complement strand
GGAGAGCGACTTGGCGATCATGACTCGGCACCCTTTGGGTTGAGGGCGGTGGTGACCGCCACTGGCCATAACTTGTTATCCACCAGTAACTTAACCCAGAGGGCGCCTCTTTTCTACCCCAAGAATCGCTCAGTTTAGGTGTCAGTAACTGTGGATTCACTTCGGCAAAGCTTCCCTAACGATGTTGCCGTCGTCTTTATGCATTTCCCACTGGCAGGGCGGCCCTACGCGAGTGAGCTGGCCATTGCTGCCGAATGCGCCTACGAGCAGGATCGCTTCTGGCAGTTTCACAAGGCGATTTTCGCCCTCGAGCCCACCGAGCGATCAAGAGAGGCCGTGTTGGGAATCGCAGAAAGGGTCGACGTTGGAGACACAGAATCGTTTTCCATGTGCATTGATAGACCGCGAGAATCCTTCGCTCGGATTGGTGAGGGGCGTCGGATTGGCGAGGCGGAGGGTGTGATAGGAACTCCAGTCCTCTGGATCAACGGGATGGTTGAGTCTGCGAGGGGATTCAATGAAATCGTCTCCGCGGCCGGGGAGCATGGAGTCGATCTTCGATGATCCGGCCCCACCGTTCCGTGGCTGAGTCGAGGGGATGCCTGAACAGTGACGCGCGAAGATTGTGGACTGCTAGACATCGTTCAAGGCTCCGTTCAAGTGTATACGTACTGGGTGTCCTATTCTTTTCAGCATGTAGGGGCGAGAAGGCCAACGGATCGGGTGATCGAACGGTCGTCAGTCAAGACTCGGATAGCGCCGGCGTCCGGGTGGTGGAATCATCTGAGACGGCGCTGCAGATCCACCTTCATTGGCTCCAAGACACGGTGCCGGAATTGGAGATTGGGGGATTCGACGACGGGGTCCCTTTCATGTTTACCGACATCAATGGGATCGTGGACCTACCCGACGGAAGTCTGGTCGTGATCAACGGTGGCAGTGCAGAGCTTCGTTGGTTCACCGCTTCAGGATCGCACCAAGCAACCGCCGGGGGCCACGGGGGTGGACCCGGTGAGTTCGGAAGGCCGAAGCTCTTGTCGCGATTCGAGCAGGATTATATTGCGATCTTTGATCGAGGGCGCCGAAGGTTAGTGCAGGTGGCAGTCGATGGTACCAGCATGGATGCCGTGATTCCGGCGGAATTGGATCGTCAACTCCTCGCCGGCTCGGCGGAGGCCGTAGTGGGTTCAAGGATCGTCTTCCGTGTCTCGGAGACTTCTCCCAATTCGTGTCCTGAGACCGAAACCTGCAAGCTACCGATGCACCTCCGGTGGGTGGATTTTGAAACCGGTGAGAGTGGCAACCTCGCAACGTACACGAGGCGGTGGATCAACTACTTGGATGCGCGCGGTCAAAAGTTCCTGATAGATGGATTGTTTGACCACCAAGGCCTTGTCACTGCCGGGCCCGTCGGCCCTGTCGTCGAGGGTGGGTCGCAGTTCGAGCTCCGGCAACTTGATGTGGACGGAGGACCTGTGATGATCATGCGCTTGTCGAAATCCACCGAACCGGTATCGAGGGCGATACTCGACGACTATGCTTCGCAAACTTCTGACCCGCGGGAAATGAAGCGTTTCTTCGACATGACGGAACTGCCGGATGCGCTACCCGCCTTCAGTGCCCTCCAAGTGGATCGAATGGGGTTTTACTGGGCGCGGCTCTTCAGTCATGTTGACAGCGACCCTCCGGAGTGGCTGGTCTTCGATGACGAAGGGTTTGCGCTAGGAACCGTGGAGTTCCCGGCTGGATTCGAGGTGGCATCCATCGGGGAGGACTACGTGCTCGGCAAATGGACTGACCAACGCGACGTGGAGTACGTGAGACGCTATTCGCTCAACCGGTCGGGCGTCGGGGTACGGTGAAGGGTTTTCATGGATGCCCCCGCCGCTGGTCATTCTGAGAACGGGCCGGGAAAGGCGCCTGGATTGATGCGACTGATCCTTCTCCCGCTTTCGCTTTGGTTTCTCGTGGCCTGTTTGGACCGTCGAGATGCTCCGACGGGACTGGGCTCCGAGTTGACGGCCTTTGACAGTGCGGGTGTCGAAATCATCCTGATGGGAAGCTCCCGAGCGGCTGTTCCCGTTAACCTCGGTGACCCTGTCCACCGTACAGGCTGGACGGACGGAGGTGCGCACTTCCAAGTGCTCAGACACGGGAGACTCCTGCCCGACGGGTCAGTGCTGGTTTCGGACGCCGTCTCCGATTGGATATACCGTCTCGATGCGGAACTGAACGTGCTGGATTCCCTCGGTGGCACTGGGGAGGGCCCGGGTGAGTTCGAGAGCGTGGCAAGCGTCGCGGCCCTCTCTTCAGACTCCATCGTCGTCTACGACCTCACCCAAGATCGGATCACCGGATTTTTCGATACGACCGTTGTGACACGTCAGATAGACGGAGAACGTCCCGGGGTTTACCACTCCCCAAGTGGAGTCATGCCTGACGGACGCATCTTCTGGGGCGCTTACGGTATTAGTCCACGTCGGCTCCGTCAGGGGCCGCTCGAAGCGGACGTGCTGATCGGAGATCCCTGGGGTGAGTCGCTCGACACGGTCGCGACCCTATTCTATGAGGAGATCGTGGACGTCGGGGGCCCGCTCCAGCGCCGGCCGTTCGGAACTAAGGGATTCATGTCTTCATCTCCGGAAGGTTTCGTATGGTCATCCAATGCTCGTCCGGAGATCCGGTGGTTCACTCCTGACGGCGAGCTCTACCGAATCTTGAGGTGGAGTGAGGATTCAGAGGCGCTGGACGACGAGTACTGGGAGAACTTCGTTGAGGTTCAGGTCAGGGTGTACACAACCGAAGTTCGGTTTCCACTTCCGGAGGATCTCTTACGGGACAGGTTCGCACAGTGGCCTCCGGTTCTTCCTGAGACGTTGCCGGCCTTTCAGGAATCGTGGGTCGGAGCGGATGGGTACATCTGGTTCAAACGGCGCCCCCCACTTGGCAGTGATGAGTCCGACTACCTAGTGGTGTCACCGGACGGGCGATGCATGCGAAGCCTGATCCCGCCTCCCCGTTTCACCTTCATGGACTCGCGAGATGGCCGTGTCCTGGGTCGCGAGATGAACGAGTGGGGCGCCCATTCGGCGGTCCTGTACGAGCTACGACCGTGCCTGCCTCCTGACGGTGCCTCGGTCGTTGCTCAGCCCGGTGGGGCCAAGTGAGAAAGTCACCGACGCTTAACAAACAATCTGCGCCTGCGTTCGCTATCGCTCACTCCGGTGAATCACGGCCCGACGGCTGATCGGCGATCTGAGCAGTATTTGCGGGGCGCGAGGTCGGCGAAATCACCGTGTTTGTGGAGGGCCGCGCCGCAAATTTAGAACGTTAAGTGAAATCGCCAGAAGCGGATGTGGAAACCATGCGGTATGTAGCGTTGCGGTTCTGAGCTGGCATCCCGCAGGTTGGTACTATCGCGTGGCTTGCCAGGGTATCGGGCACTGGCACACCACTTGGAGTAAGCACTCCGCCGACCGAACCGGGATCGTGAACGGCCCCTGGCCGCGCGGATTCTGAGGCGGCAGGCCTAGCTGTGTCTCGACCGCCAAATATTCGTGTGAGGGCGGCTGCATCGATCCGGTCGAGTAGTCGATCTCAACCGGCCCCTCCGGCCCAAAGGCTTCTTCATCGAATGAATCTTCGCCAGACCGTCATCAGCGCAGTTGTACTTGGCCTCCCATTTTCGGCCTGCACCACTTCGGATGTTCCTGCGACCACTGAGCCGAACAATCACGGGCTCGTGGCAGAGCCAGTTCGGTATGAGGCATTGGATACGCTCGAGCTGTTTCGGGTCTCGTCGATGCAGCCAGCGGCGGACCTGCTCTTGGTCACCGAACCTTCCGCGGGGCGAGTGCTCGCCTTCGACCGCTCTAAGCAGACTTTCCAGGTGTTCGGGCGTGCAGGTCAGGGCCCCGGGGAGCTCAGAAGCCCGAGATATGTGGCTGCGAATGAAGACAGGGTGGTCGTTGCCGACGCCGGAAATAGATCGTTGATCTCATACGCCAAAGCGACCGGCGAATACATCGAAGGGCGACCTTTTCCAGACCCGACCCTGTTCTCTTCCTTCGCGATCTCCGATGGAGGCACCCTCTTTGCTCCAGGGGGTCCCGACAATGCGTCCATAGAGTACCTCGTCGACGGGGATTGGAAGCCGTTGACGGCCGACAAAAACGTTGCATCGACCGTCCCGATCGGATTTGACCTACTGCTTCGGACGGCAGATGAACTCACGCTCATTAAGCCTGATGGAACCTTCAACTTCTACCTACCAACCGGCGAGCTCATTGGTACCGACAGCTTGCCCACAAACATTCGAGAGGCTGCCATTCAAGCCGTCGTCTCCGCGAGAGGTGCTCCTCCCGGAGCCGATCAACCTCTCATCAAGGCCGCCTCTTCCTCAGAAAGAGGGATTGTCGGAATGCTGGTGGGCAGACCTGAGGGCATCTTGGGGTTTCTCAGGAACGAGGACGGTCGCTTTCAAGAGATCCTCCTAGGCCAAATGACAGGTGCGGCACGCGAGGCCATCGAAACTGCGGTTGGAGTCGCCGTTTCAGGGGATACCTTGTTCGTTGCAAGCCCTTTCGGCCTGCATGCGTTTAAGCTGCTGCCCAGAGGGCGCAATGAAGAAGGCTCTGGAGTGCGGTGGCCCTGATCTGCCTATGTGCCACGATCACAACGTCTCGCACGTCGAGGCAGGCGAACGGGACCTAGGCCGCAACCTTACAGGTTTTCGGTCGAGGGATGTTGCAAGCCGGACATCCGGCCTGCACGCTGTAATCCGAAACGTCGCCAAACAGGTGGAAAAGCTTGTGGGGCCATGTGGTGCGAGTCGACGCCCCATACTAAGCAGTTGCGCCGTCCGCTTCGCCTTCGCTCCACCGCGCCGGCAACTTGGACGTTGGACATTCGCTCATCGATCGACGTCCTAGCGAACGGATCACCCCATGAAGGCTGGCAAACACATTCACGTCCTGTCCGCGGGAACGCTGGCTCTTCTTTGCGGGTGCACAGACGGCCCGGAGGTCTCCACTGACTTTCAGGTGCGCGATAGCGTTGGGGTCCGGGTTGTTGAGCACCGGGTTCTGCCAAGCCGACTGGCTTTCCACTTGGAGGAGGTCTACACACACGGTCCGAGCGCGGGCGATCACCAGTTCATCAACGCCTGGAGCGGGACTCTCCTTTCGAACGGTGTTGCCGCGGTGGGCGACGCTCGAGCGCAGGAGGTCGTTGCGATCGACCCATCGGGATCGAAGGTCGACACGCTGGGCACAGCGGGTGAAGGTCCAGGCGAGTTCGGACGAGTGATCTCCGTAACCGCCCTTCGCGGCGACACGATCGTCGTCGAGGACGATGGGAACCTCCGGTTCACATTCATTCACGACAATCAGTATGTCCGCAGCCAGTCGACGGCCGCTTTCAGTTCGGCTTGGTCCTCAGGTGGCGTGGGAGTATTGGATCGACGCTTGATATCTCGCCCAACGCAGTACCGACTTTACATCGACGAAGCCTGGAACAGGCTCCCGATTACAGCGCACGACCTGGATTCGGACAGGTGGGATACACTCACCGTCTACGATGTGGCGCCCAGATTGGAGCAGGGTCGAATGCCCGACCCGTTCCGTCCGTGGGGATACGTCGGCTTAGGACAGGAAGGGGTTCTGATTGGACGAGGGGATCGGGCCGAGATCAGGGTTCACGATCCTGAGTCTGGGCTGCTCACAGGAATCGTGCGCTGGCCCCCACGTCATGCCCGCCTTACGCCGGGTGAGTGGGCGCGATACGAGGTGCCCCGACGTGACGGATCTCAGGAACGGCAAGCCGAACTCGCGGAACTCCGGATAGCCGTGGTTGAGCCGCTTCCCGAAATCCTGGACGTGAAAGGCGATGACCTGGGGCGGCTGTGGGTCGGTCGATTCGATGTCAGCGGCGTCCCATCGGAGTGGGAAGTCTTTTCCCCAAACGGCGAGTCACTTGGGCAGATCCGCCTGCCGGAGCGAACGACAATCCTCGAAATCCGTGGTGATCTGATGCTGACGGTCCAGCGGGACGACCTGGATGTTCAGGCGGTAACCCTGTACCGACTACTCCCTCGCGAGTGAGGGTCCAGCGCCCTGGGGAGGGAAGCAGCCCCGAAGGACTGCCCCGCCGTCCGCCAGGCCGAAACCGGCCTGACGCAGACTGCCGCCCGTGGTCCCTAGAACGTGATCATCGGCTTGATCATGCCGTCGTCCTTGGTGGTCATCATCTCGAACGCGCGCTCGAGATCGTCGAACGGAAAGGTGTGCGTCGTAAGCGGAGTCGGGTCCACGCGTCCGGTCTCCAGCAGGCGCATCAGGCGAAACATGCGCTCCTTGCCACCGGGACATAGGCCGGTGCGGATGGTCTTGTCGCTCATGCCGGCGCCCCACTCTACCCGCGGAATCTGGACGAAATCTCCATGTCCGTGGTAGCCGATGTTGGAGATGGTGCCACCGGGACGGGTGGCCTTAACGCACGATTCGAACGTCGCCTGCGAACCCAGAGCTTCGATCGCCGAATCCACGCCCTCGCCATCGAGATCCCCTGGCCGGATGCGTTTCAGCTCCGGATGAGCTTCTGAACCACCTCGACCAGGACCCCCGGCAGCCGTGCGGCGTCGTGCAGCATTGCGAAGCCACCCGGCCCGAAGAGCCGAGGCAGATACGCAGGTGCGTGGCGGTCGATCGTCAGGCAGTAGGGGTGCATCCCCTGGAGTCGCGCTTCGGCCACGGCTTGCCTGGCGTCCTCGATACCGTAGCGTCCCTCGTACTGGTCGACGTCGTTCGGCTTCCCGTCCGAGAGCACCAGCAGGAGTCGGTGCTCGGCAGCCTCCTGGTCAAGCAGGGTCGTGGCGTGGCGAATGGCCGCGCCGAGGCGGGTATACTGATCCGGATTAAGGGCCGCGATTCGGCGGCGCACCATTGATCGATCCGAATCGTCGAAGCTCTTCACGGTGGTCACGCTGACCCCCCGCGGCCCCTCTCCTGAGAAGGCCAGGACGTTGTAGCGGTCGCCGAGCGCGTCGAGCCCCTCACAGACCAGCAGCAGCGCCTCCTTTTCGACGTCGATGATGCGCTGGGTGCCGGCCACCCAGCTGTCGGTCGATCCACTCACATCTATGAGCAGAGAGATCGCCAGTGCCCGGCGACTGGGGCGCACATTCTCGTAGAGGCGGTCGTCGAAGGGACCACCGGCCCGGGCGGTCGTCCAGGCAGAGACCCAGGCACTCAGATCGAGGTCGGGGCCATCCCGCTGGCGCCCCAGACGGACTCGGCGTGGGCGTAGTCGCTCGAAGGTGTGGCGGATCCGGCGGACTTCGCTGGCACGTCGTTTCAGGATCGCCTGGCTCCATTCCGCCTCGCCCTCGGGCGCGGGACCGATTCGAACGACGGCGTAGCCGGGGCGATAGGCTTCCTCACGCCAGTCCCACTCGGGGTACGCGATGCCGATCCCGCTCGCCTCAGGATCCTGCCAGGTCGCGCGTCGGTCGGGGGGATCGGGGCTGACCAGCAGTTCGGTCGGGGTCCCCGGAACCGCGACCAGGCGGGCTTCAGGCAGTTCGGAGAGTGAGTCCGCCAGGTCGTCGGAGTCTGCCTGGTCGTCCCGGTCGGTGGGGCGCTGCAGCCCCATGGGATCCTCGACGTGCTCCTGCGGATCGTCCAGCTGCACGGCCCACATTCCGGATGACTCGTCATCCTCATCCTCGAGCTCCTCGCGCACCTTGGGCCGGCGGCTCATTGACCCGACCCGCTTCTGTGCGGGCTGACGCTCCTCAGAGGGCCCGCCGCCCGGGATCGACACCCGCTCCGACGGTTCGCTGCCCGGCTCCTCGGGCACACCCCAGAGCGGCACGGCGGGAATCCCCCGGTAGCGCGCATCGGGGTCGCGCAGCTCCTCGGCAAAGCGCTCGGCCCAAGCCAGTGACTCGGAGGGCGCCACGGTGCGCTCCCCCGCCCATTCGAGTGCGGGAGGGGGCGACTGCGGCGATTGCAACGAGCCGCCGAGCACCTCGCGGAGCAACGCCTCGACCTTCCGCTCGGGGGGAGTGAGGCCGGAGACCACCGTGCGTTGCAGCAGCGTTCGCTCGCGAGCTCGTGCCAGATCTCCCACCCACCCGGGCAGCTCGCGCGCGATCCGCATGTCCACCACCGCCGCCTCGGCCAGCCAGTAGAGGTCGCGCACCAGTGGATCATCGATGGAGGGAAGCAGGTCCGGGGTGCCTCGCTCCGCGCGGTACGCCTGCTGGATCGCCAGGAGCCGATAGAGCGCGATCGCGTCGTCCCGACCGTCCGTCGCGTCCAGGGAGCTCGGCAGACGAAGCCGGAAGCCATCCGTTGAGGAGAGAGCGCGCTCCTCAAGCATGTGCCGCGGGATCCGGCGAACCCACCTGGCCATCGGGGTCGGACGCGCGGGTGCCTGGGCCACGACAATGCCCGGGGGGTCCGCGAAGAGCGCCGCGATCAGGAGTTCCAGGCGGGTCCGAATGTCGACCAGCTCAAGGGTGGCCGGCCCGGCGCGCCGCCGCTGCCAGAGCGCCGCCACGAAGCCCGACGCCAGGTGCGCACCATCGAGTAGTACGTCCTCGGGCTCAGACATGTGGAGAGGGGCCTCAGACCAGGGTGGCGGTCACGAGCTCGCGCATGGTGGCCACCAGGTCCGGGTCGTCGCTGAGTGGCGCGACCAGCGCGACACGACAGGCGTCTGCCGGGGCGATTCCGCGGGCGATCAGGCGACCCGTCGCGATCAG
>JBDNHE010000177.1:0-20437 GCA_041688945.1 Gemmatimonadota bacterium | reverse complement strand
TGCGGGTAGAGGCCGCGATCCGGGAGACATAGGTGCCATCGGTGATTCCCGGGACATTCCCGCTCACCTCGGTCCAACTGCTGCCTCCGTCCCGCGAGACCTGCAGATTCCCATCGTCGAAGCCGACCCAGAGCACATCGGGATCGACCGGGGACTCAGACACCGTCACCGCCTCGCCGTAGGAGCCGGTTCCGTCGTTACGCGAGATCGTGATGTCGCGGCCCAACACCCCCATCATGGGAAGCGTGTCGCGGTCGATCTGCCGCGACAGGTCGTCCGAAACCGTCGTCCAGCTGTCACCCCGATCGCGTGAAATGAAGACGCGATTGCCGGCTAGCATGACCATGTCCGGATCGTGCTTTGAGGCCAGGATCGGTGACGTCCAATCAAAGCGATACGGCTCGTGAGCAGGGTCCTGATTCGGCTCGATGTCGAGCATGTCGCCGGTCCGCGTATCGAGCCGGAAATAGGTACCGCCATTCGATGTGCCGTAGGCCTGGGTGGTGTCAAACGGATTCGGCTGCCAGAACATGCCGTCGCCAAACCCGGTCTGCTGCCAGTCGTCGTTGACGATCCCGACCCAGCGGCGATTCTCGTTGGGGCCAGCGAAGGAGTGATTGTCCTGGAGGCCTCCGTAGACGCGGTAGGGATTCCGCATGTCGACGCCGATGCCGTAGAACTGCGAGGTGACGAAGTTGTTTCGCTTCTGAAAATTCACGCCGCGGTCATAGGTCTCGTGCAGCCCTGCATCGCCGGCCATGTAGAAATGGTCCGGGTCGGCAGGATCGATCCACATGGTGTGATGGTCCGCGTGGACCCCTACGTCGTAGGTCGGCCGATCCGCGATCGGCTCAAAGGTTCGGCCGCCGTTCTCGCTCTTGAAGGAGCTGGTGGCGAGCGCATAGATCCGCTGGTCGTTGCTGGGGTCGATGTAGATGTGGGAGTAGTACATCGGGCGAACATTGAGTTCGTTGACCCGCGCCCAGGACGCTCCGGCGTTCTCCGTGCGGTACACCCCCTGAGTCGCCTCATCCGCCGTCTCGATGATCGCCATCAGTACCTGCGGATTCGATTCGCTGATCGCGATACCGATCCGCCCCATGTCCTCGTTGGGCAGCCCGTTGGTCATCTCTGACCAGTTGGTCCCCCCGTCGGTCGACTTCCAGATGCCGCTGCCCGGTCCGCCGCCGTTCATTCCCCACGCCCGACGACGACGCTGATACGTCGCGGCGTAGACGTTCATGGGATTGCGGGGGTCGAGTCGGAGGTCGATCACGCCCGTGTCTTCGTCGATGAACAGGACCTTCTCCCAGGTCGCTCCACCGTCCGTCGTCCGGAAGACGCCGCGTTCCGCCGAGGGAGCCCAAAGGTTTCCGACTGCCGCGACAAAGACCACGTCAGGGTTGGTCGGATGGACCTGGACTTCACCGATGTGACGGGTCTGGTCGAGTCCCAGATGACGCCACGTATCTCCACCGTCGTCAGATCGGTAGATCCCATTCCCCCAGGAGGAACTCTGTCGGTTGTTCTGCTCGCCCGTGCCCGCGTAGACGATCCGGGTGTTCGATGGAGCGAGCGCGACATCCCCGAAGGTCGAGACGGGAAGGTCGTCGGTCAGGTTGGTCCAGGTATGACCCCGGTTCCGGCTGCGCCAGAGACCGCCGGAGGCCGAAGCCACGTAGAGCAGGGACGGGTTGGACGGATCTGCCTCGACGTCGTGTTGGCGTCCACCGGTGACTGCCGGTCCGATGGAGCGAGGGTAAATCGCCTGGAGGTCATCCGTGCGGATGGGGATCTGCTGGGCATCGACGGGGGTGGCGATCGAAGCCATAACGGCCGTGGCAAGGATCGCACTGAAGCGGTACATGGAACTGACGTGATCGGCACGCATGGGACCTCCGGAAGAGCGTGTTCGGAAGTCTTCAGTCTAGTGCGGGAGTGAGGCTTGAGCCACTTTCGGGGCCGGTACTGGCGGCTACGGAATTATTCGGACGACTCGGGCAGCTTCTGGTTCTCGATTTCTTTTTTGATCGCCTGAGTGACTTTGGGGTGCACGTCGTCCAGCCCGCAGATCCAGTCCAGGTAGCCGGTATCGGTTCGCGCGATCTCAGCCAGGGGGCGTTCCTTGTACTTCCCCTTGTTGAACCACAGACCTTCCTCGGTCTCCCTGAACCACCTTTCGAGTCCGGTCCGATAAGGCGCGAAGTCGTCGCAATACGCGTTCAACCCGTCCATGTCGCGCGGGATGTGCCCGTACTTGTCCAGTTGTGCTGTGAGGACGGCCGCTGTAGTCCGGATGTCCCCAAGGGCGGTATGCGCCTCTTCGTGCGCCCGGTCCAGGTAAAACCGAGCTGCTGCCGTCAGGTCACGCCGCTCTTCGCGATGGAAGATGTTCTGAACGTCGATCAGTCGGCGTCCGGTGAGATCGAAGTCCGAGCCGGCCCGCATGAACTCGGCTTCCAGCAGCGGCAGGTCGTATTTCCGGATGTTGAAGCCGGCCAAGTCACATCCAGACAGGAGATCGGCGAGCGCGTTCGCTCGTCTGCTGAACGGCTCCTCGTCTTTCACGTCCTCATCGGTGATTCCGTGGACCGCCGTGGCCTCGGCGGGGATCGGCATCTCGGGATTGAATCGCCGGACCTTCTCCAGAACGTCGCCCTGCGGAGAGATGCGAATCAGCGCCAATTCCACGATCCGGTCGCGCGCGACGCTCAACCCCGTGGTTTCGAGGTCAAAGAAGATGAGGGGTCGGTCCAGCGGAATGGGGAGTTTCATGACAGTTGGCCTGCAACGATGAACGTCAGATTGGCGAGAAAGGTGGTAGCCGGTCTGGAGGCGGGCTATCCCGAGGGTGTCAGGCCGTTCCCGGATCTGGGGAGGGCGGCCGTATCAGGGCCGGGACAGATGCCAACGCCCAGGAGGTTTCCAGAAGGATGAAGCCCCAACGGTAGTCAACGATCGCGATCCAGAGCAGGAGCAGCGACCCGACCAGGTTCAGCAGATTGTAGAGTCGGTTGCGGGGCCCCAGAAGACCACGTTGATTCGCGACATACGCCGCCAGAATCATAAAGGCGCCGGCCAACGAGACGATTTGATGGATCAAGGTTTTCTCTGCATGCTGATAGTCTTGGATGCGACGGGGAAAGTTAGTGTGGTGTATCAAAGTATTGCGATCGCCTGAGACAGTTTTGGGTCAGGCGGTCGCCTTCTGTCATCGTCAGCGGCCCAGACGGGCCCGTATCAATCGATCGGATATCAATGCCAGAGACCATGAAAGCAGTGGTGATTTCTTCGCCCGGGGGCGCCGAAGTCCTGAAGCTCAGGGACGTACCGCTCCCTCACCCGATGCCGGGTCAGGTGCGGGTGCGTGTGGCAGCCTCTGGCGTGAATCGCGCCGACCTGCTGCAACGGAAGGGCCGGTACCCGGTTCCCGAGGGCTGGCCGACTGACATCCTGGGAATGGAATTCGCCGGTGAGATCGAGGCGATCGGCGATAAGGTCGAGGACTGGGCGATCGGGGATAGAGTCATGGGGCTCCTGGGTGGTGGAGGGTATGCCGAGCAGGCGCTGACCTGGGCAAACCAGTTGGTCCGGGTCCCTAAAGGGATGGATCTGGTCGAAGCGGCTGCCATTCCCGAGGTGTTCATGACCGCCTTTGATGCCATCGTCCTGCAGGGCGGGCTCAAGTCGGGCGAGAACCTTCTGGTCCATGCAGTCGGCAGCGGTGTCGGCACCGCCGGGATGCAGCTCGGAAACTACTTTGGTGCTCAAGTGATCGGCACCTCGCGCACGCAGGAGAAGCTCGACCGTGCGGTCGAGCTGGGATTGGAGTTTCCGGTGATCGCCGGAGAGAGCTGGGAGGAGCGAGTCACCTTCGCCACCGACGGCGTGGGCGTTGACCTGATTCTTGATCTGGTCGGAGGGCCGTACCTCTCCCGCAACATCATTGTGCTTGCTGAGAAGGGCCGGATTGTGGTTGTGGGAGTGACCGGAGGACCCTCGGCTCCGTTCAACCTGCGTTCGCTCATGGTAAAACGGGGCACGATTATCGGGACTGTGCTGCGCTCCCGTGCTTGGCGGGAAAAGGAAATGTTGACCCGTGCCTTTGCAGAAAAGGTGCTTCCGGGCTTCGACGATGGTTCGCTCAAGCCCGTGCTGGATCAGACCTTCGCTCCCGACGCCGCGGCCGATGCGCACCGGCGAATGGAAGCGAATCTCAACTTCGGAAAGCTTTTGATTGTCTGGTAATCAGACTGTTCATGTTCAAGGAGGATTTGTGAAGCACCTCAGGCATCTGGCCACCCTTGTCGCGCTCGTCGCCATCGCGCCGATGTTCGGCTCGTCGCTCTCGGCGCAGCTCTCACCGCCCGCGTCCGACAATCGGATTCTCGACATCATCGACAACTCGTCGGCCGAGAGAATCGAAGCAGACATCCGCACGTTGGCGGGCTTCGGGACGCGGAATACGCTCTCCGACACGTTGTCCCCGACCCGTGGGATCGGCGCGGCCCGGCGATGGATCAAGGCCGAGTTCGATCGGATCTCAGCGGACTGCGGTGGATGCCTTGAGGTGTACTACGATCGCCATCATCTGGAAGCTCAGGGGCGGATCACGGAAGACGTGGACGTGGTTAACGTGGTCGCCGTCCTCAGGGGCAACGCGAATCCGAATCGCTACGTGATCATGAGCGGCGACATCGACTCACGAGCCTCGGGCGGCTCAGACGGTGAGACCGATGCACCCGGTGCCAACGACAACGCGTCAGGCATGGCCGGCGCGATCGAGGCGGCGCGGCTGGTGTCTCGGTACGCCGGGACTTTTGCCAACAGCATCGCCTTTGTCGGTCTGTCCGGTGAAGAACAAGGACTGTGGGGCGGAGCCGGACTCGCGGCCCGCGCTCGCGAGGAGGGCTGGGAGATTACGGCCGTCCTGAACAACGACATGATCGGGAATACCACCGGAATCGATGGCGTGGTCGACAACACCACCTTCCGTGTCTTCTCCGAAGCCACCCGCGTGCCGGACTACGAGCCGGAGAACTGGGACTATCGCCGCTACGGCGGTGAGGTGGACGGACCGTCGCGGCAGATCGCCCGCTATGTCCATCGCATCGTGGACGAGTACTTCGTCAACCTCGACGCCATCATGATCTACCGCCTGGATCGCTTTGGACGCGGTGGCCATCACACCCCGTTCAACAACGAAGGGTATCCGGGCGTTCGCATCATGGAGACGCACGAGAACTACATCTGGCAGCACCAGGATATCCGCGTTGAGAACGGCATCGCCTACGGAGACGTGGTTGAGCACATCGATTTCGACTACGCCGCCAAACTGACGGCCGTGAACGCCACCGTTCTGGCATCCATGGCTTGGGCGCCCCAGCCGCCCCCGGCGGTCCGGATTGCCGGTGCGGTTCAGCCCTCGACCACGCTGGGTTGGGATGCGGTCGCCGATCCGAATCTGGCTGGCTACAAGATCTACTGGAGAGATACCACGGCGCCCCAGTGGCAGAATTCGCGCTGGGTCGGCGACATCACCCAGTACACCCTCGAAAACATCGTCATCGACAACTACCTGTTTGGTGTGTCGGCGGTTTCGAGGGATGGGCATGAGAGTGTCATAGTGTTCCCAACATCACAATTCCGCCCTCAGCGGGACCGCTGAAACGGGCGCGCTCCTGCGTTAGGGTCCGGGTCCTCACTGCGACGTAGCGTTGCTACGCCTCGTTTCGGCTTCCTCCCCCGCCTTGGATCGCATCCCGTTTGAGCGGTCCCTTTTGGGCGGGCTGAACGGGTGGGGATTCGCGCCATCGCTTTGCTCGGCGCTGCCAGGTTGGCGATACGGGAGTGAAGGGCGGAGAGGGTCGTCGGCTTGGTCGGCGGCCCTCTTTTGGCATCCGGGTGGGTGGCGCGGGTGGGGTGGGTAGTCGTTTTAGTGGGGTAGGCCGATTCTGACATTCTGCCGCCCGAACTGGGGCGTACCTTTGGTGGAGGCGGGGCGGCGGGCCTGGGGCGGGCATCGGGGCGCCGACTGCTAACAACGCTCTGGGCCCAGACGTCTTAAGATCAGGAGCGGGGCGCTTGTCCCTGCTGCCTTCGACCCTCCCTCCGGGACCCTGGACAGGAAAGCAGAAGCAATGGGAATGTTACTCAAAGCGGTGGTGGTGCTTGCGGTCGTTGGAATGGGCGCGCAGGTGATAATGGTCGACTACTCCGTGCCCCCCGGCCGATGGGCCGCTGGTCGCTGCGGGCACCGCCGGCGAGATCATGGCCGGCGCCTGCAATGACTGTCACACGAATCAGACGGTCTGGCCTTGGTACTCGAAGGTGCCACCCGTCTCGTTCTGGGTGGCCGACCACGTCGAGGAAGGGCGTTCCCACTTCAACCTCTCCGCATTCGGGGCCTACTCACCGCGACAGGCCGATCACAAGCTGGAAGAGATGATCGAGATGGTGGAAGAGGGTAAGATGCCGCTCAAAAGCTATAAGTGGGGGCACTCCGAGGCGCGTATCACGGACGCTCAGCGCGAGGTTCTGATCGATTGGGCCAGGGCTGAGCGGGAGCGGATCGGCTACGTCCCCGAGGAGGCGGCTCCTGCCCCGAGTGGCGGAGTGCCGAATAGCGGGATGGTCGCCGGAGAGGCGGGAGCCGGGGCGGCCGGAGCAGACGCTGACGAGGGCCACCTCTGATCTGACCAGGACAGGGCGCTGGCCCACCGCCCCGCCTCCACCAAAGGTACGACGCGGCGGGGGCGGGGCGATGTCACGTCGGGTCGGAGTCCGAGCGGCGGAAACGCCGACAGCGCCCGATGGGGTTCATGCTGAACCGACGGGGCTGAATGGATGGAGATGTCAGCCCTCGCTCGGTCAGGCCGGTTCCGCCTCGGGCGGCCCAAGTGACTCAAGCGCATCGCCCCAGTCGGGAAACTCCGACTGCCCCTTAGGCGACAGCTCGTAGTAGCCGGTCTTTACCCGCTCGAACCAGCCGTAGTGGTTGTCGCGCATGATGGTGCCGGCCCGGCCAACCGCCGTCCGCTCCCGCACGACGCTGACTTTCAGCACGCCATCCTCCGCGAGTTCACGAGCGCACCGAAGCGCGTCCTGCCGGTAGGAGGTCAGCCGCTTCTTTGACGCCGACCCACCCGCCTCCGGATCACCGACCCGCTCTGCGAACTCCTTGATCAGCCGAACCTGCCGTTGCGCGTTCTTTCGAGGCGAGTAGGGCACCGGATCCAGAACCGCCTCAACCCGATCACGCGAAGAAACCGTCAGCAGTCCAAGCCCCAACCGTCGAAGCAGGCCCTTCACCTTCTTCCGCCTCGACCGCCAAGATCCGCTGTGCCCTTTCCCGACGCGAAACGCCAGGTAGACCGTGTCCGACACCGAAAGCCGATCCACCGCCTGAAGGATCAGCGCCAAACTCAACCGCTCCTTCAACTCAACCACCACCGGCGCCTCATCCCCCCGAAGCGCCACGATGTCACACGCCCCGATCTCCCCTTTCACCTCATAGCCCTGACCTTCCAGGAAGCGTTTGACGGGTTCGTAGAGATCAGCTTCGGACATTCAGAGCGTCAGCGCCCGAGAGCCTCGCGGACAATGCGAGCCTGCTCCTCTGAATGCGCCTTCCCCTTCCCCTCGGCAGGGCTCGCCCGATCAGGCCGCGACACATGCCTGAGCGCGATCTGCCGCGGCACTACGCTGCGAAGTCGCGGTCCGATAAACGTCAGGGCTCCCATGTTGCGGGGCTCTTCCTGGGCCCAGACGACTTCTTTCAGGTTCGGGTAGTTGGCCACAACCTCGGCGACCTTGGCGGCCGGGAAGGGATACAGCTGCTCGATCCGGCCCACGGCCACGTTGGTGGCTTCGTCGCGGCCTTCGCCGCTCTGGAGGTCGTAGTAGACCTTGCCGGTGCAGAAGACCAGGCGAGTGATGGCGTCCCGGCGGTCCTGCGTTGTGGGGTCGTCCAGCACCAGATTGAAGCGCCCGTCAATCAGCTCGGACACGGTTGAGCTGGCCGCGGGCAGGCGGAGCAGACTCTTGGGTGTCATTACGATCTGGGCGCGCTCGGGCCGGGCGTGGGCCTGGCGGCGAAGCATGTGGAAGAACTGGGCCGGAGTGGACGGGTAGACCACCCGCATATTGTCCTCGGCGCACAGCTGCAGGAACCGCTCCAGTCGGGCTGATGAGTGCTCCGGACCCTGGCCTTCATATCCGTGGGGCAGGAGCAGCGTCAGGTTCGAGATCTGTCCCCACTTCTGACGTCCGGCGGCAATGAACTGGTCGATCGCAACCTGGGCCACATTCACGAAGTCGCCGAACTGCCCTTCCCACAGGACCAGGTCCTGTTTGGAAGCGACGGAGTATCCGTATTCGAAGCCCATGACTGCGGCTTCGGTAAGCGGCGAGTTATAGACCTCCAGACGGCCCGTTCCGTGATGTGCCAGCGGGGTGTAGACGTCGCCGTTCTCAGAGTCGTGCAGAACCAGGTGTCGGTGACTGAACGTACCTCTCTGGGCATCCTGTCCCGTCAGGCGAACGACGAGCTTCTCTTCGAGCAGTGACCCGAGGGCCAGAACCTCACCATAGGCCCAGTCCAGCTTGGTTTCGGGCGTAAACTCTTCGTGCCGACGCTTGAGCTGACGAGCGAGTTTGGGATGAACCGTGAACCCATCGGGGACCGAGACCGAGGCGGTGTTGATCCGCGCCAGCGTCTCCAGGTCCACCGACGTATCGGGCTCCACCATCGGCTCAACGGGATCCGAATGGTCGACGGCTTTGGCTTCACGACCGTTCACCGCATCCTGGGCATTCCGAAGAACCTGCAGCACCTGATCCTCAATCCCGCGCGCGTCGTCCTCAGTGACCACGCCTTCCGTGGCGAGCCGCGCGGCAAGGAGCGTCCGCGCGGTCGGGTGCGATGCAATGTTGTGGTACATCATCGGCGAGGTGTACGCCGGCTCGTCGCCTTCGTTGTGACCGTGGCGGCGATACCCGACGAGGTCGATGACCACGTCGTCGTTGTACTCGGCGCGGTACGCCATGGCGAGGCGCATGGCCGCGAGACAGGCCTCGGGTTCGTCCGCGTTCACGTGGATGATCGGGAAGTCGTAGCCCTTGGCGAGGTCGGAGGAGTACCGGGTCGAGCGACCCTGCTCCGGCATCGTGGTAAAGCCGATCTGGTTGTTGCAGATGATGTGGATGGCGCCGCCCACGAAATAGCCCTGGAGTCGGGCCATGTTGAGCGTTTCGGCGACCACACCTTCGGCGGCGAACGCGGCATCTCCATGGATCATGATGGGGACGACCGAGTTCACATCCTGAATAGCATCAGCTTCCGGTCCGTCGAACTGCCAGGCGCGTGCCATTCCCGAAACAACCGGATTGACGAACTCGAGGTGGCTGGGGTTTGGTGCCAATACGACCTCAATCGACCCCCCGCTCCTCAGTGAGTAGTCGCCTTCGGCGCCGTGGTGGTACTTCACGTCACCGGTTCCGGCCACGTGCAGCGCACCATCTTTGTTGTCGACGCCTTCGAACTCGCCAATCAGATCCTCAAGCGGCACGCCCATGATGTGGGCGAGCACGTTGAGGCGACCGCGGTGAGCCATGCCGATCACCGCCCGCCGAGCGCCATTCGCCGAAGCCTCTTCGAGCGCCACATCCAGGAGTGGCACCAGCATGTCGGTGCCCTCCACACTGAAGCGCTTCTGGCCCAGGTAGGTCTTGTGCAGGAACTGCTCGAAGCCTTCGACCTGAGAGAGCCGCTCCAGCAACCAGCGCTTGTCACCCTCGACAAGCTTTCCGGTGTGGCGCCCCTTCTCGACGAAGTCCCAGAGCCAGCGGACCTTCTCGGGGTCCGCCATGTGCTCGAACTCATAGCCCATGTAGCCCGAGTACGTCTCCTTCAGCCTCTGGAGCGCCCCCCCGACCGTTTCGCCTTCGGCCGCCCCGTCCATGATGAAGAAGGCAGGAATCCGGTTCAGCTCATCCAGTCGCATCCCGAAGAAGCCCGGGTCGAGCTGCGGGTGGCCGGTGGGATGGGTCCCGAGCGGATCAATCTGAGCGAGCATGTGCCCATGATCGCGGTACGCCTGGACCAGCGAGGTGGCACGAGCCACCATCGGCAGCAACCAGCGCAGCCGGGTGAGTTCGTCCTGGTCGGCGCCGCTGATCGCTCCGGTCGTGGCCGCCGCTGCCACAGGGGGTGCGGTCGCAACGGCCGTCGGTGCGGCACCGTTCCTGGACTCGTACAGGGTCTCGGGAACGATCAGGCCTGAGGCCTCCGTCGCTTCAGGGCCCCGGGTGAAGAAATCGCGCCATTCGGAAGACACGGCGTCGGGATTCTTCGCATACTCTTCATATAGAAGCTGCGCGTACGCAGCATTCAGATCGTCGAAAGACTCGTCGCTCATCTCGGATGATTCCGGATCGTCAGGGATTGGCGGGGTGCGTAGCGGAAAGTGCCGCCGGAGCATCCTCTAAAGCTATGGATTTTCGGTCGCAGGGCGAGACTTCCCGACCGCCCTTGAGTTGCGGGTCCGTAGGCCCTCTCTTCCGTTCGCCCACAACAGCCTTCTGGACGCCTCGGAATCGCCCTCAATGTCCATCTCGACTACCACCGAAGCAGCCTCACACCTCAATGTTTCGGGAAGTGGGGAGGACGTCCCGGTTCTCCTTCTGGAGGACTGGCAGGAGGCCTTTCCGGGCGTCATCGCGGGGGTCACGACTTCCGGCGCCGACGGCGAGTTCGACTTGGCGCTGTGGGGCGGGGGATCGACGGCCCAGGTTTTGCCGCGCTGGGAGTCTCTTCGACGTGGATCGGGGATGGAGTCGGTGGTCCACGCCCGACAAGTCCACGAAGCGACCGTTCGGCATCATCGGGATCTGGGGCCGGGGATCCACCTGGTGCCTGACGCGGACGGACATCTGACCGGGGCAAGGGCGATGCTGTTGACGGTCAGTGTGGCGGACTGCGTTCCGGTATTCCTGATTGCCCCGGCCGCCGGCGTGATCGGCCTGATCCATGCGGGCTGGCGAAGTGTCGCTGGTGGCATCCTGGAGGCGGGACTGCAGGGGTTCCGCGACCACTATGGCCTGGCTGCGAGCGACCTGTATCTCCATCTGGGACCGAGTATCTGCGGCACCTGCTACGAGGTTGGCCCAGAGGTGTTTGCGGCGCTGGATCAGCCGGTGCCGACATCCAACACGCCCATCGACCTGCCGATGATTCTGGCTCAGCGGGCAGCCGGGGTCGGCGTTCTCGAAGACAGAATCAGTCGGTCGACTCACTGTACCAGGTGCGGTGACGCGGGACTGTACTCTCATCGCGGCGGCGACGTGGGGCGCCAGATGGCCTTTCTGGGGATCGCCCGATGATCATGGCCTTCTGATGCGAACTCCGACCCCGGGCTTGTGCGGCACCTGCCTTCACATGAAGCGGATCGAGAGCCGCACGGGCTCGGTCTTCTACATGTGTCAGCGCGCAGCGGACGATTCACGGTTCCGGCAGTATCCGCCGATTCCGGTGCTCCGTTGCGTGGGATTCGAGCTTGCCGCGGCGGCGGGGCCAGCAAAGGGGTCATCCGTGGATGAGTCCGATGAGTGACGGACCCTCGGGAATCGACGTCGCCGACCGGCGTGGAATCCCCTCCCGTGTCGTCCGTGCCATCGGACGCTGCCCGGCAACGCTCCTGATGCTGGCCGTCCTGGTTTTCGTTGCGCTGTTGACCGGTACCAATGCGCTACGGCTTCCTCGCGAGGTCCTGGAGTCGGTTGGCTTCCCGCCGCGCACTTTCGGCATCGACCAGGCCTACCGGGTGGTAACGTCGGCTTTCGTGACGATCGGACCCCGGGTGCTACCCGGCGCGCTGATCATGGTGGCGATCGCGATGGGGGCGGCCGAGTTGGCCTGGGGCAGCCTGCGGGCCCTACTGGCGTTCTGGGGTGTCCACCTCTTCACGTTCGCCTCCACCACTGTCCTGGGAATCGCGATCGGTGGTGCGGCGAGTCTTGCATCGGTCAGCCAAGTGCTCGCCCTGCCAGATGTAGGCCCCTCGGCTGGATACATGGGCTGACTTGGTGCGGTGCTCGCCCGGTACGAAGCCCGGCCGGTGCGGGTTCTCGCGATGGCTGTGGTCCTGTGGCTCATTGCCGACCTGGTTGGGTTGGTGTCGCTGGGTCCGAACGTCCCGACCGAGCCCGCCGCCGACATAGCGCACCTGTTTGCGCTGCCATCCGGCTGGATGCTGGGATGGCTATGGCTACGCTCCGAGCGGGCTACTTCCACCTGACCGCGCGCCGGCCGTCGCGCTGCCCGGTCCACTCGCTTGCGGTCGGGACGGCCCCGACGGACTGTGGAAGCATGTCATTTTCGATCAGCCGTCCCGCGTGGGGCAGCAAAACGAACGTCCTTCAAACGACGCCCGCGCGCTGCCGCCGGAGTCGCGCGTGAAGCTCCCACCTGGTTCCGCGACCGTGATCACTGCGTTCCGGAACGCCTCCCGGGCCGCCGCTCCCTTCGTGCCAGCCGGCTCCGCGGGGCTGACCTTCCTGCTTGGCGCAGGCCTGCTGCTGACGGGCTCCATTCCACAGACCGCGTGGACCGGGCGGGCACGAGAGATGTTGGGCCTGGCCACTCTGGAGGCCTCGCACCTGCTCGCGAGTCTGATCGGCGTCTGGCTTTTGATTCTCGCTCGCGGCCTCCAGCAGCGACTCGATGGCGCCTGGCATATTGCCATTGGCGCCCTGATTGCGGGTGGACTGTTCGCAGCCGGACGCGATCTGAATCTTCTGGCCGCGGGTCCCTACATCCTGGCGGCGATGGTGCTTTTCGCATCACGCCGTCAGTTTTATCGAAGGGCTTCGATTCTCGACGAGCCGTTCTCCGTGGGCTGGATCATTTCCATCGGTGTGGTGGTCGCTCTCTCGGTAGGCCTGGGCCTTTTTGCCTTCAACACCGTCGAGTACTCCGAGCACCTCTGGTGGAGTTTTGCCATCAACGCAGACGCGCCCCGCTTCTTGCGTGCGTCGATCGGAGTGGGAGCGACACTACTGGCCTTCATGGCTGCCCGGCTGGTCAGACCGGTGCCCCAGGAAACGCGCGTGGCGTCCGATGCCGAGCTTGAGCAGATCAGTCCGATCGTCGCGGCCTCCCCTGTGATTGAGGCCAACCTGGCCTTCCTGAAGGACAAGCAGATACTGGTCTCGGAGCAGGGTGGGGCCTTTCTGATGTTCGCGATCAGCGGATCCAGCTGGATCTCAATGGGCGATCCGATCGGACGGGTCGAAGAGTTCGATGATCTCGTCTGGAGCTTCCACGAACTGGCCGATCAGCATGGCGGGAATGCGGTGTTCTACCAAGTCGGAGCCAATCACCTCCCGATCTACATCGACATGGGCCTGGCTTTCTTCAAACTGGGGGAAGCCGCGCGGGTGCCGTTGACCGACTTCACACTGGAGGGCAAGGCAAAGGGAGACTTCCGTAACGCGCTGCGAAAGATCGAGAAGCTGGGCGGGAGTTTTGAAGTCATTCCGGCTGGCGGCGCGGATGCGGTCCTGTCGGAGCTCCGTGCGGTCTCGGACGATTGGCTTGATTCAAAGGACGCCCATGAGAAGCGATTTTCGCTGGGACGATTTGATGCGGACTACCTCCGCCGCTTCCCGATCGCGGTCGTGCGGATCGAAGGCGAGATTGTCGCGTTCGCCAACCTGTGGTGCGCCGGCGGACGGGAGCTGATGGCGCCCGATCTGATGCGCTATTCGGCCAAGGCGCCCGGGGCGGTGATGGATGCGCTCTTCACGCACCTGATGCTCTGGGGACAGTCCGAAGGGTACTCGGCGTTCTGGTTGGGGATGGCACCGATGTCGGGGATGGAGGCTCGCAGGCTGGGACCGCTCTGGCAGCGGATGGGCTCAATGGTTCAGCGCTACGGCGGTCACTTCTACAATTTCCGCGGCCTGCGCGGCTACAAGGAAAAATTCCAGCCCGAGTGGGAACCGCGCTACCTGGCCGCCGCTCCCGGGCTGTCGCTGCCCGGCGTGGTCGCCGACGTCCTGAGCCTGGTGTCGGGCGGTGACTAGCCGCACAGGTCCGCGTCTTGTTCAAGCTGGAATGTCGGTGACCTGAGAAACTCACAGAGGAGAGAGTTGCATGAGTGAACCTGTCTACATTGCCACCAGTCGGATCCGGAAAATCGAAGGCGTCACCCGGGAAGCGATTCTGGGAGAGGGCACCCGCGTGGTCATGGGCGTCCACGGCCCGATCAAGAAGGCGTTCGGACTGGATAGCGCCCCCGATCACCCGCTCCCGGTCGACTTTCTGGTCGCGGCGGCGGCCACCTGACTACTCGGGACTCTCAATGGCGCACTGGAGGTGCGCGAGATTCTGCTCGATCCCGAGGACATCACCGCCGAGGCGCGGGGCATCAACGAGCTTCGCGACCGGATTCCCGTACTGACCCGGATCGAGGTCCACTACACGCTCCGGATTCCCGCCGACAAAGCAGAAGCCGTGGATCGTGCGCTGTCGCGCCACGTGGACAAATGCCCGACTGCACAGTCATTGAAGGGGGCGGTCGAGGTGGTCTGGACCGCCGATATCACCCAGGCCTAAGGGGGCGTGATCAGCTGCGGTCGAGCAGAACCACCCGCGCGCCGGTCGCGGCGACCTCCTGAACGACGTCAGGGTGACAGCTGAAAAAGAAGATCTGGCGTGCCCCGGCCAGTTCGCGGATGAGCTCAATGCCGGCGGCGCGCCGTATGGGATCCCAGTTCACGAACACTTCGTCCAGAACCAATGGGAGCTTCTCCCCGGCGCGGTCCAGGTGGTCCAGGATCGCCAGCCTGAGCGCCAGGTAGATCTGCTCGCGCGTGCCGGTCGAGAGGGGGTGACCGACCTCGAGTGCATCCGGCGTTGCCGGCCCCCGAACGCGGAACCCGCGGCCGTCCCGCCCACCGAGCAGGATCCGGTCATAGCGTCCGTCCGTGAGCCGGGCGAGAATCGAGCCCGCACGGCGTAGAAGGGCGGGCTGGTGCTCCTCTCGCAGGATGCGTTCGGCATCCCGGACGATCCGGCTCATGACCCAGAGTCGGTCCCGGCGTCGAACCAGGCGCTCACGGGCGTCGTCCAGCTCTTCCAGCTGGCCGTCGAGGTCGTCCACCAGCGTCCGGTCCCGCAGGTGTTCGATCTCTTTTTCGAGTCCCCGGGCCCGACTGCCCAGTTCCTCGATCTCGTCGGTCAGTCCGAGTTCGATGGCCTTGTTCCGCGCGACCGCATCTTCGTCGACCGCCCAGTCCTCTCCGCGCGACTCCGCCGCGTGAATGCGAGCCCGAATCTCGTCCAGATCCGGGTGGGCCCGCTCCAGTTCGTCCAGGAGCTGGGCGGCCCGATCCCTGGCGCGCAGCCGATCGGTGGCTCGCTCCACCCCCAACTCGACATCGGCATCGCCGATGATCTCCAGCGAGCGGGACAGGTCGGTCAGCTGTCGGTGAACGGCGTCGCGATCGCTGCGCGCGGTCTCAAGATGCTCCTCAAGTCGGGCGAGCTCTCTGCGCCCCGCGGTCGCGGCCTCGCGCCGCTGGCTGGCCCGACGGACCAGGTCCGGAATGTCGTGTGCCAGGCCGGCCGGGTCCTTGGGCAGGTCCCCATCGAGCCGCGCCAGCCGAGCGGCCTCGGCGGCCAGTTCATCAAGGTCCGTGCGTGTTCGGGTGAGCTCTTCTCGTCTGTCACGGCTGTCCCTGAGCCAGTCCTGAAACCGGGCCAGCTCGGCGGGGAGGTCGGAGAAGAGTTCCTCAATCGTGAAGTCGGGCGAGAGGGGCTCCATAAGGGCAACGATGCGCCCCTCCGCCGCATCGACGGCCTGGTTGTGGGCGGCGGTTCTGGAAGCGGCCGTCGTCTGCCGCTCTTCAGCGGACCGGCGACGCGACGCCTCGGCAGCGGCCAGGCCCCGTTGGGCGTGCAGTCGAGCCAGCCCGGCCCCCGCCATCAGAGCCCCGGGAAGCATGATCAGGGGGCCGAGTCCAACAATCCAGACTGCGACGATCAAGATGACGCCACCCAGAATCAGGCCGGCCGCGATCCGCGGATCGGACCCCGCAGGCGAATCGGTCCCAGCGACGCCTGCCTCTGGCCCGACCGTGGCCGGAGCGACGCGCCTAAGTGAGTCGAGCTGGTCGATTGCTTCACGGAGCCGGACGACCTGGAAGACCGACAGGGCCTCTTCCAGGGCTTCGTCCGGAGCGCGACCCAGGGCGCGCACGACACCGGTTTCGAGACGACGCCGCAAGTCGCGCAACTCCTGGTCGAGTTGCGTCTGCCGAAGCAGAATCCGCTCGCCGGAGGCGGCCCGCCGAAGAAAAGCCTGGATCTCCGTCTCGCTTCCGAGGACGGCCTGGTTGTGCACGTCCCACGCGCGGATCGCTTCCGTCGGCTGTGCCTGATCTCGTTCCAGATCGCGGATTCGGCGATTGAGCGATTCGGCCTTCTCTCGGAGTTCTTTCAGCCCCTGGGCGGGTTCGGACGGAAGTGCCGCCAGCAGGTCCAGATCGCCGGCGTCCTCGAGCAGGCCTTCGATGCGCCGCAGCTGGTCGCGAATCGGAAGGAGCGCCCGGTAACGGTCGACGAAGGCTCGGGCTTCAACTCGCTCCAGCCGGGCGGACTCCAGCCGTTGGCGAGTCGACGTCAGACGGTCCGTAGCATCCCGGATGGCCAGTTCCTCACGGGCGGCCTCGGTTCGGCGATAGCGAAGAGCACTGCGGCGCTCATCGAGTTCGCGGATCTCCTGGTTGCCCTTCCGGTTAGGGCGCCAGATGCGTCCTGCTTCGGCCTCCAGGGCGTCGGCCACCTCTCGGGCGGAGCGCAGGTCGGTAGCGCCAAATGCACCCAACAGTCGGTCCTGTACCGCGTCCCAACCCGATCCTTCGAGCGAGGCCAGTTCGGCCAGACGCAGAGCGAAGACCTGCCGGAAGATGGTGGCCGGAACGTGGTCCACGAACGGGAGCGGGTGATTCCGCAGGTCTTCCGAGGTGTCGCCGACCTCCAGTGAGCCTGCGGGTGACGACAGGAGGCGTCGGCGAACCTCCACCACGCTTCCATCGGCCAGCCGAATCGTGGCTGAGCCCTCGGGGTTCGTTCCATCCCAGGGTGCATAGGGGTGGGTTTCGCGAGAGGCGGGGGAGAAGCCGTATAGAAGGGTCGCCAGCCACTCGAAGAAAGTGCTCTTTCCGGCTTCGTTACGACCCTGGAATACGGTCAGGTCACCCAGCTGGTCCGGGCCGGTATCAAGCCCGGAGAGCGCTCCAAACGCCTCGATGCGGATGCGATCGAAACGCATCAGGCGTCCTCGATGCGCAGACGAGACAGAATCTCGCCTTCGGCATCACCGAGAACGTCGGCCAGATAGTTCACGATCCCGCCCTCGGGGCTTCCCGCGGCCAGTTCGGCCTCCAGGTCGGGCAGTTCTCCGGATCCGGACGCAATTCGGCGAGTCAGGCGGAGCGCGAAACCGAGCACGTCTTCGCGGTCCACGTGGTCTTGGACCCTGACCACGGGATGGACGTGATCAGCCAGGACCAGCACGTCGATCACGCCCAGCGCGCCGGTCAGTTCGCGGCCCAAGGCCTCCTGCTCGTCCTTCTCGCGCAACTCCTTCCACAGGGGGGATCCGCCTTCCAGAATCACCCGCACCATCCACTCGGTCCCGGGGTCGGGGCTCTGGGCGCGCACCTTTTCCCAGCGCGTGCGGATCAGCCCGACGAGCTGCTCAACCGAGGGAACCTCTTCGAAACCTCGGACGGTGAGCGTCTCCCAGCGGACCGGCGCCAGAGGCACGAAGCGGACTCGGGCAGCCCGGTGATGTTCAACCTCGGCGATCAGAACACCCTTGGGGCCCGTTTCGCCGTGAGTCCGCCCCTGAGCGTTCCCGCTGTAGTGCACCGCCGGCAGGTCGGACAGGCACTGACGAAGATGCACGTGTCCCAGCGCCCAGTAGTCGTATCCGGCTCCGATCAGGGTCGCGAGGGTCGATGGCGCGTACGGGTCGTGGTCTTCCTCCGATCGAGAGCCCACGACCTGAGTGTGAAGGACTGCGATCTCGGGGAGTTCGCCGGTCGGTGTGGGGAACGTCGCGGCCAGGTCTCGCGTCTCGCGAGCCGAGTGATGCCCGGCAGCGGTCAGCCATCCAAGAACGTCGCCCTCATCATTTCTCAGGGCGATGCGCCGGGGGGTTCCATCAGACACGACCGTGACGTTGTCGGGCCAGCGCAGTCGGTCCCGAATCATCCCCTGGCCGGGATCGTGGTTTCCGGTGGCGTAGATCACGGGAATGTCAGCTTCCTGGAGGCGTCGGAAGCTGTCCCGGAGCAGAGTCTCCGTCTCGAAGGAGAGCCGGTTGCCGTCGAAGAGGTCCCCGGCGATCACAACCACATCGACCTCTTCGGTAACCGCCGTCTCGATCACCCGGCGGAAGGCCTCGCGGGATGCCTCACGCAGCCGCCCCCGCACCCCCCGGTCCCGGCCCGAGAAGGAGGTGTCCAGATGAATGTCGGCGGCGTGGAGGAGGCGAATCACGGCTCAAAACTAACCCGCCCTCGGGGCGCGGACAGCCCATTCCCCGACGTCCGAACTCGGGCGACACACGGGTTGGAGTGAAACTGGGGTGAAAATGGAGTGTCCACGTCGGTTGAAAGCGTTCCTCCCATCGGGATACTTCCGTATCTTCCGTGCGCATCCGATTTCACCCTCCGGCTCCACTGCCCGTGTGGTGTCCCACACTGAGTAGAGCCAGCACCCGCGTCGCCGCGACGCTATCCCGATGAGCGATACCTCAGAAGCCGCCGTCAAGAAACTCCGACAGGACTCTCCTACGATCGACGCGGTCTGCCGTCTGATCGAGACTGTGGCCGATCCGGGCGACGCCGCCCTGGCACACGACTTTGCGGAGATTTTTCTCTCGAAGGCGACGCCGGCCTTTCTTGAGTCCCGAAGCACGGACGCACTCGCCCACATGGCGCTGGGAGCCTATCGCTTCCTGAAGTCCGCCAAGCCGTCCCAGGTGGACGTGCAGGTGGTCAATCCGGAAATGGAGAACGAGGGTTGGTACGCTCCGGTCACGGTGGTACGAACGAACATCCGTGAGCGGCCCTTCGTGGTCGACACGATTCGCGAGTATCTCCACAGCCGCGACTACCCGATCGAAAACAACATCTATCCCGTGCTCCACGTGGAGCGGGACGAAGATGGCTCGGTCACCGAAGTGCGCCCTTCCCGACAGGGGGAACTGCGCGAGTCGCTGGTCCACTGTGAGATCCCGCGCGTGTCCGACCCGGAAGTCATGGTCGACATTGAGCGGGAGGTCCGTCGTCATCTGGAGGACGTGACCAAGGCGACCGATGACTTCGATGCGATGATCGATGCGGTCAACAACGCGGTGGCGGAGCTTGCCGACCTGGCGCGCGACCTCGAGTACCGTCGCCCGGAGCTAGAAGAGATCCAGGCCTTTCTTCGCTGGCTGAGGGATGGCTCCTTCGTATTCCTGGGCTACCGCGGGTATGACATTGTCGAGGGTGAGACAGGTCGAGTGATCAAGGTCGAAGACGGATCCGGGCTTGGGCTGCTCCGTTCCGAGGACCGCTCCACCTACGCTGCGCCGGTCAGGATCGAAGATCTCTCGGACGGGATGCGCGAGCTGGCTCAGGATGGCCCACTGCTGATCATCAGCAAGACCAACGCGGAGTCGACCGTTCACCGGCGGGCCCGGATGGACTACATCGGGATCAAAAAGCTCGACGCCTCGGGCGCGGTCGCGGGCGAGCATCGCTTTTTGGGACTATTCACGTCGCAGGCCTTCAGCGAGCCGGCGCAGAACATCCCGATCCTTCGGCAGAAGCTCAAGTACATCCTTGAGCGGTTCGACGTGCGGGAAGGTTCCCACGACTTCAAGGAGATCCTCACGATCTTCAACTCGATGCCCAAGGAAGAGGTGTTCCTTGCATCGGGAGACGAAGTAGAGGCGGACGTCCGCACCGTTTTGACGTCGTACAACACCGATGGCGTGCGCGTGACGATGAGGCCGGATCGCCTCCGACGCGGCGCCGCAGTGATGGTGATTCTGCCCAAGGAGCGATTCTCGGGCGATGTACGGAAGGAGATCGAGCGTGAGCTCGTCAGCGCTTTCCACGGTGAAGTGCTGAACTACCATCTGGCGCTCGGCGCGGGCGATCAAGCCCGTCTCCACTTTTACATCGGGCCGCAGGAAGACGGGCTCAGGATTCCGGTAATCGCGGATCTTGAGGCCAGCCTGCGTGAGATGATCCGCTCCTGGGAAGATCGGGTGCGGAATGGTCTGGAGCGCGTTCGGCCGGCCGATGAGGCCCGTCGTCTGGCGCGAATCTACGGGGAGGCGTTCAGCCCCGAGTATCGCGCTGCGACGGAGTC
>JBDNHE010000176.1:0-31789 GCA_041688945.1 Gemmatimonadota bacterium | reverse complement strand
CCGACTCGCGATACGCGCCGGAACCGCCCCAGCGCTCCTTGGCCTCCTGTGCCCAGTGGTCTGCCTGGTCATTCCGGTCTGTCTGGTCGGACATTGGTCTCTCCAAGCAAAGGGTCTACGTCGTCCCTGTGACGATCGTCCTACCAAGCTCGGGCACTACGCAACGTGAGGATCAAGGGGTAGCCGAAAATCCATTCACGGATTCTTTACTGCCCGGCCCACGGACCCATCCGATATATTGGCCACAGATGAAGCGGTTCAGATAGCCCCTCAGCGACGGGGGGGGCGGAACCCGGAGGGCACTGTTTGATTCAATTCACATTCTGGGCGATCCCGTCGCTCTTCGGCGTCATCCTGGTGGCCTCGGTGTTCACGCACGTTTGGCCCCAGCGGTCCGAGCCGGGTGCAACCGCCTTCCTCTGGATGTCCGGCGCCAGCGCGTGGTGGCTGGTGTGCCAGTTCATCGGGCTTTTCCTGTCGTCACTCGACGCCAAGCTTCTGCTCGCCCAACTCCAGTATGTGGGGATTTCCGCCGTGCCCGTGGCCTGGCTCGCGTATGCCATGACCTACACCGGGCGTGGCCGGCAGCTGCGCAGCTGGATCATGGCGCTGATCTATGGTGTGTCGGCCACCACCATCCTTCTGGCCTTTACCAACAGCAGCCATGGTCTGATCTGGTCCGATGTGTCGCTGGTTCAGGCCAACGGATACAGCGGGCTGTCGCTGAACCATGGAGCTTGGTTCCAAGTCCATGTGGGTATGACCTACGCCCTGATCGCGGTGGCTACCGGAGCTCTGGGGCTGCATATCGCCCAGTCTCCGCGCCATTGGTTTCGGCTCATTTTCGTGATCGGCGCGCCAGTCGCGCTGGCGATCCCAAGTGTGATCTACCTGACGCCGCTTCAGCCACAGGTGTGGGTGGATCTGACTCCGACTGGGCTGGCCGTGGCAAACGGTCTGCTCGGCTGGGGTCTGATGCGAAAGGGACTGCTCGACTTCGCTCCAGTGGCCCGGACGACCGTCGTGGAGGAAATGCGCGATTGCGTGATCGTGGTTGATCGGAGTGGCCGGATCGTCGACGTAAATCGTGCCGCCGCGCAGCTGTTGGGTGTTCGCGTCCACGGACCGGTCCCGATTGATCTAGGCACTGCATGGATCTCCAACCGCGGTCGTGGTCCGGGCGAAGAACCTGAGCCCGCCCGGATCGAATTGCGCACCACCGACAACCGCGACCTGAAGTTCGAGATGAGTGTGGCCGCCCTGGGCCCCCAGGAGGGGCGGGGAAGGTCAGTGCTGGTGTTGCGTGACATCACCGAGCGAATGCGAATCGAAGACGAGCTCCGTGAGACCACGACGAAGCTGGAGAAGGCAAACGGCGAACTGGAGCGCCGTGCCAACACCGATGGATTGACGGGCCTGGCGAACCGCAGGCACTTCCTCGACGTCCTTGAGAGGGAGATCGAGCGTGCGGATCGATACGGACGCCCGCTCGCCCTGATCATGCTGGATCTGGATCACTTCAAGCGGGTGAACGACAACTATGGGCACGCCGCTGGCGACTCCGTACTGAAGGCCGCGGCGGCCGCCCTGAATCGGGTGTCGCGTGATACCGACCTGCCGGCCCGACTGGGAGGCGAAGAGTTGGCACTGCTCCTGCCCGAGACGCATGTAGAGGGCGCCTCTCAGATGGCCGAACGCCTGCGGACACTGATCGCCGCTGAACGGCACCTGTCGCCGCACGGCACTGACTTTTCCGTGACCAGTTCGTTTGGCGTCGCGGCGCACATGGCGGGGGATGGCGAGGCTGTCGACCTCATGCAGCGCTCCGACGAGGCGCTATATCGGGCCAAGGCGGAGGGGCGCGACCGCGTAGTGACGATCGAAAGCAGTCGTCCGCCTGAGCCTGACACGGGGTCCGAGCCTGACATCGGGTCCGAGCCTGACACCGAAGGCGAGCGATCCTGACCCAGGCGTGGTGAGATCAGATCTCCTGTTGCCCGGACTCGGCCGGAGTCGGGTCCGGTCCGTTGCCACTTCTCCCACCATTCAACCGTCTCAGCCGAGCAAGTTCCTTCTGGGCCCATAGCCCGACCGCGTCGGCATGGGCCAACTCGGCAAGGATCGACAGGTCGCGGCCTGCGAGATGCGGTTCGCCCTGTCGCTCACGGATCGCGACGATTTCCCCCACGTAGTGTCGCCGGATCGTCAGGTCCATCCGGGCGTTGTCGATTCCCGAACGCAACAGGAATACGGCTTCGTCCAGGTCCGAGTCGTCACCACTGGCGACCAGCCTGCCAAGAAAGAGCCAGCCCCTGGGATCGGAGGGGTGGTCGTCCACGAATACGCGCAGGGCATGGATCGCGTGGTCGTTCTCGCCGCGAGCCAGCATGGCTTCGATGTGCGAGAAGGGAGGAGAGGGCGGTCCCCAGCCACCGCCATGGATCAGTCCAATGGCGCTGTTGATGGCGCGTGATCCCCAGTCGTCCCAGAAGCCCGCCACGAAGGTCACGTAGCCGCCGCCGAGTGTGATGGCCACTGTGACCCCCGGAAAAGTCGGCATCCCGAGCCGCTCGGTCAGCAGCCATATCGTGCCACTTGCCACCAGCATGTCGAGCATGGCGCCGGCGATACGTCCGCCGCGCCCCAGGCGCTGCTCCGTCCAGGACATCAGGGCCGGCTGAAGATGGAGGTAGAGCCATCCGCTCAGCCCGAATGCAACGGCTCCCCCCAACGCCCATCCCGCGATCTCGGCCTCCAGGGGCGAAGCCATGAAGCCCCAGAGGACGCCAGCGAACGCCATGATCGGCGTGGTCAGGGCCTGCCGCAGGCGCCGTTGTCGGCGGTAGCCGGGATCCTCACGCCAGAGCGGCGTGGTGAGTCGAATCATAATGGACATCCCGCACGTTGCTCCATGGCGGTAGGGACGCGCAACGCCAAAACGGGTGGAGATTGACCCCGGCTGCTCTGACATACAGCTTCGGACTGACCGCCAGGGGTACCCGTTTCGCACCGCAGTCGGGATGCGAGGCGGGTTGAGAAAGACCCTCGGAACCTGATCCGAACGAAATCGGCGTAGGGAGTGCGGTCCCGGGAACCGGGTCGGATGACTTCCTCTGCGAAGTCTGCTGCTCGTCCAAAGGGACCAGCCCCAGCGCCTCCGTTCCACTTGAGAGGAGCAGCACATGGCCCGGGAAGACCTGCCCACCACTTTGAATGGCAATGGCGCAAACGGCACACCCGCTCACAACGGGGTGAACCCGCCGTCGAGGTCCGTGAAAGACATGTCGGACATCCCGCGTGAGTCGTGGGTCGGGGACTACGGCATGAACTACCCGAACTCCAAGAAGGCCTACATCGAGGGTCCCGACGGAATTCGGGTGCCGGTCCGTGAGATCCACGTGGCGGGTGGTGACAAGCCGCTCCGGGTCTATGACACGTCAGGGCCTCGTGACATCGACGTGCATCAGGGAATTCCCAAGCTGCGCGCCGACTGGATCCGCGCACGAAATGTGGAAGACATCGGGCCGCACAAGCTCCCCGATCTCGCCCGCGATCCAATGCATGGCGACACGGATATTCCCGCCCGCCTGATCCACAACGTCGTGCGTTCAAAGGGCGGTCCCGTCACGCAGATGCACTACGCCAGAAAGGGTGAAATCACGCCCGAGATGGAGTTCATCGCACTGCGAGAAGGGTTTGATGCCGAGTTCGTCCGCAGCGAGGTGGCCCGCGGTCGCGCCATCATTCCGGCCAACATCAATCACCCGGAAGTCGAGCCGATGATCATTGGCCGGAACTTCAAGGTGAAGATCAACGCGAACATCGGGAATTCGGCTGTCAGCTCGTCGATCGAAGAAGAGGTCGAGAAGCTTCGGTGGGCCACGCTCTGGGGCGCGGACAACGTGATGGATCTTTCTACAGGAAAGAACATCCACCAGACGCGTCAGTGGATCCTCCGCAATTCGCCGGTCCCGATCGGTACCGTCCCGATCTATCAGGCGCTCGAGAAGGTCGGGGGCGTTCCTGAGGAGCTGACCTGGGAGATCTACAAAGAGACGCTGATCGAACAGGCCGAGCAGGGCGTTGACTACTTCACGGTCCACGCCGGGGTCCTGCTGCGATATGTGCCGATGACGGCCAACCGGATGACGGGCATCGTATCGCGAGGCGGCTCGATCATCGCCAAATGGTGCCTGGCGCATCACAAGGAGTCGTTCCTCTACACGAACTACCGTGAGATCTGTGAGATCATGGCGGCGTACGACGTCTCCTTCTCACTGGGCGATGGCCTGCGTCCCGGCTCGATCTACGACGCGAACGATGAGGCTCAGTTCGCGGAGCTCAAGACCCAGGGTGAGCTGACGAGGATCGCCTGGGAGTACGATGTGCAGGTCATGAACGAGGGCCCCGGCCACGTGCCCATGCACATGATCAAGGAGAACATGGATAAGCAGCTGGAGTGGTGTGACGAAGCGCCCTTCTACACGCTTGGACCGCTCACCACCGATGTGGCGCCCGGGTACGATCACATCACCAGTGCGATCGGTGCGGCGCAGATCGGTTGGTACGGGACGGCCATGCTCTGTTACGTCACCCCCAAAGAGCACCTTGGTCTCCCCAACCGGGACGACGTGAAGACCGGCGTAATCACGTACAAGATCGCTGCGCATGCGGCAGATCTGGCCAAGGGCCATCCGGGCGCGACGGATTGGGACAACGCGATCTCAAAGGCGCGATTCGAGTTCCGTTGGGAGGATCAGTTCAACCTGGCTCTCGATCCGGTCACGGCCCGCGCCTACCACGACGAAACGCTTCCCGCCGACGGTGCCAAGGTCGCGCACTTCTGTTCAATGTGCGGCCCGAAGTTCTGCTCAATGAAGATCACGCAGGACATCCGGGACTATGCTGCCGAGCACAACCTGTTGGAGCACGAAGTACTGGAGCAGGGGATGGCGGATAAGTCGGAAGAGTTCAAGCAGAAGGGTGGCGAGATCTACTTGGAAGTCGATGAGGCAGCGATCGACGCGGATGCGCCGGGGGTGGATCGCCGCGAAGTCGTCGAGGCGCCAGCGGGGGACTAGGCCCAGGCTCCCATCCTTCCGCCCGCGGCTCGCTGCGATTTTTCTGGGCGGGAGGGTGGGGGGCGGGTGGGCCCCGCATCACTGAATCAGGACCCGGCTCCCATCAGGAAATCCACCATGACGGTGGAGGCATCCAACTCGCGGGTGTCCACGCCCAGGGACGGGTCGAACGAAATCGGCATCCCCGGCCAGGTATGTCCGCCCCCGCGGATCTCGTAGAAGACGGCAGGTGCGTCGCAGTCGGTCCAGCTCCAACGCGCGACGTCGGTCCGGTCGTCGAACAGGTCGGGAAGCTCTTCGATGATCGGGCCGAAGGGGCATCCGTTCTGCCCCGCCCAGAATCCGGCGTTGTCCACGATCCCGACCACGTTCTGAGGGGTTCCGAAGGGCACCAAGACCTGGGCCCCCTCCCACGGAACTCTGGGGTCGATGTTGCCATTGATCATCACGATTGGTGTTGGTCGCTTTGCCAGGCAGTTCGAGACGGCGTGTCCCCACATGCTGGCTGACACTGTGGCGAAGCCGTCGAAGCGCTCCGGGATCTGGCAGGCGAGCGCAAACACCATCATGCCTCCCTCGGAGAAGCCGCTGACAAAGACGCGGTCCAGGCCAGCGGGGAACGCAATCGCCAAGTCAGCCAGAAGGGCCTCGAAATACTCGACGTCGTTCACGCCTCGTACGCCGTTCGCGGTGCAGTTGCATGCGTGCACCCAATCTCCTTCGAATGCGGCATTGGGATAAACCGCGGCGAAGCCACGCGCAGTCGCATGGGAGTTCATTCCCGACACGACGGCCATGTCGATCCGCGGCTCTCCGTGAAGAACCATCATCACCGAGACCGGGCGATTCAAATTGACCGACTCTGGCGTGTAGATCCGGTAGTCGCGCAGGAAGTCGTTGACGGCCAGTTCACGAACCGCGGACCCGGCGCTTAAGATCGGCGCGGGCGTATCCGGCTCTGTCGTGCTATCGACCAGCGGACTGTTGCAGGCGGTCAGCACGAGCATGGTCATCCAGACTGTGGCGGATACGGCGTTGCGACTCATTTGACTCGGCGTGAAGGGGGCGGGGCTGTGAGCAAGACTGGCGCTTAGCGCCGCAACTCTCAACCTGCGCCGCCCGAAGTCGGTCCGGCCGGCCGCCAGGCGTGGCGGTGTAGGTCATCATCCCCCCATTTGAGAAGCCGCTCGCAATGCTGTCGGGCGGAATGAAGCCATGGGCGGATCGGATGGAGTTGGTTGGTGGGGACGTCGAAACTACGAGGCGATGATCATCGACTTACAGGTGCGTCGTCGCCACGCCTGTGCGACATTCGGGTCCCTCAGAACTGACCCGTAGCAAAGTGCGCCTGTGACGCTCGAAGATCGGATCCATACCTGCCGTGTCACGTTTCGCACCATACTGCTCGCTGCGGTGGTCGCGACTTCGTTTACCGGCTGCATCACCGCGGGACCTGGCCTTACCGGGACCCCGCGGTCCGGCTCTCCCCAAGTCGACTCGGAGGACCACGAGCCTGAGTACGCCACCAACCGCTATTTCCACAAAAACCGCGGCTACGGCACAGACGACTATGCGGGCCCCCTCGATGTCTTTCTGAACAAGGGCTTCGCGGTCGCACAGTGGGAGGGGAAGAGCCGGTACATCTTTGACTATCCCTATGGCTGGAATGCCGCCTGGAAGTCAGTCTCTCGCCCGGGGCCCCTCGTAGAAGGGGCCGGTGGCTGGCAGAAGGTGATTTCGCAGCAGGGCCTGCCCATGAACCGGTCCGATTTCAAATCGGGCAATTGGATCCCGAACTGGGCTGGCCACGTGCTGGAGGGTGGCATCGCTTTCCGCCGTCTGCGCGAGTGGGGCGAAGCGGAGGGGATTCCTTATCCCGGTGTCATGGCCGGGGTGGTAGCCTACGCCGCGTCCTTTACCAATGAGGCTTACGAAACCCCTCCGCGGGCCGAATTCGCAAACACGAACGGGACGGTCGGGGCGACTGCGGACCTGCTGTTCTTCGATCCGCTCGGCATCGCCCTCTTCACGTTCGACAAGTCAGCGAAGTTCTTTGGTGAGACCCTCGGCGGGAACATCTGGCCCACCCAGGCGAGCTTGATCGTGAACGACCAAGGCCAGCTGATCAACAACTCCCACGCGATGATCTTCAAGCTCCCTCTCTTTCTGACTGACTGGAAGCTTTTTACACGGATGGGGATGGGGTTTCAGGTCGGACTGAGTGTCCCGAGGGACGACGGGCTCAGCATCTCCGGTGGCATCGGATTCGAATCACGCCAGCGATTCCTTGATCAATTCACGCAGCTGGAATCGATCGATGCCGGACTGAGCGCGGGTCTCTGGCTGGACCGCGAGAACGTCATGCTGGCATCGTTGACCTTCGACAACGCAACCGACCGCCGCGTGGCACTGAACATCATGCCGGGCGTGTTTGACGTCGGGGGGATGGGCGTGGGCGGCTGGATCGTGGTGGATTCGGAGGGCCGGCCCTACATCGGCTTCTCCGGCTCCCGGACCCTGGGACTTGGTCTGGGCTGGGGCTTTTAGGTTGGGGCTTCCCAGGGCGGATCAGATCTTGGTGATGATCCAGCTGAGTACCAACTGGACGACGCGCTTGATGATGGTCAGCAATTTCTGACTCCGGTTCGAGTGGTGTTGAAGGCGCCTACGGGCCCCCCGCGGGTATGGTTTCGCGGCCGCGCACCAAGCACCTCTCGATCAGGTCCGCTGCCGTGCGAATACCGTTGCCTTCCTGAACAAGGACCGCGCATTCCTTCGCTGACTTCAGGACGTCGGGGTCGGTCGTGATGCGGGTAAGGGCATCGGCGACACCGTCGATCGAGTAGTCAGCCGGAACGATCATTTCGCCCGCCCCCAGCCGCCTCACCCGGGTACCATTGTCGGCCTGATCGAATCCAAGTGGCCGCACGATCTGGGGGATCCCCGCCTGGAGTCCCTGGCTTGTTGTTCCGATGCCGCCGTGGTGCACCAGCGCAGAGCAGCGTGGAAGGAGAGTCGAAAAGGATTCATAGCGGGCGTGGATCGCACCGCTGGGAAGGCCGTGCGGAATCTGCTCGTCGTAGGTGCTGAGCAGGATCGACCTCAATCCCGCTTTCTGAGCTGCCGCGAGCGAGACCCGAAAAAAATCGGCGGCCGCCTGGTTGGCGGTCCCGGGCGTAAAGGCCACAGGAGGAGGCCCGGATTCGAGGAAGTGTCGCGTCGGCTCTGTGAGTTCGCCCTCGACCTTTCCGTCGAACAGTGGAAAGCCGGCCATATGTAGTTGTGCGGGCCAGTCCGGTTGCGGGTCGGCGAACCAGGCCGGAAAGAGACCCAGCGTCATCGCCTCCGCATGAATCCAGTCCTTCATCACCCGGCGCGCCGGCGGAAGCTGCCGCGAGATCAACGCGTCATCGAGCCACGGTCGCACGGCTCCATCAATCAGGATCCGGTCGACCAGGCTCCAAAGGGCGCGCTTCGCGAACCGAGGGAGACCGTTGATGTCAGTATTGGGCGGGACGATCGGCTGCCGGAAATCCGACCGGAAGATGCTTGGGGCCAGGTGGACGCTGGGGCTCCACGGGGCGTGTCGGATCTGAAATGCTCGGGCCCCAAAAGCCAGGGCATGACTGACCACCACCGTGTCGCGACCGGTGAACAGTTCGGAGAGGGCGGTCCAGATGGGTTCGAAGGTGTAGCGGGCCAGCGCAAACGCGACTTCGGTCCCCCGGCGCGGGTGCCACAGGTCAGGATGTCCGGTCCCCCGCTCATACAACTCATCGGACAGGACCGGGACAAAGTGGAGTCCTGCTTCTTCGACCGCGGTCCGGAAGTGTTCGGAGGTGAGGACGAATACACCGTGCCCCCGCCCCCGCAGTTCATGGCCGATCCCGATGTAGGGATGGACGTCACCGCCAGAACCGACAGGCGTGAGCAGAAAGCGACCGGGTGTCATGGCTGGGAATGTGCGGTGACGCGGGGATCGGGGCGAGCCGCGACGGAGTTCTCGTCCACATCCTAACCCGCCACCCCGCCGCCACCAAAGGTCACCGAAATCAGGGGCGTTCGGATGCCCGAATCGGCCCCGTCAGCGGACCAGATCCAGCCGTGTGATGCGGCCACCCGGTCCGGTCGCCCACCCGGTGCGGTCCGAACTCATCTCCACCGCCCAGTAGTTGTTCGCCGACAGCGACTCCCAGGTCATTCCGCCATCGCGGGACCAGTCCAGTCCGGTGGGGCCCGCGGCGAACACGATCCGGGTCTCGAGTCCGGGGAGCCAAGTTCCGCCGTAAGGAGCGCCGGGCATCGCGAGAGGGCCACCGGCGGTCCAGGTGCGGCCGCCGTCGTTGCTCACCGCAGTGCGTTCGCCCGGGACGTCGGGGTCGAGGGAGCCCCCAACCGCATAACCGGCTCCGTCGGGGCGGACTCCGATCGAGGTGACACCGCTACCGCTTCCACCACGCAGCGGAATGGGGAAGGCCTGCCAAGTGGCGCCTCCGTCTTCGGTCACCAGCACGCGCGGTTCGGTGGCGTTGCCGGTCCCGATCCAGGCTTGAGAGGATCCGCGAACGTCTACGCAGGTGCCACTGGACGCGAAGCCTCCTTCGCCCTGCTGTGCGGCCGGAAAGGCGCCGGGTGGGACGCGGTTCCAGCTGCGACCGCCATCTGCGGTTTCCAGCACATAGATGCCGCCGTCGATCTCATCGCCGTAAACCAGACCCCGCTGGTCGTCCCAGAACGCCATGCAATCCAGGAACCCTGCTGGCTCGGGCATGACGAAGGTCTCCGTCCATGTCTCGCCGCCGTCCTCGGTGCGAAAGAGCCGCGAGTCGGGCCCGTCGCCGGCGGCCATCAGGACGGCCGTGCGGCTGTCGAAGGCGGCCACGTCACGGAACTGCAGGCCCTCGTGGCCAGCGACGGTCCCCGCAGTCCAGGTTGAGCCGCCATCCTCCGTTCGCGCCCAGGTGCCGCCAGTGCCGCTGATCCACGCGGTGTCGGCGTTGATCGGCGAGATGGCGATGAACAGTGCCTCGGAGGCGGACGACTGTTCGGTCAGACGGACCGTCCAGCCTGACGGGTCAACTGGGACGGGCTCGGGTGGCGGTTGGTTGGTCGCGGCCTCATCGGGTTCGCCACCGCAGGCCCCCATCACCGTCAGTGCGGTGAGGAGCGCTCCGAGTCGCCGGGGTCCGTGCTTCCTGATCGTTATACGGCCGTTATGACCAAGCGAGCGAGGCCGGTCGGGCCGAGAGAAGTCGGGCACGGAGGAGGAGGGCTGAGTCGGATGGGGCATCTGAAGTCGGGTTGGGGAGGGGGATTGCCAAACAACCCATCGGGTTCGGCGGGGGCAAGGGCGAAGTGATGCTGGTCGTCCAATAGTCTCTTGAGGTGCAGACGCTTCAGTCATTTTGAATACCTTTAAGGCCATGCATTCCTCGCCTTCCAAACCGTCGCCACCGCCCCGCCCCGCTCGACTGCGTACCGCACAGGGCCGGCGCTCCCCGTCCACCTCGGTCGCCTTGGTGGCGCTCGGCGGGTTGGTGCTTTCGAGCGCCTGCGGGCCTGCCGAGACCACCGACCCGAACGCCTTTACCGGCGTGGCCCAGTCTGGCGAAGTCCGCATGCCCGACATGCACTTCCCTTCCATGGATGGCGGCGACTACGACCTCCGCGCGGAGACAGAAGGAAAGGTGGCCCTGCTCTTTATCGGTTTTACCAACTGTCCCGATATCTGCCCGGTGCACCTGGCCAACCTGTCTGCCGTCCTGGGGGACCTCTCACTCGAGATCTCACGCGATATCGTCACCATTTTCGTGACGGCCGATCCCGCCCGCGACACCCCCGAACGCTTGCAGGAATGGCTGGGAGCTATCGACGATGATTTCATTGGTCTGCAACCGACCCGCGAGCAGGTCAACGCGTTGGAGGATGCTCTGCAGATCGTTCGATCGGTGGTGAGCCCGGACGAGCCCACGGGGTACTTCGTGGGGCACGCGGCCCAGATCATCGCTTTCGATCGACAGGGTGTGGCGCGCGCTGCATTCCCCTGGGGTGTGAGGCAGCGCGACTGGCGCTTCGATCTTCCCCGGATGGTGGCCGGTGATTGGCCCGAGCCCATGGTCCAGGAGGGCGGCTGATGTTCCAGTGGTGGTGCGTTGCGACGGGTGTTCCCTGGGTCTGGCAGTGGCAGGCGTACCCGGGCGTCTGGGCGTTCGTTCTCCTGATCGGCTTCGCCTTCACGCGAGTGCAGGCCAGCTGGGGAACCGAAGAAGATGGCCGTCGGCCGATCTGGTTTTACGTGGCTCTGGCCACACTCTGGATCGCGCTTGACTGGCCGGTGGGTGCGTTGGGTGCGGGCTACCTGGCCAGCGTCCACATGGTGCAGTATCTGTTGATCGCGCTGATTGCTCCGGCCCTGCTCCTGATCGGACTTCCGCGGGGGCTCTACCGAGCGATGATGGCGGGTCCGCTGGCCGGTCCGATACGTCTTGTCAGTCTGCCGCTGGTTTCCATCTCGGTGTTCGTCGGCATCATGGCGTGGACGCATTGGCCGCCGGTGGTAGACGCCCTGATGGTCTCACAGACAGGCTCCTTTTTTCTGGATGTGATCTGGCTGATCTCGGGCCTCGTCTTCTGGTGGCCGGTGGTGGCGCCTGAGCCACAACGCAGCTGGCTGGGAGACCCATTCCGGATTGGCTATCTGATCGTGGCCACTCTGGTAAACACGGGCGTGTTCGCCTACCTGACCTTCTCGCCGCTGCCGCTTTACGCAATCTACGAACTGGCGCCCCCTGTTACGGGTCTTTCAACGCGGGACGATCAGCTGCTGGCCGGACTGTTCATGAAAATGGGAGGTGCCGTGATTATCTGGACCGCGATTTCGATCCTCTTTTTCCGCTGGGTGAACCACGAGGTGACTGAAGAGGGACGGGACCACGTGAAGACCGCGGGGATCGCCCTGCTCCTCATGCTGGGCCTGTCTGCGTGCTCACCGGCTGACGGTGTTGATGATTCGGCAGCCGGGGCGGGTGGCGACTCCTCTGAGGTCGCCGCCGATGCTGTAGTCCTCCCACAGATCGAACGAGCGGTGATCGGCCGTCCGCCCACGAGCGATCGTGCGGCCCTGTACCTGCATGTGCGCAATTCCAGCGACGGGCCGATCCGACTGACAACCGTGATTGTCGATGGCGTCGGGGAGGAGTCGTTCCATCGGAGCTCGATGGAGGGTGGAATGCTGTCGATGCGTCCGCTCGAGTTTGTCGAAATTCCGGCGAACAGTCTGCTGAAGATGGCTCCGGGCGGCGTGCACATCATGCTGGAAGGGCTGAGCGACGAATTCCTTGCCCGGGAGACCGTGCAGGTGACGCTCCGAACGTCGACGGGGGGTGTCGTGCTCACCAACGCACGCCTGGTAGGGCTGGCGGATCTGGAGTCCGCACTGGGCAACTGAATCGGCATCGTGCCCGCCGCCCCCTCTCGTCAGCCAGTGCCGAGTAGCCGACAGATCAGACCCGCGCACCTTTTCGGCGGACGATCACTTCACGGAACAGCTTCTCCCACTGATCGACTTCGGCCTTGCGCGTAAAGTGCCGTCCGATGCGGCGTCTGGCAGCGCGGCCCATGTCGGGGAGTCGATCTCGATTCTGATACAGCTGGTTCAGCGCCTGTCCGGCGCTCGCTACCGTGAAATCAGGAAGAATGATTCCCGGCGGTATTCCGTCTTCTTCACCCGAAAGCGCGTCCCCGGATCCATGGACCGGCGTGGTCACGACAGGGACCTCAAGCGCCATCGCTTCGAGCATGGAATTTGAGAGTGCTTCCTTGTCGGACGTGATCAACATCAGGTCCATCGATCTGATCCAACGCTCCGTGGCCTTCTGGAAGCCCACGATCCGGATACGATCCGCGATGCCGAGCGCTTGGGCGCGGTCTTGAAGGGGTCCATGGTCCGGCCCGTCGCCAACGATCAGCCCCCAGCACTCCTTCGGCAGGAGTGCGAAGGATTCGAGCCATCGATCCATTCGTTTGGCTTCGACAAGGCGAGCAAGCGCACCCACCACGAAGGCATCCTCGGGGATCCCGGCTTCGGCTCGCGTCTCGTTTATGGTGTGAGCGGGCCGTCGGTCTGGTTCGGGCAGGTCGAGCCCCTTGGGCAGGACCCGCACGCGTTCCGGATTCAGCCCGGGCAGGGCCCTGAGGTAGGCCGCTCGGATCTCACCCGTGTTCACGGCCACCTGATGGACCAGGGTCCGAAAAAGGACCCGATACTTCACGTTCCGCGGCAGGTCAGTGGACATCCCGATGCGAGAGACCACCGGTACATCAGCCATCCGTGCACCCAGGGAAAGATGAAGCAGCTTTCGGAATGTGCCGACGACCAGAACGTCCGGGTCACTCCGCCGTAGCGCCGCCCGCACGCGCAACGCATGATGGAGCGCCACGTCGCCACCCACATGCAGAGGGACAGGTTCGATCCCCATTTCGCGCACCTCATCCGCTACCACCGACTGGGCCACGTAAAAGGTGATGCGGTGGCCGCGGTCGCGAAGCCCTAGAAGAATCCGGGTAAGCGCGATTTCGGCACCACCCCATTCGGGGGCGCCGTTGTGTGCAGCGATATGGAGTGCGGAGGGCATTCCGGAAGCTTGGGTGGGTGGGTCGTCACGCGCCAGACTGGCCTCTCCGCCAAGAGCACAGTATTTCGGGACTCTGCCAATCGGCCGCATTCGGCGGCCCCACTCAGGCCAGCGACGAGGCATTCCCGTTGAAGAAGCCACTCGACGTCACGGACGAACAGCTCGACATCGCCATCCGGGCACGACTCGATCTCCTCGGGGTCGACCTGTCGGTCCTGCCCGAGGACGACTCTGAAGCGCCGGCCGACCAGCGTCGGATTCTGGCTTCAGCCCGCCGGTTTCTTCGTTCGACCCCCCAGGCGATCACCGACTTCTACATGGATCCGCAAGAGGTGCCGCCGGTGATGTACCCGGCCGCGCTTTCACCCAATCCGGAGCCGAGCCGATGAGCCGCTCCACCGCAATCGATCTCGCTGCAAACCCGGCTGAGGGCGAGATGCTTCCCACCGACCAGCGGGTGGATCGGCGCCGGTTTCTTCAGCACATGGCCTCGCTCACCGCTGTAGCCGGAATGGGCGGGCTTGAGGCGACATGGAACGCGCGACCCCTCGACGCGGCCACCGGGATCCGGCCCGCACGGCCCACGGTCGGCGAGATTGCGGCGACCCGACTGACGGACCTGACCGCGGCCGAAGCAGCTGAAGCGATCCGTCGCGGCGATACATCGGCGCTCGAACTCACGGAAGCATGCCTGGCGAAGATTGACCAGTTCGATGGCGTCTACATGGCCTTCAACACGGTGGATCCGAGTGCACTCCGAGCGGCGGCGCGGGCGGCCGACGCCAATCCGGGCCCCGGGCTCTTGCATGGCGTGCCGCTGGCGATCAAGGACAACTACTTCACCGCCGGTGTCCGCACGACTGCGAACTCGCACATCTTCGCTGACTTCGTGCCCGCGTATGACGCGGAGGCCTGGGCTCGATTGAAAGGGCAGGGGGGCCTCCTGGTCGGAAAGACCCAGATGGGTCCGCTGGCAACCAGTGCCGCGACGACGCCTGACGGTGAGGCGACCACCCGCAACGCATGGGCGCCTCAGGATCGCAGTGTGTCGCCGGGTGGTTCATCCTCGGGATCGGCGACTTCGGTTGCGTCGGGAATGGCCGCCAGTTCGGTCGGGACGCAGACCGGTGGATCAATCACGGCACCATCCAACGCGCAGGGCCTGACCGGCCTCAAGCCCACCATGGGGAGGGTTTCGCTCAGGGGGATCATCCCGCTGACCTATACCCGTGACCACCCGGGCCCACTTGCCCGTGATGCCCGTGATGCCGCACTGATGATGCAGGTGATGGCGGGGCCCGATCCGGCTGATCCGCGAACGATGGGACTGCCTGCGGTTCCAGATCTGATCACCGCCTCAGAGCCGGTGCGGTCGGGCGGGAATGTTCGGCTTCGGTGGCCCACCCGGATAGGTGTGATGCCCGGATACCTGGACGGACCCTCGGGGGATGTGCCGGATGCCCCCGGCTCCGACGCGTCCGATCAGGACCGCCAGCGGTATCAGCGCACACTCGCCTTCCGAACGCAGCAGGAGGCCTCGTCGGAGTCACGCGGCCGCATGCTCGACACATTCCGCGAGTTGGGCGCCGAAGTCGTCGAGGTCCGTATGCCCGACGACTGGGACACGCTGACCAACGGGAGTTTCAACAACGTCCGTCTTCCCGAGCGGGCCGAACCGTTCATGGAAATGCTTCGAGAAGACGTCCGGAAGTTTGGCGTGTCGCTGTCTCCCTGGATCAACGGCCTGCTTCTGCCAGGGACTGAGTATCTGCGTGGGCAACGGGCCAAGCTGCTCCTGCTTCGGCGCGTTCTGGATGACCTGTTTGCTCAGTGCGATGTGGTGGTCCAGACCAGTCCGGTCCCCTTCGACATCATCGGGCTCCCGGAGATCGCCTTCCCGATCGGGATGACGCCCGCGGACGGGCCCGATGGGCGAGTGCTTCCGGTGGGTACGATCCTGGGAGGACAGCCGTTTGCCGAGGATCGTCTGCTCTCGCTGGTCGGCGCCTATCAGGCCGTGACGGATTGGCATCAGCGGCGGCCGGCGGAACCGACGACGGATGCCCGTGGTCGACCTGACCGAGAGCGGGCCCCCAACCCTCGCATTGATCTCGAAACGGTCATGGATGTCTGCGAGTAGGTGGCTTTCGGCAGAGACCGAAGTTGAAACGCCCCGCCGAGTTGAATTCGGCGGGGCGTTTCATTGACGGGTGCTCGGGCGGCTATCTGATCGGCTTGGGATTGCAGTAATGTCAAAATGATACTAGTGTCGAATTGACATTAACCGAGCCGAGCCTGTGAGAATGATGCCCAGACACCTCCCGGTCGAAGACCACATGCCGCTGCACACCCTGGAGTTCGCGATCCTCTTGGTCCTGGGAGATGGACCCACCCACGGCTACCGAATCGTGAAGGAGATCGAGGCGGACGACGACTCTGGACGGCAGATCCATCCTGCCAACCTTTACCGCCGAATCCGGGACCTCAATGGTCGAGGACTCCTGGAGGAATCCGCACCGCCGGCCGACGCGGAACAGGAGGGCGGACCGAGTCGGAAGTACTTCAGGCTGACGCAACTCGGGCTCGACGTTTCGCGTGCCGAGGCGACCCGGCTGCGTTCGTTGATCGATACCGAAAGGGTGCGGCGGCTGCTGCACCAGGGATGACGGGGGGATGATGCTGACGATCTACCGCTGGCTGTTGTGGCTGATTCCCGGGGACCTCCGGGGCGCCCACAGAGAAGACATGGTGGCACTGCTCAAGGACCGCCTGCATGAGGCCGAAGGTCCGGCCGCCCGGCGACGGCTCCTGCGGGGCGCGCTTCGGGACGCGCTCTCCGTTGCCTTCAGCTCCCGGCTGGCAGCGCTGCCTCGTCGTCCGGATTTCGCGAGATCCCGACTTCGATTCGCGGCGCGGGCCCTTTGGCGCCGGCCCGCCTTCAGCGCGGGTGCAGTTCTGACACTCGGCCTGGCCCTGGGTATGCTGACGGCCGTCTGGACCGCCCTCGATATCACGATGCTCCGGCCGCTGCCCTACCCAGATGACGCCGAGCTGGCATTGGCCAACGGGCCGCTGGTGACCAACGAGGCCATCGAATACTGGAACGCGGGCGCACCCGGAATCCAACGAGCGGTCGGGTGGAACCTGGGTCGCGGTGTCGTTCGCGGGGTGAACGAAGCCGTCCGAGTTCGGACCATGCGTATCGGGAACGGCTTCCTCGCCGAACTCGGTGCCCGCCCTGTGATGGGACGGCTCCTCAATTCGTCGGATTTTCTTGCGAACGCCTCTCCCGTTGCGGTTGTTGCGCGGTCACTCTGGGATGCCGAGTTCGGTGTAGATACCCGTCTTGTTGGCCAGAGCATCAATCTCGACGGCCAGCCGGTTCAGATCATCGGCGTGCTACCCAACAACTTTCAGATCGTCGTCTATCGGGAAATCGAAGTCTGGACCCCTCTGGGGATAGGCGAGGACCCGGCTTCGGCAATCATGCGAATGGCACCCGGCCGCACCCCCGCCGACATTCTCGGTCCATTGACGGAGGCCACGCTCGCGGTGGCATCGCCCGAGCTGGTCTCGGGCCTGGCAGAACGAGTCAGGAATCCTCTGATCATGCAGTCCTTCCGGGACATCATGCGCGGGGGGATCGGAGAATCGCTCTGGAGCCTGGCGCTCGCGGCGGCGCTCGTGCTTCTGGTCGCCGGTGCCAACGTCTCCGCGCTCTTCCTGACCCGTACCGAGGAGCGCCGGACCGAGTTCGCCTTGCGCCAGTCTTTGGGGTCGAGCCGAGCCGCACTGGTTGGAGATATGGCGACGGAGGCTCTGTTGGTCGCGGTGGCGGGCGGGGTCCTGGCTTTGCTGACGGCACCCTGGATCCTCCGTGCGCTCCTCTCCACCGCGCCCGGGATTCTTTCCGGTCTCAACCCCCTGGCCATCGACGGGCGCATTGGCCTCGCAACCGCGCTCGCCAGCCTCGTCACCGTCCTGGTCGTGGGCATTCTGCCGGCGATCATGATTCTGCGAGGGAATGATGGGGCGCCGCTGGGCCGACGAGGGGGCTCGCCCCTCCGAGCCGGACGTCTCCTCAACGGATTGGTCTTCTTCGAGGTCTCGGCGGCGATGGTCCTGGTGATCGGAGCCGGGCTCGTTTGGCGGACCTTCGCGGTTCTGGTGCCCTCGGACCCCGGATTCTCACCCGACGGGAAACTGGTGGTGGACATTGAACTGGACCGCGAGGAATTTCCAACGGCGCAGTCGATTCTGGATTTTGGCACCGCGCTCCAGGCGACCGCGCGGGGCACCTCAGCACTGTCTCGCTCCGCCCTGACCACCCAGGTTCCCTTTGGCGGCCTGTGGTACGCGCTTCCAGTGGATGCCGTGGATGGCACTCCGACGGTTGATTCCCGGTGGGACGCCATTCACTTCCGAGCGATCACGCCCAACTACCACTCGTTCATGGAGATCGACCTGATTGAGGGCCGGATGATCTCCGAGGATGATCAGTCGGGCACGCGACCGGTCGTGGTGATCGATCAGGCCGCAGCACAGGCAAACTGGCCGGAGCTGCCCAGCCCCATCGGTCGGACACTGACCCTTACCTCCGGTCAGGAGTCGGTGGAGTGGACGGTTGTGGGAGTCGTTGGGGACGTGCGCCGGGAAGGCGACCGTACTGCGCTCCGCCCGACCGCCTACGTGCCCTTCGCTCAGGCGCCCACAGGGCTACTCAACTGGGTGATTGAAACCGACGGCCGAGAAGTCGGGGGCGGGGACATTCGAGCGGCGGTCCGTTCAGTCGCTCCGGGCGTACCCGTCAGTGCCATTCGGACCTTCGACGACCTGATCGGAGGCGCGATGCGCCTGCCGCGCTTCCAGCTCTCACTCATGGCAGCGCTCGCTGGGGCGGCCATTCTGCTCGCTGGACTGGGATGTTTCAGCGTGCTGTCATGGAAGATCCGGCACGGCCAGAGAGAGCTCGGAATCCGAGTGGCGCTGGGTGCGCCTGCGAATCGAATTCTGTCCCACCTGGTGGGATCGGTCATGCGGGTCGGCGCGGCCGGATGCGTTACCGGGATCGCGTTGTCCTGGCTCCTGTCATCCTGGATCGAGGCCAACTTTTTCCTGCAGGGCGTCGAAGCGCGCGACCCAACGACCTACGTGGCCACCACCCTGTTCGTCATGGTCGTGCTGGGCCTCGCAACCGTTGCCCCAGGTCGTCGAGCGCTGCGGGTCGATCCCGCACTCACCATGAAGGGTCTGTGACCGCCGGCCCGGGCCCCACCACCCCCCACCCTTCCGCCCAAAAATCGCGGATCGGCGGGGCGTAGAAATGTCCGGATCGGCCTGGGGGCGCTGAAGATCCGGCAGAGGGTGGCTCGCCGGGCAACCATTGAAAACATTGGCCCAATCCAATTCATCCCCTTATGTTTGCGGACTTGTTTTGGATACCCTCGGCCCGACGTGAAGGCAGCGTGCGGGCCGATTACACCATCGCACCCTGTTCGGGAGGAAGGATGAAGAAGGTCGGAAGTTCGATCCTTCTGGGACTGACCGCCGCGCTCATTGCAGCGCCGATCAACGCCCAGAGCACCCCGCGGCCGGAGTATCAGACGGCCATCGCGGGATTTGGAAACACGCTGGCAATCGTCGACAATCTTGTACTTGTCGGTGAGCCCGCCAACCAGGCCCGTCCTGGAATCGTCTACGTCTACGCCAAGTCCGGCGGTCAGTGGACCGAGGTCTCGCAGCTCACGGCCTCCAACGCCGATCTTGCTGACGGCTTCGGTACTGCCCTGTCCCCGGCAGGCGATCACCTGCTGATCAGTAGCACCAGTGGCGTCTACCACTTTCATCGTTCGGGTGACACTTGGCGTGAACTGGGTATGGTCACGGCTGCGGGTGCGATTCCGTCCGACGGCTTCGGTTCCGCGATCGCCGCGTCGGGCAACTACGCTCTGATCGGTGCTCCGGGTGCCAATGAGGGCACGGGCTCGGTCTACCTTTTCCAGTTCTCGGGTGGAGACTGGAACGAGGTTGCCAAGGTCGACGCTCCGGCTGCCGAGGGTCCCCAGGTTTTCGGCGCGACGCTGGCCTTCGACGGTGAGCTTGCCGTCGTGGGTGCTCCGCTCCGCAACGCCCGTACCGGTGGCGTCTTCGTCTACCGCGTGGGCATGAACAGCCTGGACTTCGCCGGTGCGATCGAGGCCGACGACGTCGGCAACAACGCGCAGTTCGGTTCGGTCGTCTGGACCGGGATGGGCATGGTCGCCGCGTCCGCCCCGAACGCCCAGCAGGGCCGCGGTACGGTCCGGATGTTCCGTGAGACCGAAGGCGAGTGGGCCGAGTCCGCCCGCGTTTCGGCTTTCGATCCGACCCCCCGGTCGGGCTTCGGTTCGTCGATGGCGATGACGGACAATGCGCTGATGATCGGCGCCTCCGGTGCCAATGGTTCCGGCGTGGTCTACCACTTCGATATGGTCGGCGGAGAGCTGACTGGGTCGAACAAGATCATGGCCCCCGAGGGAATGGGCGGTCGCGCCAGCTTTGGTGGCTCCATGGCTGCCAGCGGCAACCTTGTTGCAGTTGCTGCCACGGGTGCGAATGGTCGCGCCGGGCAGGTGGTGGTCTACGACAACGGCTTGGCCTCGATGGCTTCTGCCACGCTTGAGAGTGCACCGGATGGCTGGGAATCGATCTCCGGCGGTGAAATCCGCTGTGAGGACGGCAACGCCAGCGCCTGGGACTGCTCCGAGGTTGACCTGGTCTCGTTCGTTTCCGTGGCCGACCTGGGTGGTCAGCGTGGAATCAGCACCAACGACAACTGGGGCTGGACCGACCCGGACAGCGGCAAGGAATACGCGCTGGTCGGAATGACGGACCGTGCTTCCTTCGTCGACATCTCCGATCCGTTCAACCCGCGCGTCGTCGGAATCCTGATGATGCCCGAGGGTGCACGCCCTTCGGCCTGGCGCGACATCAAGACCTACAAGAACCACGCCTACATCGTCTCGGACAACGCGGGCGACCATGGTGTGCAGGTCTTTGACCTTACCAAGCTTCGGGATCACACCAGTGGTGACATGGTCACGTTCGAGGATGACGCCAACTACAAGGGCATTTCGTCGGCTCACAACATCGTGATCAACGAAGAGTCCGGCTTCGCCTACTCCGTGGGTTCGTCCTCGGGTGGTGAGAGCTGTGGTGGCGGTCTGCACATGATCGACATCCGCGATCCGAAGAACCCGACCTTCGCGGGCTGCTTCTCCGATCCGCAGACGGGTCGCGCCAGCACGGGCTATTCGCACGATGCGCAGTGCGTCATGTACCGCGGTCCCGACTCCGACTACGAAGGTGCCGAGATCTGTCTTGGTGCCAACGAGACGGCGCTCTCGATCGCGGACGTCTCCGACAAGTCCAACCCGGTCGCGATTTCCCGGGCGGCCTATCCGAACCCCGGGTACACCCACCAGGGCTGGCTGACCGATGATCATCGTTTCTTCTTTATGAACGACGAGCTCGACGAGCTCAACGGGACGGCTGACCACACCCGTACGATCATCTGGGACATCTCGGATCTCGACGATCCGCAGCTCGTGGCCGAGCACATGGGCACACAGGAGTCCTCGGACCACAATCTCTACATCACGGGCAACCTGATGTATCAGTCGAACTACAAGTCGGGTCTTCGGATCCTGGATGTGACCGATCCGGCCAACCCGGTTGAAGTTGCGTACTTCGATACGGTTGCCGCCGGAGACAACTCGGCGGGCATGGGCGGTTCGTGGTCGAACTACCCGTTCTTCGAGAGCGGCATGGTCATCGTGACCTCGGGTTCCGAGGGGCTGTTTGTGGTCCGTCCGACGGTCCGCCGCACGGTGTTCGAGTAAGAACAAGCGTTACCGGGACCCGCTGAGGGTCCTGTGAGGTAAGCAGGAAGGGGGAGGAGGGGCTCCGGTCTCTCCTCCCCTTTTCGATTGATCAAGCAACCATGGGACGGGATACAGGCAGATGGATATCAAGCAGATGTGGCGCACGGCGAAGGCGATGAAGCTGGTTCTCGTGCTACTGGCGGGTTGGTTTGGAGCCGACGCCGCCGATCTGTCGGCACAGGACTTTCTTTACGTGGCGGTCCAGGGCGAGGCGGCGATCGCCGTGATCGACATGGAGTCGCTTGAAGAGGTCGCCCGCCTGGATCTCACGACCATGGGTTTCACCGAGAACGCCAAGCCGCATCACATCGCGGTCGAGCCGGATGGCTCGCACTGGTATGTCTCGTTGATCGGTGAGAACCGGGTTCTGAAGCTCGATCGTCAGAACCGCATCGTCGGTCAGGTGGAATTTGAAGTGCCGGGGCTGATGGCGCTGAACTCCGCGACCGGCATGCTCTACGTGGGTCGTTCCATGAGTGCGATCAACGCCCCCTCGCGTATCGGCGAGATCGCGACCGGCGACATGGATGTGGAGGAACTCGACGTCTTCTTTCCGCGCCCGCACGCGCTGGGCGTGGCGCCCGAGCTGGGCAAGGCATATTCGGCCTCGCTGGCCGTCAATCAGATGGGCGTCCTGGACCTTGCGTCCGGCGACTTCGAACTGATGGATGTGGCCGGTACGTCACAGCACACACTGCTCCAGTTCGCCGTCTCTCCGGATGAGAGCACCCTGGTGGTTACGACCGAAATGTCGGGCCGCCTGCTGATCTTTGATCTGGCAGACCCGGATCATCCGGCGTTGCGCCACAGTGTGCCGGTTGGTAAGCAGCCGTGGCACCCGGTGTTCGCCCCGAATGGAGAGCGCGTCTACTTCGGCAACAAGGGCGAGAACACCATCGTGGCCGTAAACGTCAGCACGGGCGAAGTGGTCATGAATCAGGCCTTTCCCGGTCTGTCGCATCCGCACGGGTCAGCCATCTCGCCGGACGGGCGCTACCTGTTCGTGTCCAACAACGGACCGGGCGGAATGGACATGGACATGGGCGCCGACATGAGCGGTAACATGGATCATGCCGAGCATCAGCCCGATGGCGACATGGATCACGAGATGATGGGTGCCATGCCCACCACCGGAACCCTGGTTGTGATCGATCTTCGCACCATGCAGCACGTGAAGACGCTCGAGCTTGGCGAGAACGCGACCGGCGTGGGTACGCACCGCTGAAGCCGAAGCGGGCGCCAGGTAGTGCGGAGCAGTCTTACTTGATGGAGAACGGATCTCTGATGGCGAACGGAAGGAAGACGCTGCGTGCTGGATTGACCGGGGCCGCCGTGGTCGTGGTTGCTGCCTGTGCAGCCAATGCTCCGAATGGATCGAGTGCGGGCCCGACGGGCGCGGACACCGGACTCTCGTTCGACGACTCGTTCACCCGATTCGTGGCTCCATTCCCGATTCTCGGACCCGATGGGACGCCGTACTCTCATCCCTTTCTGGGTGGCTTCGATGTGCCGCGTCCGCAGCTGTTGGATCTCGACGGCGATGGCGATCGAGATCTCTACGTGCAGGAACGGACCGACGAGGTGATTCACTTTGAGAACGTGGGCAGCGCGACGGCTGCCCGGTTCGAGTGGCGTACCAACAAGTTTCAGGATCTCGAGATCGGCGAGTGGACTCGCTTCTACGACATGGACGACGACGGCGATCTCGACTTGCTGGCCGAGACCCGCTTCAGCTACATCCGCTACTACCGCAACGACGGCAGTGCCACGGATCCCCGGTTCACCCTGGTGGCGGACACCGTAAAGGACACCGATGGCGTGCCGATCTTTTCGGATCGCCAGAACATTCCCAACATCACCGACATCGACTGTGATCTGGAGCCCGATCTGTTCCTGGGTCGAGTGGATGGCACGGTCACCCGCTATGAGCGGGTCTCGGTTACCGCCGAGGGCGCGCCCGTTTTTTTGCTGCGTAACGAGCGCTTCGAGGGGATCGAAATTGTTGGCGACCTGGCGAATCCCAACGGCGGCACTCCCTTTGGGCGGCCGACCATGCACGGCGCCAACTCCATGTACTTCGCTGATGTGGACAGTGACGGCGACCAGGACTTCTTCTGGGGCGACTTCTTCGAGCCGGGATTGCTCTGGATCGAGAATCAGGGCAGTTGTCTGAATCCGGATCTTCGGGGCGAGCCCGTTCCGGTGCCGGCAGCTAAACTGATCGCGACCAGTGGCTACAACGCTTCGGCCGTCGCGGACATGGATGGCGACGCCGATCTGGACCTGATGATTGGCGTGCTCGGTGGCGCCTTCAATCCGAACACCACCAGCGCCGACAACCTGTTCTACTTCGAGCGTCGTGACGACGGGATCTACGAACAGCGATCGACCCGCTATCTGGATGGCTTCGACACAGGGAGTGAGAGCGTCGTGTCCATGGGCGACCTGGATGGCGATGGCGATCTGGACATGCTGGTCGGCAACAAGCTTGATCCCATGGCTCAGCAGATCGGCAGGATCTACCACTTGGAGAATGTGGGCACGATGGGAGCGCCAGCCTTTGCCATGCGCGACACGCTTGATCTCGGCGGTGCCTACCACCTGTCGCCGGGACTGGTCGATCTGGATTCCGACGGCGATCTGGACCTGGCCCTGGGAACGTGGAACGATGACCTGCTCTACTTCCGCAACGACGGTTCTCGCACGACGCCCAACTGGGTTCGGATCGGAGAGGGCCCGCTGGTCGAGTTGACCCGCGGCAGCCACTCCGCGCCGGAGTTCGGCGACGTGGACGGAGACGGAGATCTGGACCTGCTGGTCGGGGAATCGTCCGGCGAAATCAATCACTTTGAAAACGTCGGCACTCCCACGGATCCGCGTTTTGAACTGGTCACGGACAAGCTTGAGGGCATCGATGTGGGCCGCCGCGCCGTACCCCGCCTGATCGATATGGATGGTGATGGGGACCTCGATCTCCTGGTCGGACAGGAGACTGGAGGTGCCGCCCTGTTCCGCAACGATGGCAGCATCTCGGCCCCACTGTGGGTTCCGGCAGGAGAGCTCAATGCCGCCCTGCCCAGGTTCTCGACGCCTTTCCTGGTCGACATGGATGGAGACGGCGATCTGGATATCGTTTCAGGTGGGATGAGTGGCGGTTTGACCTACTTCCGTAACGACGGATCGGGCGGGCCCTCGGGCCGATGAGTCGAGACCTGGCCTGGCGGGATGAGGCCTCCTCTCGCCTGGCAGCCAACGAGGTCGCTCGGCTTGGCGACCTCCAATCCGTGCTGATCGTTGGAGATCCCCGGAATGAGGTCGCTTTGGCCGCCGAGCAGGTTGGCGCTGAGGTGGCCCGGTGGGATCGGATGGCCCGCCTCGAAAGAGAGGCCCAGGCATGGCCCCCCGACGGCCCCTTCGATCTTGTGGCCATTCGACTGCCCAAATCCAAGCCTGCTCTGGATCTGATCTTCCATGCGGTGCTGCCGCGACTCGCGCCGGAAGGGCGGCTTCTGATCTACGGTGCCAGGGACGAAGGGATCCGGTCTGCGACCCGTCGGATCGAGGCCCGGACCGGCCCCTGGATCACTCGGGCGACCGGAGGACATACGCGGCTTCTGGAGTGGGTGCGCCCGGCGGCCTTCGGATCGGACAGCGCCATTCCCCAGTCCATTGATGAACTATGTGCCACGATCCAGATCGATCTGGGCGATGGCCCAAGGGCATGGACCACCTGGCCAGGTGTGTTTGGCGCGGAAGGGATCGACGCCGGCACCGCCCTGCTCCTGGAGAACCTTCCGGAAGGGGTCGGGCCGGTCCTGGACTTCGCCGCCGGCTCCGGCGTCCTGGCAGCCGGGATGGTGGTGGCAGGTACGCCTGCGTCAGATCTGATTCTGACCGAGCCGGACGCGCTTGCTGCAATGGCCGCGCGACTCAACGTCCCGGGCGCGCGGGTCGAGGTCACGCCGGGATGGCCGGATCTCGGAACCGTCGGGACGGTGCTCTCCAATCCGCCCTACCACGAAGGGAAAGCCGAGTCACTCTCCGTGATCGAAGAACTGATTGCGGGCGCGGCGAACGACCTGCGACCCAGGGGTGAGCTCAGGATGGTCGTTCAACGTCGACTGCCGGTGGAAGCGCTTCTTCAAGCCCACTTCAAAGGCGTTCGAACCATCGCGGATCGTGAAACCTTCCGCGTCTGGTCAGGTGTTCGGGGGTGAAAGCAGGGTCACCACCCTTCTTGGACAGCAGGGCATGTATGGAGACTGAAACCCAGGCCGTCGCCACGGCTGTAGCCGAGGCGAGCCCGCAACTGGAAGCGATGGGGGCTCGACTGGCGGCTACCGCGCGGGTCGCCCGTTCTCAGGGATGTAGTGTGGTGGGGCAGAAGTCCCGTTGTATTCGTGCGTCGCTGCATCTGCACCAGCGTCGTTGCTCCTTCTCGCCATAGCGCTGCTATGACTCGGCGTCCCGCCTACCTGGTGTGGTGTATCGAAAGTTCGCGAGCCACCTGATGCGTCGAGGCGCCGGATCCTGCGAGGCGCCACGACGAGGGATAGCACCACACCGCTAGGCGAGCGCTTCGATCGGTCCGCCCCGGCCACCGGGGCGTACGTTGTACTGGTAGCCGACCCAGATCAGCGAGAGACCGATCAACTCCATCACGTAGAGCACCTCGGTGTGCCCCATTCGGGTTGCCATCCCCCCGATCCCGGGGAGGAGCGCCCCAACGGCAATGAAGGTGTTGCCGATGAAGCGATGGCGGGCGCTCGCGTCATTGCGGAATCTCCAGGCCGACAGGGCTGCCCCGCCGACCAGAAAGATGAAGGCGTAGGTATTGATGAATGGGGAGAACAGGCGCACCCCGGTCCAGGTCATGACTGCACCGGTCAGCCGGTGCGTTTCGACCAGCTCGTAGTTGATGGGGGTCAGCAGTACGCCGACCGAGGCCACTGCGATGACGCTCAGGAGAACCACTGAGAGCCGGTCGGCCACCTTCTTCGACAGGAGCAGGTAGACGGTCCCCTGTGCCAGCGGTGCCCCTCCGAGGAGTGCGCCAGCGATATACCAGCCGCGGAACACCGCCTCGTTCCATCCGAAGAGTGTGGTGAAGCTCTCCGTGAAGGTGCCGACCCCATAGAGAACGATTCCCGCGCCCCACCACAGCAGATGGGTCCCCCCTTTCTCGCGGTACCGCCCGAACACCAGAGGGGCGAATACCAGGACGACGATGGTCGTCAGGATGGGAATGAAGTGGACCAGCGAGCGTTCACCCATCAGAACGCTACCTCCCAGCTGAGAGTCAGATTCCGCTTGGGCTCGGGGCGGAAGAAGGAGGCATTGGCCGACTCGGCGTAGAGGACATCAGTCAGGTTGGTGACGGCGATGTTCAGGCGGTGCGTGAACCCGGCCCCGCTGAAGAGGCGGACGGCGGCTCGAACATTCTGCACCGTGAAAGGAGGGATGGTGGTGCCGAGCGGGTTGCCCGTGAGCCCCGTGTCCTTCTGCTCGCTGCTGTGGCGGATGTCCCACTGTGTGGTGACGCGACCGCCCGGAGTCGTGTAGCGAAGGTGACCCACCACCTTGGAGTTGAAGGCTTCCCCCACCGGTGAGTCGGGGTCGAGATCGTTCGCGGCGTCGAGCTTGGAGAATCCCCCGCCCGCCTCAAGTCCCTCTGCGACCTGGACCGCGCCGTTCAGTTCGAAGCCCTGGTAGGTGAGCCGATCCACATTGGTGTTCTGGTAGGCAGGAAGCCCCTCAATCAACAGAGGAGCGCCCGAGGCGTCGTTCAGAGCCGACGCCCGAATCCCGTTCGAGATCCGATTTTTGAACCAGAAGCCCTCCAGGGAGATCCGCCCCTGCTGGAAGCGCGCGCCCAGGTCCACATTGAAGGAGGTCTCTGAATCAAGATCGGTCGCGGCCACCTGATAGGCGCCCGCCTCGGCGACCGCACCCTCAAAGAAGCTTTCGACCAGGTTCGGCGACCGGAATCCCCGGCCGATCGAGGTGACCAGCGAGAGCGCCCCCGTCAGTTGGTAGATGGCGTTCACGGCGGCTACCGCCGTTCCGGTGTTGAGTTGTGCCGGGGCGTTGTCCAACCCTGCGGTAGTGAAGGTCTCCGCCGAGATGTCCTGATAACGAGCACCCGTCACGAACGAGAGTCGATCCCCGACTTCGAACTCGGTCTGGACGAACGCGCCGAGTGAGAGGTACTCAGCGGTGGGGATGTTGGGAGCGTCATCCGAGCTGACCATGGGAGGGCCGAACCCGAACACCGTGGAGCTAACCAGGTCCGTACCTTCAGCGCGGTCGCGAAAACCATCCAGACCCCAGGTCACCAGGACACGGTCCGCGACCAACTTTCGGGCTTCGGCTCTGAATCCGAGGGTGCTGATATCGGTGGTGTTGCGGTTCTCGACCAGGACGCCGGCTCCAGGAGGAGTCCCGGGTCCGAAGGGCGCGAACAGGTTGAGCTCAAGCTGCCGATCGTTGGTCTGAGAGTAGGCGGTCAGTTCAACCTGGTCGGCCAGGCGACTGCCCAGATTCCGGCTGGTGAATCCCGTAGTGAACTTCCGGAAGCGCTGCTCCGGGTAGAGGATGTCCACGGTCGCCTCGTCGGGCGCGTAGTCCTCGGGCGCCACGCTGCCAAAACCTGCATCGTCCGCGCCGTAGCCCTCGATTTTGGCGAAGAAGGACTTGTCGGAGTCCAGGTCGAAGCCCAGGCGCATATCGAAGTTGCGATCCTCCACACCCGAATTCTGAACCAGCACGTCTTTGGTGAGGGTGATGTCACCGAAGGTCCCGGAAGGCGCCCGGTAGGAATCGGCCGTGCGCCACGAGCCGCCGCCGATGATCGAGAAGCGGCCCGAGCGTCCGGAGATTCGGCCGGCGAACTGGCTCTGCCCCTCCACGTCTCCAAAGCGGTAGGACCCGGAACCACTGAATCCCTCGGCGTGGGGTGTGCGGGAGATGATGTTGATCACACCCCCGATCGCGTCGGACCCATAGAGGACCGAGGCCGGCCCCCGAACCACTTCGACGCGTTCCACACCACCGATTCCGACCAGCGCAGGCAGCTCTCCAAAGTCGGACTCGCGGCGGGTGTTGTTCAGCCGGATCCCGTCCTGAAGAAGCAGGATCCGTTGGCCGCTCTGCCCGCGGATACTGGGACGACCCTGATTGACCCCCACCCCCGAGACTTCCAGGCCCGGGATGTCCCGGAATAGATCGGACACCGTATTCGGGGCGAGCAGGTTGATCTTGGACTCGCCGATCACCGTTACCGGGCGAGGCGTCAGCGAGACGGGGCGTGGACCGCGAGTGGCCGTGACCATGATCGGGTCGATCCGATAGCGCAGGGTGTCCGACGTCGGGTCGGACTGGGCCGAGGCGCTCCACGGGAACACCAGGGCGAGTGCGATGGTGGCGGCGAGGCTGATGCGGGGCAGAGAAGGCATGTCGAAAGAGACTCCAGTCGTCCTTGGCGGGCGGGCGACACCGAGGGTGTCGCCCTGTACCAAGGACGTTAGGGCCCAGCGCCATGCGCATGCAGTCGGGAGAGTACCTGAATTGAGGTCCGTAGTGATACGGACCGACCGTGTGGGGAACTACCCCTCCTGATCGAGTCCCAGCTCAAGCACGAAGCGGGTGAGACCAGCTACCGAGCGGACACGGAGCTTGGCCATGACGCGCTCGCGATGGGTCTCGACGGTGCGTGGGGAGATTCCGAAGGCCTCACCGATTTCACGCGAAGTCCGCCCCCTCGCCACCTCGACCAGAACCTCCCGCTCCCGGGGAGTCAGCTGTTCCAGGCGACCGGTCTGCTTATCTCGCTCCAGTTCCGCTCGAAGGGCCACGGAGAGCTGGTGCGTCACTCGGTCGCTGAGGTACTCACGGCCTTCGTGCACGGCCCTGACGGCTTCGCGAACCTCCGATGGGCCGGCATCCTTGAGGATGTAGCCATCCGCCCCGGACCGGAGCGCCTGAAGCACGTACTCCGGATCGTCATGCATCGAGAGAATCAGGATGCGGCAGTCATGACCCTGCTCCCGTAGCGCCCGAGTTACTTCCAGTCCGGTCTTGCCAGGCATGTTCACGTCAAGAACCAGCACATCGGGCGGCGATTCACTGACCGAGATCAGCGTATCGTCCCCGTTTACGGTCTCGTGAATGACACGCATTCCGGCGTCCTGCTCCAGAACGGCACGAATGCCCTGCCGGACGATCGCGTGATCATCGGCAATCAGAATTCGGATCGGTTGTGTGACTGGATCGCTCATGCTTCGGGCAGGCCGGAGGTGTCGGGTTGATCTGGAGCACTGATCGGTCGTGAAGAGACCGTCAGCGAAAGGCGAGCGCCACCGTTGTCCAGGTTGGCCAGAGTCAGAACGCCGCCCCGGTTCAGGCTGCGCTCTCTCATTCCGGCCAGACCGGACGACCCGGAGGTTTTGCCGTCCAGCGCCGCGGGAGAAAAGCCCCGACCGTCGTCATCAACCTCAAGGGTAATGGACTCTCCTTCCGCGGTAATCCGTACTCTTACCTGTGTCGCTCCAGCGTGGCGAATCGTGTTGGCCAGGCCTTCCTGGGCGGCACGGTAGAGGGTCAGTTCGAGGTCGGGATCCAGGCGCGGTAGTGTGGAGGGCGCTTCAAAAGCGACGTCGAGGGACTGGTTGGCATCGAAATCGCGAACCAGAGCGCGGACTGCGGCGGTGAGTCCCAGATCGTCGAGGGCAACTGGGCGCAGATTGCGGGTAACGCGGCGGACGCTGCGGATGCCTTCCCCCACCAGTTCCCGGGCTCGTTCCAGCCCGGCGCGACTTTCCTCATCCAGACCTTCACCCAGCACTCCGAGTTGAAGGTTCACAGCGGCCAGTATCTGGGCGGTCTCGTCATGAAGCTCCCGCGAAATCCGCTCGCGCTCGACCTCGTGCCGATGAACCAGCATCCCCTGCAGCGCCTCGAGTTCTTCCGTACGCTGCGCGACCCGGCTGTTCAATTCCGCGTTCTGCAACGCCGCCCCGACCTGCTGTCCAAGTGCCAGGAGGAACCGGTCATCCAGAGCGGTAAAGGGGTCGCGGGTCTTTCCGACCACGACCAGCGCCCCGGCGACGGAACCGCCGCGGAAGATCGGCAGCGCCGCAGTGTAGGGAAGTGGATTATCCTCCGAAGCGTCAGCCAGATGCACGTGCGGAGATCCGCTCTCGACAACCGAAGTCAGAAGAGCCGCCAATGCCGCACTGGTTGGACGAGAGGGCCAGTTCGAGCACTCTCCTGCGCCGGCGGTGAACTGTCCGGCCGGCTGCCCGGGCGTTGGGTGAGCGGGCTGGATCGGTCCTTCGGACGCGACGGTTGGGTTCGATCGAGCAGATGGCTGCAGACCCGCGGAGTCGAGAAGAAAGAGCGCGCTCCCCCTTACGGCCCGGAGCGTGACGGCCCGCTCAAGCAGTGCGGCCGTCAATCGGGGCCGTGCGGTCTCAGACTGGAGTTCGCCCGAGAGCGATGAGAGGGCTTCGAGACCCTCGTCCAGGTCTTCCTGAATCAGCAGAAAGATCCCTGCCGCCACTCCCAGGGTGAAGAACAGGTCCAGGTAGTAGCCCCAGGGATTCCAGATTCCCCGTGCACGCAGGAACGGGTAGTCCAGATGGTGGAGCGCCCAGAGGAGAAGAGTGAATCCAAGAATCCGGGCGGCCACCGAGCCAGCCTCACGGTGATAGCGGAAGAAGGCCCCCGCAGTCAGGAGCGTCGCCAGACTCAGGAAGGCCACTGCAGGCCCGGCGGCCAGCATGAAGTGGTCGAGCTCGTAGATCGCCACCCAGGACCAGATCGGTGGAAAGAGAACCACCAACCAGTACCAGTTTCGCCAGCGCGTCTGCTGAGAAAAGACCAGAGCAGCCCAGAGAAAGGCCAGCGCGGTCCATCCGGTTAAGACCTGATGCCAGTAGAGCCAGGCCGGCGCCTCGGTGTGCAGGAACGAGATGATTGCCCCGAGGCGCAGCACGTAGATCCCCCACGCGAGCGCCCAGTCGCGGAAGTAGGCCTTTCCGTAGCGCCGGTGCAGGTGCAGGAAGAGGGCGACGAGTGCCAGCGTGATGACCACCTGAAAATAGGCAGCGGCCAGTTCGGTTCCGACCAGTTGGGGTACGCTCAAATCCATGTG
>JBDNHE010000175.1:0-27981 GCA_041688945.1 Gemmatimonadota bacterium | reverse complement strand
CCTTTATTTTTTGACCCATTCTGGCGACGCGAGTTCCGCTGACCTCGGCATTCGTCTGATTTAGACGCCGGATGGGTCTTTCGCGTTGGTCACCTTCGACCTGGCCCGCCGTCAGTAACCCTCGCAGGCAGATCCGTTCCCTGCCTCCTTAGCCTCGGCGGGTATACCTGAAAGCTGAGCCGTACCGTGGGCCACTCCATGCGTGGACGGGCCTCACTTCGGGACCCTTTCAAGCCAGACATCTGACGCCCCGGACGTGTTGCGTCCGCAGCCGTTTCCGGCGACAGGCGGTCCCGCCGGCACCCACTTTGAGGAAGTCAGTCTAAGCTCCCGGGTGATATCCGATGCGCGGTCCGGCTCGGCCGACGGAGCCGGGGGTCCCATCATGACATTGCCGCTGCCAACGACCCTCCGTTACCGTCGGACATGACCGATTCAATCAAGATCATTCGCGACCCGCTCTGGAATACGATTCGACTCTCCGCGACGGCGCTGCGGATAATCGACACGCCGTCCTTTCAGCGACTTCGCTTTATTCGCCAGCTCGGCTTCGCGCATCTGGTCTATCCTGGCGCGACGCATACAAGGTTTGACCACGCGTTGGGGGTGCATCATCTGACCGTGACCGCCCTGCGCATGCTTCGCGAACGCGGAGGCGCCCCGGACGAGGCGTGGCAGGACGCACATCTGGTTCCGTACGCGGCCCTCCTGCACGACATCGGGCACTACGCCTATTCCCACGCGCTCGAGGAGCTGGAGCCGGAGCGGATTCCGGCGGACCACGAGGAGATCAGTTGGCGCTTCTTCAATGAAGACGCACTCCGAGCGGCCCTGGAAACCCTTGGCCCAGACGCTCCCGAGCGGATCCATGCGCTGATTCGAGGCGGAAGCGAGTCGCCGCTGCAGGGGCTGATCAGTGGCAGTCTGGATCTGGACAAGATGGAGTACCTGAGACGGGATGCACGCTTCTGCGGGGTCCCCTACGGTGAGGTCGATGTCGACCGGCTCTTGGAAGGGCTGGTCCTGCTGCAGGATCCCGAGACGGGTCGCTGGGAGACGGGCGTCCACGAGAAGGCCGTGGCGGCGATGGAGTCGCTGCTATTTGCCAAGTATCAGATGTTCAGGAATGTCTACTGGCATCACGGCGTCCGCGCGGCGACTGCGCTGTACAAACGGATCGTTTCGGAGGCGGTTCGTTCTGGACTGATCGACAAGGAAGAGCTGGTCGGACCGACCGACGAGGAACTCCTGTATGAGATTCATCGCCGCGCCCGTGAGCTTGATGACGATCTGATCGCGGAACTTCTGGCCCAGACCTGGATCCCTGCCCTGCGGCAACGTCGCCTGCCAAAACGCGCGCTCGAGTTGAGCGCCGCTGACCTTCGGGACGAACCGATTCCGGACTGGGTCGTCGGTGACAGTGCTCGCAAGCGTGCTCTCGAGGACCGGCTGGCCATCGAGCTGGGGCTGGACTCGGGCGAGGTGGTGATCGACTTCCCGCAGAAGACCCGGATGTTCCAGATCGACACCCTGATCCGTCGACGGAATGGAGCCGTCGAGCGACTGGGGCCGGCGGGGATTCCGGGCGTTCTGGATCTGCCACGGGTGGCGGCGGACCTGCAGCACACTGCTCGGGCACTGCGGGTGTTCACTTTCGAGCGGCGAAAGCTGGATCGGGATCGATTTCTGCAGTTGCTGCGCGAGCCGGGTTAGTCCCCTTGGCCTGAGCCCCAACCCAAAAACATTGCGATTCCGGCTCAAAACTGCTTTCGTGCAACTCCCGAACAAACAACGAAAGTCCGGGCTCGCACCTGTGCGGTCCTGAAGTCGCATCACTACCCCGCTCATATTCGTGAAGGCTCCCCAACATCCCCTCCGCGCGTTCGTCCGCGCCCATGCCGAGAATCGGCCGGGTGTGTATCGGATGTACGGACCGGGCGAGGAGCTGCTCTACGTGGGCAAGTCGATCAAGATCCGAACACGATTGATGTCGTACTTCCGCGCGGCCCCGGGGGAGAAGGCGGCTGACCTGATTCGTGAATCGACCCACCTCAAGTGGGATCACATCGCCGACGAGTTCGGGGCCCTGGTCCGTGAGATGCGATTGATTCAGAAGTACCGGCCGCGCTACAACGTGCAGCACAAGCGGAAGCGTGCGTACGCTTTTGTAAAGATCACACGCGAACCGGCCCCTCGCGTGGTGCCGGTCAGTCGGGTGACGGACGATGGCGCGATCTACTACGGGCCATTCCCCCGGGTGGGTCAGGTGGGGCACACGATCCGGGATCTGGGGCATGTTCTGGGCCTGCGCGACTGCTCGGGTGCGACCCCGATGCACTTTGCCGATCAGCTCGATTTCTTTGCCGCCGACCGCAGTCCGCTCTGCATGCGGGCAGAGCTGGGAAGCTGCATGGGACCCTGCGCCGGAATGGTCGAGGCCGATGCCTACCAGGAGCGGGTGGACGAGGCCCGCCGCTTCCTTGAGGGTCGCAGCCGGTCGCCGCTCGCGCGTCTTCAGGAAGAGATGACGGTGGCGGCGGCCCGACTGGATTTCGAATACGCGGCTTCGCAACGCGATCGCATCAACCGAATGCGCCGATTCCAGATGGAGCTCACGGCCTTCCGCGGCGAAATGGAGAGCCTGTGCTTCGTGTACTCGGCACCGGTGCACGAAGGCGGGGAACGGCTCTATCTGATCCGCAGCGGTCGCATTCGCGACACCATGCCCGCGCCAACAACAGCCCGATCCTGGCAGACGGTGAGTCGTCGGGTTGGCGAGGTGTTCGCCGGGACCGAAAGCGGGCCAGCCGGGCTGAGCGCGCACGAGGCGGCCGAGATTCTGCTTGTGGCGCGGTGGTTCAGATTGAACCCGGAAGAGATGGGACGAACCACGCGACCGGAACGCTGGCTGGATGCCGCTACGCTCGGAGATGCGCTGCCTACGGAGCGGAAGCGGGCGGCGGTCTGACACGGATAGATTGCCATCGCCTTTCCCGGGGGAGGGCGCGTAGACAGCATGGTCTGGGCGCCGGCCTTTTCAGTCCGCTCCGGGCCGCCCGCATCGACTGTGCCTCGTGGTTTCCGGATCTGACCAGCCGATCGGCTCACAGCGTGTGGCCCGCCATCTTCAGAACCTTGTCAAACTCGCTCTTTTTGACCGGCTGAACCGAGAGCCGCGAGTTCCTCACGAGCACCATCTCGGCCAACGCCTTTTCGGCCTTGATCTCACCCAGGCCGACCTGCGTATCGAACCTGGCGACGTACTCAATGTCGACCAGCGACCAGCGCGGGTCGTCTTTGGATGACTTGGGATCGAAGTACTCGTTCTTGGGATCGAACTGGCCGGGGTCCGGATAGGATTCGGTGACCACACGAGCCAGGCCGACCACGGCTGACGGGGTCTGGCGCGAATGGTAGTAGAGCACCAGGTCGCCTGCCTTCATGTCACGCATGAAATTCCGGGCCTGATAATTCCGGACGTTATCCCAGAGCGTCTTGCCGTCCTTCTTCAAGTCGTCGATCGAATAGACGTCGGCTTCGCTCTTCATCAGCCAGTACTTCATCAGATCCTCTGTCAGTGGTGGGTCGGCGTGAGGTAACCACGTGGGTGGTTTCAGGTTCCACCTGAGTCGCTCGGCTACAGGCTATGCCGCTCCCGACTGACGCACCAACGTCCGCGAGCGGCCCGCTCAGGGAAGGGCAGGCCTGACTGCCTGGTCAGACCACCTTGTCGCCGATCCGCACTTCAATGTTGCGCCATTTTCCCTGACGAAAGCGCATCACGCTGAGCACCGCCCGCGTGACGTGGCCGATCACGATGGCAAGCCAGATGTCTGCGGGATTGAGGCCACGTGTGGCGCTGATCACAGCGCACATCCCCAAGGGGATGATGACCTGCGATACGATGGAGATGTAGAGCGGGCTCTTGGTGTCTCCGGTCCCCTGCAGTCCGCCGGTGTACGCTAGCGCGACGGTAATGAAGAGGCCGGACACGCTCAGATAGCGCATCAACTGACTGCCCAGATCCAGCACGATCGGGTCGACGATGCCGAAGAAGCCGATGAGGGGCCGCGGGATGGTGAAGAACATGAAGCCGACCACGGCGGCCACACCCAGGCCGATGCGAGCAGCGACCCAGACGGACTTTTGTGTTCGGTCGGGACGCTTGGCGCCAAGGTTCTGACCGGCCACAGCCGCCGTCGCTCCCATCAGGCCCACCGAAGTCCAGGTGATCAGCGAGAAGAGCTGCGTGTAGGTGATGGCATAAGCCGCCTGAGCCTCGGCACTGTTCTCAAGCGATCCGACATACCTGAGTAGGAGCACGCCTCCGACGTTCATGGCCACACCCTGGAGCCCAGTGGGGAGGCCGAAGCGGAACAGCTCTTTGATGATGGTCCAGTCGGGCTTCAGGCTCATGCCCTTGTGGAAGGACACCACGGCCCGGCCCGAGAACAGAATCCCCAGCGTGATCAGCGCCACAATGCCACCGGCGAGCACCGTGCCAATCGCGGCGCCCTTGGTACCGTAGGCGGGAATGGGGCCGAGCCCGCGGATGAAGATGACGTTGAAGATCAGGTTCAGAACCGTCAGCAAAATCCCGAGACGGAGTGGCGTCTTGGCGTCCCCGGCCGACCGGAAGGCGCCGCCGGTCATGAAGAAGAGCATCATGCCGACGCTGAACGTGAACATGATGCGCAGGTAGGGCAGCGCCTCGGCCTGAACGCCGGGCGAAGCATTGACCAGGTCCAGGAGCCAGGGTGCCGCGAAGTATCCGACTGGAGCCATGATCCCGACGGACAGGAAGATGGCCGTCAGGAATGCCTGATAGACGGTCCGGTTTACTTCCTCTGCGTCATCCGCCCCCGCAAACCGAGCGACCAGCACGCCCATCCCGGAGAAGAGGGACGAGATGAAGACGATGACCACCAGGAAGATCTGCCAGGAAACACCGATCGCCGCGTTGCCCTCAAAGCCGACGTAGTTTCCGACCATGGCGTGGTCGACCAGGCCCTGAAGGCCCCCGATGACGTTCTGCAGCATCGTGGGCCAGGCGAGCAGCCAGACCGCCTTTCCAAGAGGGCCGTCAACGATGGAGCGATCGAACTTCTTCTGCCGGGATCGGCTCAATCTGCGCTCTTGGGCGGGGTGCCGGATGACAACAAACTCTGAAGTCTAGTCGCGAGATCCTCCCGGCTGTACGGCTTGTCCAGCACCGGTCCGACGCCGACTGCCTCAAGGTTTTCCGGAGTGAGTTCCTCACCGTAACCGCTGACCATCAGGACTGGAATCTGAATCCCGGCTTCGCGAATGGCACGAACCAGCATCAGGCCCGTCATCATTGGCATGCGGTGATCGGTGACCAGCACGTCGAACTCCTGGGGCGAGGCGCGCAGTCGTTCCAGTGCCACCTGAGGCTTATCAATGAACGTGACCTCATAGCCCATATGCCCGAGAAGCCGTGCGGCAAGCTGCCCGACCGAGACGTCGTCGTCTACGATCAGGACCGACTTTCGACCGCCCGCGGGGCCAGTCGTGACTTCACCCATCATCCGTCTCCGCCGCAAGAGTAGGTCTGATCACCATACGATGTGGAACTGCTCCTGACGCCGGAAGGTCCAACTGCGATCGCCCGTGGCGTCCAGCGAGGCTTCCTCTTCCTGCCTGCACTGCGCGGTCTGACCGCCCCACTCGGGAATCGGCACGGTCGCCTGGAGTTCGATCGAGAACCAGGTGTTGGGACGGATCTGCGCGTCTCCACGACCGGGCACGCCTTCCTGACGATCCCACAGGCCGATCAGAGGGCCGGCGCCGTGGCCGTGGTCTCCGATCGGATGGCTATAGAATGTACCGTTGATTCCGAGCGCTTCCATGCGCGCACGGGCCGCGGCCAGAGCCTGGTTGCCGTCGCGGCCGGGGTGCATCTCTTCCAGCTGGATGTCCTGCATTCGGTTGCTGGCAGCCAGACAGGCCATCAACCCGGCAGGCACCTCGGACTCCCCCTCGCGCAGGACGTAGCCCATGTGCTGCGTGTCGGTCTTCAGGCGCATTGTGATCACGCCGAAGTCAGTCCAAAGCACATCCCCGCGCTCAATCACCACGGGTGCCGAGCCACCCACGGGCGAGGCTCGCTGAACACTCACTGACGGCTGGAACCAGGTCGTCATCCCCAGGTCAGACACCTTCTGCCGCAACCACCAGACCACGTCTTCGGTGGTCGTGACGCCGGGCGTGATCACCGCATTTGAGAATGCCTCGGAGATGATGGCGTGCACCGTCTCCTGAATGCGCACGTAGCGCGAGGTCATCTCAGGCACACGAGTCGCGATGTAGTTGATCGCCAGTCGCGGCTCGCGCTTCACCCGAGGCAGGAACTCATCGCCGAGCGCCCGCTCCAGTGCCTCGCGCTCGCCAGACGCCAGCCCGTCGGCAAATGCCCAGGTGTCGTCAATGTTCAGAACAATGTTCGCAGGATCGCGATCCGCCACGATCTCGTTCAGGAGCCTCCACTGTTCGCCGCCCCATAGTTCGGCCTGTTCGCCACTCGGAGCTGGACGCGGGGAGCGGTAGATCTCGAACAGACCACCCTGGGAGCTTCCACCCAGGGCGAGACGTTCTACGCCGCCATCGTCACGACGATTGAAGATGTAGATGGAGCGCCGCCGAGCCGCGAAAGTGGTCGGCGAGGCGATGGACCAGAAGACCGGGTCCTCACCGTATTCGCGCATCGACAGGATCCACATGTCGACGTCGTACTCGGCCATCAGTGCGGGGAGGACGCGTTCAAGTCGGGCCTGAACCCACCGCTGCATTTCGTCGGCCTGTTCACGGACCGGTGGCAACGAATGATACCGAGCCGGAACCGAACCGTCGGGGCCAGCCCTGCCCTGGGCCGAAAGCGGAAAGGCAACCGCGAGCGCGGTCAGGCATCCGAGGAGTGAACCCAGCGGTCCACTACGATGGATGGGTCGCATGGGGAATAATCGTCTGGTCGTCCCACCCTGCAATCTTCCGATCGACGGGGGGTCGAGTATTTCTGGTGATGGGGCCAACCTAGGCGGTATCTGCCGGGGAGCGCCAGTCGAGGGTGCGCAATCGCTACCCTTGATCAAGTTCGGTCGGTGTTGTACTAGTGTATCGGTACTATGATACACTGATACAGTAGGGTGGTGTTTCGAAAGTTCGGGATCTACCGAGAGCGTCGAGGCGCCGGATCCTGCGAGGCGCCACGACGAGAGATAGCAGCGCTGTCCCGACTCGGGGCAACGACGCGGGGCCGGATGAATCGGCGTTCGAATGGCCGAGACACTTTTGATACACCACACTACGACTTCCGCTGGAGTGGCTGCATGGCTGACACGAGAAGGGTTCGCGCGACACCACGACTCTTCGGGCTGGTCGTTGTTTTGGGACTGATCGCGGCGATCGCGATCGGGGGCTGTTCAGGTAGCGCGGGATCGGAAGACTCTGATCCAGACGCGCCGCGGATGCTCCCGATCATGACGACGAGCAGCACTCCTTCCACCTCAATCGGCGTGCTCTCGGGTGAAGCAGCTCTGGAGTTTGAGTCGATCCAGGACGTGGTTCGGCTTTCAGACGGCCGGGTGGTTCTGGCCGACGGGGGCGATCAAAGGCTCCACTTCTTCGGCCCCACGGGTGAGGCACTTGGCGTAGCGGGGGGACGGGGGAACGGCCCATTCGAGTTCGGGAGTATTTCCTCCATCTATCCCATGTCAGGCGACACACTGATGGTGCTTGACGGCAGGACGCCCGGTCGCGTGAAGTGGTTCAGTGCCGACGGCGAGTTCCTCCGGGACACCGACGTGGGCGACATCTGGGCTGCCGAAGAGTATTCGATGGACAGCTGGCCGGTGTCTCGCTTCCTCGCTCAGGGTGCCAGCTCAGCCGAGGTGCGGGCCCGGGTCGACGCCACGCTCCGCGGGCTCCCTTTGCCCTACGGCAGGTCGCTGATCCGCTACGCCCAGATCGCCGAGAACGACGATATCTGGTTGCGAGAAGAGTGGTCCGGGAACGAACGTCCGTCTCGCTGGCTGGTGCTGTCGCCGTCGGGAACGCCGAGGCACTGGGTGGATCTGCCAGCCGGATTTCACCCCCAGACCATCCGTGACGGCGAAGTCCTGGGTCGAGCCATCGGTGAGTTCGATGTCGAGACCGCTCAGGCCTGGTCGATCGAGCGCGGAGAAGGTACTGCCGCTGAGCCGCTCTGGATGACTCAACCGCAGTCGATCCCGGACTCGACAGCCGTCGATTCCGAGGAACTCATGGCCACGGTGCGAAGCAGCATCAAATTCCTGGCCAGTTCTCAGGAGATGCACTACTCCCGGAACTACTCCTACTCGTCGAACGTTGACTCACTCAATATCGAATCGGACGAATTTCCGGTGGATCTCGAGGTCGAGATTCTGTTCGCCACGAGTCGCGGTTGGGGAATGATCGGCGCGCTTCCGAATGCGGATCGAATCTGCACCCTGGCTTACGGAGCCGGGACTCCCGCCGGTTGGATGGCTGGTGCCGTGCGCTGCGGGAATCAGCCCTGATGTTCGACTCGATCGACCCCCGCAGTCCAACCCCGCTCTACGAGCAGATCGCGGCCTGTGTACGGCTCGCGATTGCGACCGGCGAGTTGGAGGCGGGCACTGCCTTGCCCTCCGTGCGTTCGCTGGCCAACCAGCTCCGGCTGAACCCGGCCACCGTGGTTCAGGCCTATCGGGAACTCTCCATGGAAGGGTTCGTCGACCGTCGTCATGGCGCCGGCACGTTCGTACAGGAAGTCGGCGCCGACGTTCGCGCCCGCGAACAGCAGATCGAAGCCCAACGCATTGCCCGTCGCGCTCTCACCGAAGCCGTGCGCTCCGGTGTTTCCGCAGAGGATCTCAGAAAGGCATTGGAAGAAGAAATGACGTCTGCCACAGCATCATCGGAGGCCAGCGAATGAAATACGCCATCGAGTTTGACGGCGTCAGCTGGCGCGCCGGCAAAGACTTCGCGCTACAACAGCTGGACCTGAGGGTGCCGCGCGGATCCATCTACGGCTTCCTGGGACCGAACGGTTCTGGCAAGACGTCGAGCATCCGCCTGATGATGGGGATGATGAAGCCCAACGCCGGCGAGATTCGGATGCTGGACGGACGCGTTCCCAAGGATCTGGCGAAGGTGCTGGCCAAGGTCGGGTATATGCCCGAGCGACCCCATGTGTTCGACCAGCTGACCGTCCGCGAGGCCATCGACTTCCACAAGGCGTTCTATGAGACGTGGGATGCGCCCTGGGCCGCCGAACTGCAGGACCGGCTCGAACTGCCCTCGGATCGGGTGATCAAGCGGATGTCCAAGGGGCAGGCCGGAAAGCTCCTGATGCTCATGGCGCTGGCCACTCGCCCGCAGCTGCTGATCCTGGACGAGCCTACCGACGGTCTCGACCCCGTGGTCCGCCGCGACATCATGACCACCGTGCTCGACTTCGTTTCCGAGTCCGGCGCCACGGTTTTTGTCAGCAGCCATCTGATCCACGAACTGGAACGGATCTGCGACTGGGTGGGCGTGCTCGACGAGGGCAAGCTCGTCGCCGAACTCCCCATCAATGATTTCAAGAACGGCATCAAGCGCCTCCGCTTCGAGGAGCCCCCGCAGCTTACCGAATCCCAGACCCCGTTCGAACTACTCCACCGCGCCTCCCCCAACGGCGTCTCGTCCTACGAGACCTGGGTGGTGCGTGGCTGGCAGGATGTACATCGCGAAGTACTCCAGTCACACGGCGCCCGCGTGCGCGAAGTGATCGACCTGGACCTGGAAGAAGGATTTGTTGAACTGCTCCGCTCACAGCGCGAAGCGAGGAGAGGCTGATATGGGAATCCAGATGCTGAAGCTTCATTGGAAGGCTTCAAAGTGGGTGTTGCTACCGTTTTTGATCATGGCGTTCGGGTTGCCAGTCTGGGGTGGGCGCTCGGCATGGGCGGGCATCAATGCGCGAATCGGTGACGAGGTCTATCTGCTGTTGAGTGGGGCATCAATGACCGCCCTTGCCTATCCCATTGTCGCTGCTCTGGTGGGCGCGACGCTGGCGCTCACGGCCTGGAACTGGGATCACGCCAAGGGTCACGTTTACCCGCTCTCGTTGCCCATCGATCGCTGGCGCTACTCCACGCTCAAGTTCGGTACGGGAGCGCTCCTGCTGATGCTTCCTGCGGCGCTTGTAGCAGCCGGGGGACTGTTCACGGTGGCCATGGTCGAATTGCCCAGGGGACTCCACGTCTACCCCCTGGCACTGGCCAGTCAGTTCTATCTGGCCAGCTTCACCATTTACGGACTCCTCTTTGCACTGGCGTCCGGTACCATCCGGACCACAGTGATGGTGATCTCTGCCTCGGCCGTTTTCGCCTTCTTCGGCGACTCGCTGATGGACTTCACCGGCAATTTCGTCCCCGGGGCTGAACAGATCAGTCCGATCGGTTATGCGGTCGACATGCTGATCTCCGACAACGGCCCGCTGCATGTCTTTGCCGGCAACTGGATGTTGATCGATGTCTGATCGAGCCAGAATGCATCCAGCCAGGCTACATCGAGCCAGACGACCCGGATTGCTGGCTGTCACGTTCGCGCTGACGGCGTTTGCGGGAGGCCTGTCTGCACAGGATCGTCCGCTGACGCCTGATGAACGGGCGCAGACGCTGCAGAATGCCATTGAGGCCTTTGATCGGTGGCAGCCCATTCGTGAAAGGGCAGCGGCCCACACCGCCGCCGAAGCCGCCGCCGAAGAACGCCGTGAGTCGGTCGTCAATATCCCCTTTGATACAATGAAGGTCGGGCCCTTCCTGTTGATGGGGGATCCTGAGCACCTTCGAGAAGCCGGCGAGGCGGTTGCGCGGGTATGGCCGGATTTTGATGCGATAACGGGCGGCACCAACCCTTTCTGGGTTGAGGACTATCCCCTGGGGTACAGCCGGTACGGCCAATATGGTCGTCCTCCAGGTCTGGACACTCATTTCACAAGGTGGGTCGAGATACGGTCCGGCCAGGACCGGGGGCCGATCGTGGGCGCCCTGCGACAGGTGCTCGCCGGACCGATGGCCGGTGACGGATACATTGAGTGGTCAGGGCAGCGGGCACTCTCTCCGATCGAATATCCGCGACAGGTCGTCCGCAACCTCCTGGAGTCGCCCTCGCCCCTTGCCGCCGATTGTTTCCAAGACAGGAACATCGATGCCTGCGCTCTGGTGCTGGACCTCGACTACGCGGAGCCGGGGCCCGATCGCGAAGCCTGGGTGCTCGCGGTCTACCCGACTGCGGCACTCCGGTACGAGATCGTGAGCGGGCGAAGACTCCTCGCGCAGGGGGCTCTCGCTCAGCAGCGGAGGATTGAGTGTAGTGATGCTGCGGTGGCGTCACGCGCCCAAGCAGGCAGCGGACAGGATCTCGCCTGTACCTGGATGATCGCCAACACCTGGCCCACGCAGTCTCAACCTCTGGGTGCAGAGACTCGGGCCAGCCTCTTCCGTACAGCCCTTCGTCTTGGCGGCGGCACGCCGGCTTTGGAACGGATCGAACGTCTTCCCGAAGACGCTTCGCCTCGGCTCGTGATCGAAGCCGCCGCACAACGGCCCGCGGAAGAGGTCGTGAGCTATTGGCTGGACAACCTTAGCGCGGCGGACGGGGACAGCTCCCATTTTCCCAGCCGGTCAGGAGTCTTCTGGGCCGGAGCCCTCGCTCTTTTCGCACTTCGCTCCACGCGTTGGAGGCTCGGATGATTCGCTATCGTGTTCTGATTCCGCTTCTGCTGGCTGCGGCCACCGTCTGGGTTACCGCGCTGGCACCCAATATCGCTGAAACCTATTTGGACCAGAGCGACTCCCGTTCACGGAATGCGCCAATCCTGGAGCTATCCGGCAATATGGTGAACGAGGTCCACAACCAGCTTCGGCGGGTACAGATCTCGGACTGGGTGGACGAGTTCTCCCGAATGGCTTTGGAGGCGCACGCTCGGGGAGATGGCGTACTGCTCAGTCAGGCCTCGTTTGAAAAACCTGCAGACCTGACGGGCTATCGGGTTCGTCTCGAAGGCCTCGAGCAGGCGCCGGGGACTGACATCGCCCTGGCCGTTGTGGGGGTGAACCGAATCGCATTCCAGGATTTGATTCCAGACTTCAAGCCGTCCATGGAGATGGCCGACCTGGTTGTGGCCGGAGTCCGGGACGGCCAGGAGTTCTGTCTGGCTATCCACACGGACCAGCCTCATCCCGATCCACAGGTGGGTCGAGGACTTGGATTCGCACTGCAGAGGGCAGACGCGAGTTACACCCTGGATCCGGGGTTTCAGCGGGCTGCGTTGATGCAATGCTACTGGGTGGGAAAGTACGGCCTTCCCGGCGAGCAGGTCGCGATGTGGCTGGAAAGGGGCGGCTACGGACTGGGCGTCTCCACGGATCCGGGCACGCAGCGTGCCGTGGAACAGATCATCTCGGCTCAGATCGAGCGATGGTCCTCAGTTCAGCGAATCGCCCTGGGCACCCTCAACTCACCGTGGGAGCAGGAAGCCGGTCGCAGATGTCGATATGACCGAGACTACTGCGACCATAACTGGACACTCACAGACGTCCAGCCTCGCCTGCAAAAGGCGTACGCTGAAGGCTTGGCCCCGATCGTGATCGACGGCAGGACATTGACATCCGATCTGGCCAACCCGGGGATCGACCCCGTGACCTTCTCGGCACTTGAAGAGGAGTTCGGACTAGAGGCATTCAAGGCGTTCTGGACCTCCGAACTGGAACCGATGGCCGCCTTCGAGTCCGCGTTCGGGATTGATCCGCGTGACTGGAGTCATGACCGCGTCGTTGGCGTGTTGGGGCTTACGCGGGCCGGACCCCGGCCAGACAACTCGGCCATCTTTTACGGCCTTGTAATGGGCCTGCTCGGAGTCCTCAGCGGTGCCCTGTTCGGCATTCGGCGGACGACTGGTTGACCACCCATATCGGGCCGCCGCCGGCCAAGCCGGCGGTCGCCCCGGACCCCATCGACGAAGAATGTCGTAATACAACCAACCTCTCTCTCGTATCCACTCTCTGAGTGGGCTGGGCGACAGGGTGGGGCTGACCGGTGGAGAAACACCGGGCTCGCCATATCGAACTTGGAGTGATGCATGAAGCTCGCCGCCCCCACCGTTACCTGCGTGGCCGACTGCCCCACCTGCGGGACCGCCGTTCCGGTGATCGTGCACGCATTCGAGGCAGGCAGGATTCGACAGTTCTGCGACGCCTGTTCGGCCGTTCTGTGCGTGGGCTGTGAAGGCGGGCGCGTGACCGGGATCGTCGATCTGGATCTGGATCCCCAGGACTGTCCCGAGACGACCGCTGACTCCGATGTAAACCAATTTGACAGTTCGAGACACATCCCCAGTAGTGCAGACAACGAACTGGGGGACTGAATGGATAGCTCGGGATGGACCGTGGACTCAGTGGAGGATCAGGACCTGCCGCCGAAGGTCGGCGAGACGACCGCGGGTCGGGGGGACTGGGCGCCTCTGAACACCACGCTCGATTTCTGTCCGACATGCGACGAGGCGGTACCGATCTGGGTCTGCGACGACGGTCCGGCCACCATCGAGCAGTTCTGCGACTGCTGTTCGGCGCTGCTACTGATCTGCTGTGACGACGGGATCATCCTCTCGGTCACTGATCTGGATCTGGAGCGCACGCCGGCGGCCTGAGCTGGCCGCGGTTGGGAATCCTCAGCAATGACCGCCCCAAATGAAAACGGGGCAGGCGCTCTGGAAAGCATCCCACCCCGTCAATTCCTGCAACAACGTCAGGAGCACCCGTGAGGGCGCGGAGACCTCAGCCCTTGGGGCCAGCCGCCTTCACTTCCGCGTCCACGCCATCGGCGTACTGCTCAAAGTTGGTCCGGAACATGTCAGCCAGCTTGGCGGCGGCCGCATCGTATTCGGCCCCGTCGGCCCAGGTGCCGCGCGGCTGAAGGACCTCGGAGGGCACGCCGTCGATCGCGGTCGGGACTGCAAGCCCGAAGACCGGATCGACCAACGTGTCGACGCTGTCCAATTCGCCGGCCAGAGCTGCGCTGACCATGGCACGGGTGTACTTGAGCTTAATGCGGTTGCCCACGCCGTAGCCACCACCGGACCAGCCGGTGTTCACCAGCCATACCTTGGCGTTCTGCTCGCGCAGCTTCTCGCCGAGCATGGTGGCGTAGACACCCGGGTGACGCGGCAGGAACGGTGCACCGAAGCAGGCACTGAAGGTAGCCTTGGGCTCGGTGACACCACGCTCGGTTCCGGCCACCTTGGCGGTGTATCCGGAAAGGAAGTGATACATGGCCTGCTCGGGGGTGAGCTTCGAGATCGGAGGCAGCACGCCGAAGGCATCTGCGGTCAGGAAGACCACATTCTTCGGCTGGCCGCCAACACCCGGAATCACAGCGTTGGGGATGTAGTGAATCGGGTACGAAGCACGTGTGTTCTCGGTGATCGACCCGTCGTCGAAGTCGATCTCGCGCGTGCCCTCGTCCAGGATCACGTTCTCGAGGATCGTCCCGAACATCTGGGTGGCGGCGTAAATCTCCGGCTCACCTTCGGGCGACAGGTGGATCGTTTTGGCGTAGCAGCCGCCTTCGAAGTTGAAGACGCCTCGCTCACTCCAGCCGTGCTCGTCATCCCCGATCAGCCCACGCTCTGGATCTGCGGAGAGCGTCGTCTTGCCGGTGCCGGACAGGCCGAAGAAGAGCGCCACATCGCCCTCGTCGCCGACGTTTGCCGAGCAGTGCATCGGCAGCACACCGGAATCCGGGAGCATGTAGTTGAGAACCGAGAAGATCGACTTCTTGATCTCGCCGGCGTAGCGCGTGCCGCAGATGAGGACGGTCCGGTCGGCGAAGTTCATGCACACGCCGGTGGTGGAACGGGTCCCGTGCTTCTCCGGGCTGGCCTGAAACTCGGGAGCATGCAGAACGGTAAAGTCCGGCATCATGTCCGCGAGCTCGGAGGCGTCCGGGCGCAGGAACATGTTGTAGGCGAAAAGGTTCTGCCACGCATTCGGCGTCACCACACGGACATTGATTCCGTGCTTGGCGTCAGCGCCGGCGCGAGCGTCCCGAACGAAGAGCTCCTGCTGGTTCAGATAGGCAACGATGTCGGCCTTGAGAGCAGCGTAGTGCTCGGGCGACATGGCCACGTTCACCTTGCCCCAGTCGATGCTTCCCTCGGACGCCGGCTCACGGACCGTGAACTTGTCGTTGGGCGAACGGCCGGTGTGGGGTGCGGTGACAGCAGAAAACCCGCCCATGTGGGCGATTTGTCCTTCGCCGCACGCCAGTGCCTGCTCATAGAGCTTGGCCGGCGAAAGATTCCAGTGGACGGCTTTCGTCGGGTTCAAGCCGTGGAGATCCAGGCCGTGGGAGGAAGCCACAGCCGCTGCGCTCGAGTCGCTCATCTCGTCCTCATAGGTTTCTCGGCCGCTGGGGCCGCCTTTGTTTGATCAGACATCAAAACTGACGAGAACGGGCGTGGGCGTCTACCGCCGCCAGTGTCGCCAGGTTCAGTACGTCCTGCCGGGTCCCGCCACGCTGCAGAATGTGCACGGGCTTCGCCATTCCCATGAGCAGGGGCCCGATGACCTCACCGTGGCTGAGCTTCGCCAGCAGCTTGTACGCCGAGTTGGCCGCAGCCAGGTTCGGGAACACCAGAACATTGGCCGCTCCGGTGAGCGATGAGAACGGATAGATCTCCTTGAGCTTCTTTGGATCTACCGCCGTATCGGCCTGCATTTCGCCATCGATCTCCAGCTCTGGCATCCGTTCATTCACCAGCGCCACGGCCCGCGCAACCTTCTTGGCTTCGGGGTGGTCCGCCGAACCGAAGTTCGAGAATGAAACCATGGCCACCTTGGGGGTGATCCCCAACTCCGACACCATCTTGGCCGAGAGGATGGCGATGTCGGCCAGCGCGTCGGCATCGGGGTCGATGTTGACCGTGGTGTCGGCCAGGAAAAGCAGTTCGCGATTGGGGAAGGCCACCAGATACAGTCCGGCCACCCGATTCACCTCGGGATCACGACCGATCATCTGCAGGGCAGGCCGGATGATCTCAGGGTAGTTCGCCTCAATACCGGCGACGATTGCATCGGCCTGACCGTCTTTGACCATTCCCGACGCGAACCAGATCGGCTTGTACATGTTCCAGCGAGCTTCGGCCAGAGTCAGACCCTTGCGTCCACGCATACGGAAGAGCTCATCGGCAAAGCGATATCGCATCTCCTCGGACTCGGCGGCGTAGACGATTTCGATGCCTGAAACATCCACCCCCAACGAGGCCGCCTTCTCTTCGATCCGGTCCCGCCTGCCCAGAAGAATCGGCTGACAGATTTTCTCTTCCATCAGCTGCGCAGCCGACCGGATGATGATGTCGTTGTGGCCCTCGGGAAAAATGATCCGCTTGCGATGCCGACGAGCCCGCGAAGTCATCCAGCGCATGACGGCTCGGCCCGGTCCCAGCGATGCCCGCAGCCGTTCCCGATACTCATCCAGATCAATCTGCACCCGGGCGACCCCCGTCTCCATGGCCGCCTTGGCTACTGCGGGGGACACGTTGTAGAGCACCCGATTATCAAACGGCTTGGGGATCAGATACTCGCGGCCGAATCCCAGGCTCTCGCCCTCGTACGCGTCGACGACATTCTCCGGAACCTCACGTCGGGCCAGTTCGGCCAGGCTGTGCGTCGCGGCCAGCATCATCTCTTCATTGACCCCGCGCGCACGCACATCTAGCGCGCCTCGGAAAATGAAGGGGAACCCGAGCACGTTGTTGACCTGATTCGGGTAGTCGGAGCGTCCGGTAGCCATGATCGCATCGGGCCGCTCCGCCATGACATCTTCGGGAAGGATTTCGGGATCGGGATTGGCCAGCGCAAAGATGATCGGATCGGCCGCCATCCCCCGGATCATCTCACGCTTGATGGCACCACCTACGGACAGACCGATGAATACATCCGCGCCCACGAGCGCCTCGGTAATGGTCCGGCTCTTTGAATCCGACGCGAACAGCGCCTTGTAAGGATCCATCGACTCGGAGCGTCCCTTGAAGATGACGCCCTTGGAATCACACATGATGATGTTCTCACGCGTGATTCCCAGCCGAACCAAGTGGCGCGCAGTCGCGATGGCCGAAGCTCCTGCACCACTGAACACGACCTTCACCTCGGCCAGCTTCTTCTCGACCAGCTCCACGGCGTTGATCAGAGCGGCGCCACCGATGATGGCGGTGCCGTGCTGGTCGTCGTGAAAGACGGGAATGTCCATCTCGCGCTTGAGCGTCTCTTCGACCTCAAAGCAGATGGGCGCCGAAATGTCCTCCAGGTTGATCCCACCCACGGTCGGCTCAAGCATCTTGCAGAAGCTGATGATCTCGGCGGCGGTCCGGGCGTTGATCTCCAGGTCAAAGACATCGATGCCCGCGAACTTCTTGAAAAGCACGCCCTTGCCTTCCATGACGGGTTTGGACGCCAAGGGGCCGATGTCACCGAGCCCCAGCACGGCCGTACCGTTGGTCACGACGGCTACCAGATTGCCACGGGCCGTGTATCGAAATACATCGTCGGGATTTTTGTGGATGTCCCGGCACGGCTCCGCGACTCCCGGGCTGTAGGCCAGAGAGAGGTCCTGTGATGTCGTTACCGGCTTGGTCGGAATGACTTCGACCTTGCCGGGTGTCGGCTTCTCGTGGTAATCGAGGGCGGCCTGTCGGGCGTCGCTCATGTATCGGGACTCCGCGTCCTTTGGAAGGGTCCGTGCATCCTGTTGGAGAACCCGTAGATTACCACGCCCAGCCGCTCCGCCGAAATCCCACCCCCATGCCACGACTCCGCACATCCTTCGCCTGGCCCGCACTTGCGGTGCTCCTGGCCTCGCCGCTGGCCGCTCAGGAATGCGAGCTGGGCCCGGTGGGGAGCGTCGTGGTACAGAACCACTCGATCTTTGACGAAGATGACCTGGAGGGGCAGCGTTTCGGCTGGGCCTTCGGGCTGGCCAATCGACTACATATTCGCACCCGTGCCAGCTTTCTGCGCCGGGAACTCCTGTTGCACCAGGGCGATTGCTACGACCCTTTTCTGGCGGCTGACTCCGAGCGCATCCTGCGTAGGTACCCCTTCATCTCACAGGCCGAGGTCTTCGGCATCAGGCAGCCGGATGGCACCTGGACGGTGACGGTAGAGACGGACGACGAGTGGACCACGTTGGTCGAGATGACCGGCGAAATCGATTCGGGGTTCCAATTGCGAAGCGTGTCGGCCAGCGAAGAGAACTTCCTGGGGCGTGGGATGCTGGTCGGTGCTTTCCTGCAACAAAAGGACGCGCAACGCCTGGCCGGTCTGCGTTTTTTCACGCCTCGACTCTTCAACTCGCGGACGGATGTAGACATTTCCGTGGGGCAGACGCGGGCGGGTGATTTCTTCACGCAGGAACTCGTCTTCCCTTTTCTGGGTGAGGTCGGTCGGACCGGAATCCGGCAGGCGTTCGCGCGAAAGCTGGACTACTACCAGTACTCGGCCGGGACGCCCGAAAACCGCCGCTACATCCTTCTGCCGACGCAGGAGGAGTACTTCGAGGCCTCCATCGCTCGCCGCTGGGGCGCTCCGGGAGATCTGTTGGTGGGTGGACTGGGCCTTTCCAGCGAGTCGCTTGAGTTCCCCGACTTCGAGACCAGTGTGGAAGAGGTGCTCGAGGGCGGGAGTTTTGATGACGGAGCGCTCGCGCGAGCCGAAGATGTGGAACGGGTTCGCCCTCAGACCGCGTTCGCCTCCGGCCTGCGGCTGAACCTCCTCTTTGCCCACCGCGCCATCGGCTTCACACAACGGACCGGTCTGGATGCGCTCCGTGGGGTGCATGACTTGGAGATCGGGTCCGAAGTGAGTGTGACACTCGGCAAGACGCTCGCGGCGGGTTCGGGCAGGGATAACCCCAGCGACGTCTTCACGCGGGTAAGGATCTACGCCGCCGGAGCTCCAGACCCGTTCACACTGATCTTCGATGGCTCGGTTGAGGGGCGGCAGGTCTTCTCGGGCTCCAACGTGGAGAACGACGGCTGGCGCGACGCCATCGCCGAGTTCGACCTGCTCGCCTACTGGCAGCCCGGCCGCTGGGAGAATCACACCGTTTTCGGCCGGCTTTCCGGCGCCGGTGGCTGGGCGGTGGATCAGCCCTTTCAGCTCACACTTGGCGGTCGCACGGGTGTAAGGGGCTATCACGAGGAAGACTTTCCCGGGTCTCGGCGCGTGACCTTGTCGGTTGAGGACCGAATCTACCTGGGTTGGCCTGCCGCAAACCTGTTCGACTTGGGGCTGACGATCTTTGGTGATGCGGGACGGATGTGGGACGGGGATGTGCCCTTTGGCGTCGATTCGGGATGGAAAGGCACCGTCGGAGCCGGGCTCCGTTTTGGATTCCCGGCTGGCTCGCGCGGCGTCATCCGGTTCGATGTGGCATGGGGGGTCGAAGGATCGGGACTCGGATCTCCCATCTTCCGCATCTCACTGGCAGACCTGATCGGCGTTACCTCGGGTCTCCAGGACGCCCAGATCGCCCGGAGTCGCCGCGTCATCATTGGGCCCGATCGCTTCGCACCCATCCGCTGACCATGTTCAAGCCTCCCGCCCGTCTGAACCAAGAGGAGTTGCTTGATGATGTAGGGCATGATCCGGGGCTGCTGCGTGCCTCGATGGAACAGGTCGCCGCAGTAGACCGTTGGCTGGGCGGACGCCGGGGAGTGCGACGGATTGTGCGGCGTGTACTCGACCAGACCGATCGCTCGACCCTCCGCATGCTCGACGTGGGGACCGGCAACGGTCGGGTGCTTGCCGAGACCGCTGACTGGATCAGGAGTCGAGGGCTCGCGGTGACCGCCGTTGGAATCGACATGCACCCGCAGATCGTTCCACTGGCTGGTGAACGTCGGCAGATCCACGCCATACGAGGCGACGGCTGCCGCATGCCATTCGCCACTGACGCCTTTGACGTGGCGACGACCATTCTGACACTGCACCACTTCGACGACGATTCGGCCGTCGCACTACTGCGAGAGATGGCACGTGTCACACGCTCACGGGTGATCGTAAGTGACCTGGAGAGATCCCACCTGCATTTTTGGGGCGCCCGCCTTCTGGCCGAAACGATCTGGCGATCCAACTCGCTCACCCGAAACGACGGACCCATATCCGTGATGCGCAGCTTCACCCGAACCGAACTTGGAGAGCTGGCGACCAAAGCCGGACTGAGTGAGGTGCGGGTGCGCCGGATTCACCCGTTCCGCTTGGTCATGGAAGGTCGACCTTGAGGCCGATCGTCGTTGTGGGAGGTGGGCCGGCGGGAAGCACCGCCGCGACGCTCCTGGCCCAGGCGGGCCTTCCGGTGATTCTGATGGACCGAGCGCGCTTCCCGCGGCCCAAGCCCTGTGGCGAATGCCTGAACCCGGGGGCGGTCAGGCAGTTGAGGGCACTCGGATGGTCCGATGAGATCGAAGCGCTGGACCCGGGCCGGATGGAGGGTTGGTCGCTGCGAGTTGCTGGCCGAAGCTTCGCCTCGAGATTCCCGGACGGCGGATGCGCCTGGGGGGTGGATCGGGTCCGCTTCGATGCCGCACTGCTGGCGAGAGCGTGTTCAGCAGGGGTGGACGTCCGTGAGGGCTGGCGTGTGACCGGAGTGACGCCGCGCACGAACCAGTCGGGACCTCGTGTCGCGTATCGGATGCCGCCCGGTGACACTCCCAGCCCATCCCACGAGATGGAAGCTTCGTTCGTGCTGGCTGCGGACGGACTTCGCTCGACGGTGGCTGCCTCTCTTGGGCTCCGGACCGCCTATGCCGGCAAGGCCTCTCGCACCGTCCACCTGCGTAGCGTGGACCTCGACCCGACCCTGGGCCATCTGCATCTGGGTCCCGGACCGACCGTCGGGGTCGCTCCGCTCAATGCCGCCGGCACGCTCTGGACCATGACCATGGTTCGCGACGCGACGGACGGCTTGGGCGGTCGTGAGGACGCCGGGCCGCTGGCCGCGACTGCGTCGTTCCCGGAGTTGGCGGGTGCCGAAGTCGCCAGCGAGGCCTGGCACAGCGGCAGCTTCCGCGTGGAGCTGGCGTCGGCCACCGCTCCGGGCGTCGTCCTGCTGGGTGACGCGGCCGGCTACTACGACCCACTCACCGGTCAGGGCATCTACCGCGCCCTGCGCATGGCTCAGTGGGCTTGCGAGGCTGTACAGGCATCGCTGGCCGGAAACGAAGTCGAGACGTTGTCGCGGTATCGCACCCGACTCCGGTCATTCGCTGGTTCTCGGAGAGTCCAGCGTGCCATCGAGTGGGTCCGACGGCACCCGCGCGTTCTTCGCCCCACCTTGAGCGGACTTGGCGCCCTGCACGGCCTGGACCACCTGATCGCGATCACCGGAGATCTGCGCTCACCCCTCTCCCTCACTGAACGATGACGCATGTACACCATCGATGAAGCCTGGACGAGTGCCCCTCCCGAGGTGGCGTTTCAGATCGCCGCCGATGTAGAGAACTGGCCCAAGATCCTGCCGCACTACCGTTGGGTGAAGTTTCGCGAGAAGAAATCCTTTGCTAACGGAATCGTCGAGATGGCCGCCTGGCGCCACTTCGGACCGGCGCCCTGGCCAACCTGGTGGCTTTCGGAAATGGTCCACGATCCGGCCGCTCACACGGTGGCGTACCGACACATCGGCGGGATCACCAAGGGGATGGATGTGCTGTGGGAGGTGCGGCCCACCGACGACGGCGGATCTCATCTGAAAATCATCCACGAGTGGGCCGGGCCCAACTGGCCACTGATTGGTGGGATCGCCGCCAACTTCGTGATCGGGCCGATCTTTGTGCACCACATCGCGACGCGCACTCTGGCCGGGATCAAGGCTGCGGCCGAGGCTGCGGTGAAGTTTTGAGCCCGGATCGTTTGGCATCGGAGCGCAGAGCAGCGGAGCGCCGGACATCGGAGCCCCAAGCAGCGGAGCGCCGGACAGATCGCCACCTCCCCGAAGACCGGCGTGTGGTGATCACCGGCATCGGTCCGGTTACCGCCGTGGGGATCGGAGCGGACGGTCTGTGGGAGGGACTCCGAAAACTCGTCTCGCCCGTCGCCCGGATCACGCGCTTCGATCCGTCCCCGTTTCGCAGCCAGCTGGCAGCCGAGATCCATGACTTCGACCCCCTCGACTATCTGACCGAGCGCCGAGCCCGCCGGCTGGATCGCTTTGGCCAGTTCGGAACCGCTGCGGCACACCTGGCCATGAAGGATGCCGGCCTGGACCCGACCTCGATCGATCCGGATCGGGCTGCGGTCCAGATGGGATCGGCCCTGGGCGGGCTGGCCCACGCGCAGGAACAGCACCGGCTGTTTATTGAGAAGGGGATTCGCGCCGTGGATCCAACTCTCGCCATCAACACCTTCGTCGGCGCGGCCAGTTGCGAGATCGCCATCGAGCTGGGTTTCTCGGGACCGAACGCCACCAACGGAATGTCCTGCGCCTCGGCGACCATCGCGATCGGCGAGGGCTTCCGACTGATCCGGGACGGCCAGGCAGACGTGGCGCTGACCGGCGGAGTTGAGGCGCCGCTGGCCTCACTCACATTCGGGTCGTTCGCGATCATCCGGGCCATGAGCACTCGAAATGATGATCCCGCACACGCCTGTCGGCCGTTCGATGCCGGGCGGGACGGATTCGTCATGGGCGAAGGAGCGGCCGCAATCGTGCTCGAGAGCCTGAGCCACGCACGCCAGCGGGGGGCACGGATCTACGCCGAGGTGGCGGGCTACGCGACGACCAACGACGCCTACCACATGCTTGCCCCTCGCCCGGATGGTTCAAAGGCCGGCCGGGCCATGCAGCAGGCATTGGACATGGCCCAGGTGGCTCCTGCACAGGTCGACGTGATCAGCGCCCACGCCTCTTCCACTCCCCTGAATGACGGGACCGAGTCACAGGCGATTCGCGCGGTCTTCGGTGAGGCGGCTGATTCGGTCCGGGTGACCGGCACAAAGCCCTATCACGGGCACGCCCTGGGCGCCTCCGGCGCGATAGAGGTGGCGATTGCCGCGCTCGGCTTCGAACGGGGCTGGACACCCCCGGTTCTGAACCTGGAAACACCTGGCGCCGAATGTGACCTGAATTACATTACCGGAACGGGCCTTGAATCGCCGATCAACACGGTGCTTTCCAATTCATTCGGCTTCGGTGGAATCAACGGATGCCTTGTCCTTCGGCGAGTTCAGGACTGAACGCAAAGCCGACAGACTCCGAGCCGAAACGCACGTGTCATTGTGACACGCTAAGGATTCATTAAGGAAACAAACCCTTTGACTGAATAAACAGGCTCTTTTAGCTTCCTTTGGATCACAACAGTTCGGGTTCGCCGCCGCTGGCTGGCGAACCCGGTCTTTTGGTCCGGGAAATCTTCAGTTTCAAGGGTCAATCCGCACGACTCCGCGCAGCTCAGAGGTATTCGGAACGAATGTTTTCTTCCTCCCGTGGTCTCGACTCCTTCGACCAATATTTGCAGGACGTCGAGAAATACCCGCTCATCCAGAATCCTGCGGAAGAGCGTGCCCTCGCACGCCGCGCCCGTACCGGAGACAAAGAGGCCGCTGAGCGCCTTGTCACGGCCAACCTCCGGTTCGTGATTTCCTACGTCAAGAAGTATCAGGGTCGCGGCCTTGGACTGGCTGAGTTGGTTTGTATCGGGAACGAAGGACTGCTCAAAGCGGTCAAAAAATTCGATCCTGAGAAAGGCGTAAAATTCATCTCCTACGCCGTTTGGTGGATTCGCCAGACCGTGCTTCAGGCGCTCGCCGAGCAGACCCGATCAGTTCGGATTCCGCTCAACCAGAATTCAAATCTGGCTCGCCTTTCCCGCACAAACACGGCGCTCACTCAGGCCCTCGGCCGCCCGCCGACGGACCAGGAAATCGCCGAACAAATGCAGGAGCCGCTCGACACGATCCGCGCTCTGCGACGGGTCGCCGCCTCCGAGCTTTCTCTTGATGCCCCCATCGATCGTGGAGACCGGGACAGCGCCAGCTTCGGTGAGCGTTTTGCAGGAGCCGAAGCATCGGACATTGAAGAGGACGTCGAGGCGGTCGCCCGTCGGGACTTCCTGGAGACCATGTTCGAGGCCTACCTGACCGAGCGCGAGCGGAAGATTCTCTACCTCTACTACGGTCTGGACGACGGCGAAGAGCGGACGCTCGAAGAGATCGGATCCCTGCTCGGCGTCACGCGCGAGCGGATTCGCCAGATCCGCAATCGGGCGTTCGAGAAGCTTCGCGAGAGCCCGCACGGTGATTCTCTGTCCGGATTCTGGACACCCAGCTGACCCGGGGACGACCCTTCAGCAGGCCAAACGGCCCCGCCCTCTTCGTGAGGCGGGGCCGTTTTTTTGTGCTGGAGGGATCCGCTGGGCAGCAGTTGGATCGCTACCTGACGAAGACCTTCGGATCGAAGTCGAACGGGACTGGGTCTGAAGCCGTGATTGCTGAAGCCGCGGAATGGCGGGGATTCACGAGATAGAGCCGTTCCTGCGGGATGATCCCACTCGGGACCCGAAGCACGGCCGATTTTGCTCCCAAGAGCCGGGAGGATCCGTACTCTCGAGCCGCAACTCGGTCATTGGGGTCGACAGCCTTGGGGAGATCGGTGATGAGACGCTCCGGAATCTCGACGGCAATCGCGTGGAATGCCGGCATGAACTCTACACGCTCGACATGAACGAGGATCTCAAGCGCGGCAAGAGCAAGGCTTTCCGCCAGATAGACCATTGGGGCCCCCTCGGTATTCCAGCGCCCAGGATTTGTTCGGGCCCCGTCACCGCTCATGGCCGACTTGGCGTACTCCCTCTTCACGATTCGCCACGCTCGGATCACATGAAGACACCGTGTTCAATCCGACCAATGAAGAGCTCGACCTCCCGGGCACCGGCGTCAGTCCGGGCCAGGGAAAGAGGGGACTCGCCGCCCAGTTCGCGAAATTCAGCTTGGAACCAGCCGCGTGCCCGCCGGTCATCACCATCAAAAAGTGTACAGGCCCGCGTGAAGAGTCGTCTCACACGCAAGACACGATCCGATTCGTCCGGCTCCAAACGCCCTTCCTTGCGCCTCCTGTTCAGGGTCCGCTGCGAGATAAGCACAACCTCGGCCATCTCGGAAGTCGAGAGACCGAGTCCCTTTCGCAGGTTCTCCAGTTCCTCGAACTTGGCGCCTTTGAGGATCGCCCGGTGTTGACCGATCAGGTCATCTGCGCCGGAAGTTGCTCGCTTCTGCCCGGATCCCGCTTTGCGGGGCGTGTGTGCGTTCGACTTCTCCTTCGTTCCGCTGGCCATTTTGCTTTCTCCCCAGAAGTGGCATATGCCATCACCATGGCGCCATATGGCGCACTCAGCCAATCAGAAGCGCCCGACGCTCTAGCAGACTCGCTGACGTACACTCCGCTCAGGTGGAGTGTAGGTAGCCATTGGGGCGGCTTTATGGCGGGACGGGTCTCCGCGCCAGAGCATGTTACGGCACATCCGAGCAGGCACCTCTGTGAACCCGACCCGCAGAGGTCGGGCGGCTGGGCACACACCCGGAACAGCGCCCCGGCCGCGATGTAACACACCCTGATGCAGAATTCCCCGACTCAACCGAACGGACGACGATCTGGTGGCAAGCCAGACCTGCGTCGGCCCGCCTCTTCCACCGCCCCCGGCGCACAGACTGGCCCGGTGCGTTCTCGCGTGCTCACCATCCTCGTTGCGCTGGTCGCGGGCCTGGGCCCGGCCGACGGCGTCTCCGCCCGGCAGACCGAGCCCGCTCGACAGACCGCTGCGGCATCAGCGCAGAACTGGAACGAGGGTCGCGCACTTGCGTTGATCGAGCGCGCCCGTGCCGTGCGCGCCGACCAGCAGATCGATTCGGCCTTTCAGTCCTACCAGGCCCGAGCCAACGGCTTCGTCTACTTCTTCATCGATCGGCCCGATGAAGAGGAGCGCACGCTGATCAAGGCGGATCAGATCGCCCTGGACGTCTTCTGGCGTGCACCGGACGAGGCCAAGCAGCGCATCGTCGGGCAGCGCAATGAGGCGGTCCTGCCCACCAACATCAAGTACCATCTCGATCACCTTACCGTGGTTCAGGACGACTTCGGTGATCTGATTCGACTGGGCGATGGTGACGAAGTCGAAGCTGTCCTCCACCCCGCTGCCCCGGGCTCCGAAAGCCAGTACGACTTCCGCCTGGTCGACTCACTGACGATCTCTTTCGGCGGAGTGCGTGAACCGCTTCGGGTCTACGAGTTGCAGGTCCGGCCCAAGAATCCCGATGCGCCCGCCTTCGTGGGCTCGGTATACGTCGATCGCGCGACCGCGGCGCTGGTACGCATGTCATTCACCTTCACCGCGGCCTCCTACGTCGATCCGTATCTGGACTACATCCGGATCTCACTCGACAACTCATTGTGGATGGACAAGTACTGGCTGCCCTACCGGCAGGAGGTCGAGATCCGCCGTGAGATGCCGGCCATCGACTTCCTGGCCGGCAGCATCATCCGGGGCCGGTTCGAGATCGGTGGATACGATTTCAACCTTCCGCTTCCCGACGTGCTGTTCCGCACGACCATGGTCTCGGCCGTGCCCATTGAGCAGCGCGAGGCCTTCGACTTCCAGCGCGGCCTTTTCGATGATCTGGAGGAGGAAGGCCTCGCGCCGTCCCAGGAGCTGGAGCGGATCGAATCGCAGGTGCGCGCCATGGCCATGCAGCAGGCTGTGGGCGGTCTGAACCCACTGCGTCTGCACTGGCCATCCACCTCGGACGGTCTGCGCTACAACCGGTCCGAAGGCTGGGTTACGGCGGTCGGCACCTCGTTTGATCTGGGTGAGACGCGACTGCGACTGCTGGGAGGCTGGGCATTCGGGCCCGATGAATTCCAGGGTCAGGTAACGGCCTCTCGTGGACTGCTGGGAGGAAGCGGCAGCGTAACTTGGCGTCAGGATCGCAGTCGCGATTTGGGCCCGCTGCCGGGCGCGAGCGGCATCGTGAACACCATCGCCAGCGCCGGAGGGACGGACTACTCGGACCTGTACCGGGTGCGCGGGGGTGAGGTGGCTTGGGCCGGGGGCGTGGGAGGACAGCGAGTACGGTTCGCCGTCAGCGCGGAGCAGGAGCGGACTCGTGGCCTTACCGTTCAGACCCAGTCCAGTTTTCGAGCCGCACCAGGCATCCAGGGTCTCAACCGTCTGACGGGCCGGCTTTCGATCGAAGAGCGCACCCGGTGGGGCGGGCGTCTGAAGGTCTCAGGAGACGGTGGAATCTTCGAGGATCAGAACTCGGACAGTCGGCACGGCTTTGGTGGCATCGAGCTTGAGGCTGCCTGGATGAAGAATGGGTTCGACGACGGCTTGGATGCGCTGATCGAGTTCAGGACCGGCCATCGCTTTGGTGCGCTCCCCACGCAGGATCTCTTCTGGCTCGGGGGCCGTGGCACTCTTCCCGGCCATGAGTTTCGTGACCGCGCGGGAGACTCTTTTATTCTGATCGGCGGCGAGGTCGGACGAGAGATAGCCGCTCCATGGCTGGCACTGCATGTGCTTGGGGCGACAGGGTGGACGCATGCATCGGGACTCTCCGTCCCCGTGCGGGGAAATCTGGACGATGTCGGAGGCTGGCGCGCCTCATTCGGCGCGGGCGCGGACCTCTTTTGGGAGACCATGCGGATCGATGTGATGCACGGCGTACCCGACGGCCGATGGGAAGTCGTGTTCTCCATTCGACCTGATTTGGCGGACTGGCTCTAGAAGCCTGTTGAAGAAGTGGGGTGCGGCCGCGCGAAGGGGTCTTCGGTGTGTTCAGGGCAGGAACGACGACGAGGCGTAGCGAAAGCTACGGGGAGGAGGAGAGACGCAGCATGGACCACCGAACCCCCCTTCGCCCTATGGGT
>JBDNHE010000174.1:0-6839 GCA_041688945.1 Gemmatimonadota bacterium | reverse complement strand
TCGCGTGGCCTCAGGCCGATTCCCTCTCCTTGGTGGACGTCCGGGGCGCGTGGTCGGAGCCGGGGATGGGCGTCGATAGGGCGGTTGGCGAGCATGGGTATTTTCTCGCCCGTCTCGCCTGCCTTGACACTGGGCTTCTGGTTCAGGCGCCGATGATCGCCCAGGTGGTGGCGGTTTCCGAGACCGACTGCGAGCCCCGTGACGATCACCGCGCCGACATCCTGCTCGGCGCAACCAGGCCAGTCTCCCCCAATCTGTGGCGTCACATGGCCTTCGGGATCACCAACGGCCTCGTCTGGGGAGTCGAGGTCACGCGAGACATGGGTGGGACGGTCCTGTCCAGCCACCTGACTGGCGCGGTCCGCCTGCGGGACACGGGAGCACTGGCCGGCGGGTAGTGTCGGCCACGGGATCGGAATCCGTCCCAGAACCGAACACCCATTCCCACCGGTGGGCATCTGGCCACGGCCGTCGATCAATCCCATTTGGCCCTCAAAGCCGTACGCCACAGCTGCTTGCGGCGATCGATCATTTCTGGCACGAGACTTGTCTCAGAAGAGGGTGTCATGCGGTGCGGACCGGATGACAATCTGAGCCAGGGGCTCAGAGCTGGATGGGTGGATGGGTGGCCCCGGTCGCGAAAGCGGCCGGGGTCTTTTTTTGTCTCGGAATCGGGGCGGACCAGGACCGTCCGGGCCGGCGGCTCAGGCATCCATTTCCCCGCCCGGCGGGGCGTGGGTAGGATAGAGGGGTTCGGGGGCACCGCGTCTCCGCACCCCCCCAACCTCCGGTTCATGCAGTCCTCCTTCGATTTCAGCTCAACGGGCCCAGCGCTCCCCGAGGACGACGCCGGTTCTTCGGACCCCGAGTCGCTCGCGACCGAGCCCCAGGCGATGAATGAACCACCGGAAACCGATATAGCACAGCCTGAAGAAATGTCAGATGAAGCTCCGGAGAAGGCGTCAGATTCGGCTGCCTATGCCCCGGTTGGCGGCGCCAACTTCAGTCCCCGAGTGCGCGAGGCCGTTGCGACCGCCGCCGCCCTTCACCACGCCCGCCAGGCTGATCCGGGTGAGGTGCTGAAGCAGGTCTTCGGCTTCGATCGATTCCGCCCCGGCCAGCAGGAGGTCATCGATGCAGTTCTGGAAGGCCGGGATTGCATCGCGGTCATGCCCACCGGTGCCGGGAAGTCCCTGACCTACCAGCTTCCGGCCCGCATGATGGAGGGCACGGTGCTGGTGATCTCGCCACTGATCTCGCTCATGAAGGATCAGGTGGACGCCATGGTTGAACTCGGCTTCCACGCAGCCGCGATCAATTCGTCCCTGGACTCGTCCACCCGACAGTCGCGTGTGGATGAGCTGCGCCGCGGTGACCTTGAACTCGCATTCCTTGCGCCTGAGGCGCTCGACGGCTGGATGCGCGACATCATCCGCCAGAGCCCGATCTCCCTGCTCGTGGTCGATGAGGCGCACTGTATTTCGCAGTGGGGGCATGACTTCAGGCCTTCGTACCGTCGACTGGCCGGTCTCCGGGAGGAATTGGGCGTTCCGGTTCTGGCGCTCACGGCGACCGCGACGCGCACAGTAGCAAAGGACATCTTGAACCAGCTCGGAATGCGGAAGCCGGCCGGCTACAAGGGCTCCTTCTATCGGGCCAACCTCAACATCGGCTGCCGCAAAAAGGGCACCGGTGGCAACACTCGCAGCGAGATCCTCGCCCTCATCCGAGAGCGCGAAGGTGAGGCCGGAATCGTGTACTGCCTGAGTCGGAAGGCCGTCGATCAGACCGCAGACTTTCTGAACAAGAACGGCATCCGCGCGCTCACCTACCACGCCGGAATGGATTCAGGGGACCGGGCCTCGAATCAGGACGCCTTTCTGCGGGATGACGTACAGGTGGTCGTAGCGACCGTTGCGTTCGGAATGGGCATCGACAAATCGAATGTGCGCTGGGTCATCCACCGCGACATGCCCAAGGACATTGAGTCGTGGTACCAGGAGATCGGCCGCTCTGGACGTGATGGAGTGGAGAGCGACTGCTTCCTCTTCTATTCCTGGGCCGACGTGAAAATGCACGAACGGTTTCTGTCCGAAATTGACGACCCCGAGGTGTTTCGCCAGAAGCGACAGTCCACGATCGACCTCTTTGATCTGGTCGATCGACGACAGTGCCGTCACCAGGCCATTTTGCGGCACTTCGACGAAGAGATGGCGCCCTGTGGCACCTCCTGTGACGTCTGTTCGGGCGAGTCGCTCGAGTCGATGGCGCTCGATGCGGTCAAGCGCTTTGGAAAGGGAAGTGCCGGGGGCAAGAAGAAGAGCCGCCGGGCCGTCGACATGCCGGCTCTGACCTCTACCGATCAGGAGCTCTTCGAGTCACTGCGGACCCTCCGGAAGGAGATCGCCGACCGCCAGGGCGTGCCGGCCTACATTGTCTTTTCGGACAAGGTCCTGCAGGAGATGGCGGTGATGAAGCCGGCCACGCTGGATCAGATGCTGGACGTGTCGGGGGTGGGTCCGGCGAAGCTGGAGCGATACGGCGAGGCGTTTCTGAAGGCGTTGTCGCAGTAACCGAGTCGGCCGTGACGCGGCCCCGCCCGGTCCATAGATTCCATCGTCCGAACAGGAATCTTCAAAAGCGAGACCAGTACCGATGGCCAAGACCAGCTCTTTCGACATCTCGACCGGCGTGGACATGCAGGAAGTCGACAACGCGGTGAATCAGGCGAGCAAAGAGCTCGCCAACCGCTACGACTTCAAGGGGACCAATTGCACGATTGAACTTGATCGGGAGGCCGGCGCCATCAAGATCGACGCCGACGATGAGTACAAGTGCGGCGCGGTTCTTCAGGTGCTTCGCGAGAAGATGACACGGCGCGGTGTCCCCATCAAAAACATGGACGAGGGCGAGCCGGTCATCGGGACTCTCGGGCGTGTGCGCCAGAGCGTCGGTCTGACGCAGGGGATTGATCAGGAGACCGCCAAGAAGATCGCAAAGGCGATCAGGGACGGCGGATTCAAGAAGGTGCAGACGCAGATCCAGGGCGAAGAGGTCCGTGTGATCGCGCCGGCTCGGGACACGCTGCAGGAGGTCATGAGCTTCCTGAAGGCCGAGGACTACGGGGTCGAGCTCCAGTTCGGGAACTACCGGTAGTCGGTTCGACTGCGCCTGCGACGTAACCGGGGAGGACCGCCCGAATGAATGTCCAGATTTTTGGCGTGAAGAACGACAACGACACGCGGAAGGCGCTGCGCTTCTTCAAGGAGCGGCGGGCCAACATTCACTTCAACGACTTCAAGATCCGTTCACCCTCCATGGGGGAACTTCGGAAGTTCGTTCAGAAGTACGGCATCGACGCGGTGATCGACCGGGACTCGAAGCGCTTCAACTCGCTGGGGCTGCACACGGCGCACTACGGCGAGGACCGTTGGCTGGAGATTGCGGCCGACGAGCCGGAGATCCTGAAGATGCCGCTGGTCCGATTCGAGTCGAAGGTGACGGTGGGGCACGACGAGACGACCTGGCGGGAGTGGGCGGGGAAGTAACCGACACAACGAAAAATCCTCGGCGGAACACGATGTCCGCCGGGGATTTCCGTACCGAGAAGATCTGGCTGTTTACCGCCTAGAAGCCTGTTGAAGAAGTGGGGTGCGGCCGCGCGAAGGGGTCTTCGGTGTGTACAGGGCAGGAACGACGACGAGGCGTAGCGAAAGCTACGGGGAGGAGGAGAGACGCAGCCTGGACCACCGAACCCCCCTTCGCCCTATGGGTTACAGCGGCATGAGGCCATCTTTTTCGTTGGACCGCCTCGACGTAGCTGATGGCTATGCCTTCGGCGATCCGCCTCGAATCTGGCCCCATGGCGCTCGTAACGCGGCTCGCCCCACTTTTTCAACAGGCTTCTAGTACTACTGTGTCACGAACCCGCACGGGCACCGTTGGCTCCACAAGTGGGACAGTAGGGGAGGTCTGCGACGAGTGCACGGGCGTGGAGGATGCGATGCGTCGTGATGGACGTGGGGTTATGCCGCTGTGGGCGCACCGGGGGAGCCCCTCGGGGCGAAATTTTCGGGTAGCGGAGCGGGCTGTAGGAAGGCAATAGTCTGAGGGGGGGAAAGACGGCCACGTTCGGCCGCCAGGAAGCAATAGGCTGCCATGCAGAGGACCCCGTGGTGGTGGAACCCCCTCCATCCGCGACCCTCGTAGTGATCGAGCCCCAACTCGTCCTTGAGTTCCTGATAGTCTCGCTCGATGCGCCAGCGTAGCTTCGCCAACGATACGAGTTCTGTGAGGTCGACATCTTCCGGCACGGTGGAAAGCCAGTACTTCGTAGGCTCGGTCTCATTGTGAGGCCATTCGATCAGGACCCACTCGATGGGCCGGGGCTCGCTGCGAAGGCCGTCGCGATGTGCAGGCCGAATTCGGGCGGCCGCGAAACGCGAACGCATGGTGCCCTTCGTGCCCTCGCGCCACTGCACGGTTTGCCACGCTTCGGCGGGGAGCATCGCGGCAAGCTCGCGCACGGAAACGGGTTTATGATCCTCGCTTCTGCGCAGAAGTGTCGCAGGGCGACCCCGTCCCGTGGATCGTGGCGGTAGAGGCTGCTCGCCCGGCGGCCAAACACTCGTCGTGCGCTTGATCCCTACCGCGTACGAGAATCCGCGCTCGGTCAGCCCCTCGCGGAATTCCGTTGCATCGCCGTAGCCCGCATCGGCCACCACGGGGGCAGGGGGTAGATCCTCAGCAAGCAGTGCGTCGATCTCCTCCAGAGCGATCTGCCATTTCTTGCGGAAGACGGTCTCTGGGGGCACGCCCACCCTCTCCCGACGCCCCGCATCCTGCGCCCACTCCTCGGGAAGATACAGTCGCCAGGCGGCCGGTACGCTCATCGTCTTGTTGGCCAGCGAGACCGAAACCGCCACCTGGCAGTTGCCACGCTTGCCCAACGCCCCGCAATACTGCCGGGCCACTCCCACCGAGTGCTTGCCCTTCTTGGGAATCCCCGTGTCGTCTACAATCCACGCCCCCACAGGTGCGTGACGCTCGAGCTGCCCGAGGGCATAGTCGCGGGCCACTACCAGGATAATCCGCTCGTCCCACGGGGCCTTGGCCACGAAATGATGCATCGACTGATGTAGCCGACTCACGTGACGCGGGTCGATCTTCGCCGCCATCGGCTCCACGCTCTTGCGATCTCCCGAGAGCAGTAGCCCCGTCAGGTACGCCTCGAGAGGCCAATGGCGATCCGCATGGCCCACCTGATCCCTCAGTCGTTTCACGTACGCATCGAAGCGCTCACGATCCACACTTTGCCTATCCATGTCCCTACCATGCCACGCCACAGCGGGGGAAGTCAAGACCTTTATGACACAGTAGTACTAGAACACGGTCCGCGTTCGCGGCGTCAGCTTCACCGACCACAGCCCTGAGTTCGTGTCGGAGAAGAACACGTGCCCTTTGAAGGGCTGCGTGCCCCAGACCATGGTGGCGTTGGCCGTGTAGCCTTCGGGATGCGCCGGCTTGAAGACGGCAATCTCGCGGCCCTGGTTGTACAGGTTGCCCATCAGCTCGCCGCTGACATCGACGACGCGTACGCCGCCCTCGTAGTAAGCCTGGTACAGGCGGTCGTCTTCGACCCAGAAGTTGTGGGTTCCAAACTCCGGCACCTCATAGCGGGCGACCATCTCGGGATTCTCCGGATCGGTGAAGTCGACGATCTGGATGTAGCCCTGCGTGGTCAGCGGTATGCCGCCGAGGCCGGTCTCGGGATCGTAGCGTGAGGCGTAAGATCCCATGCTGCGCGGGTAGCCGGACCAGGCGAGCCCGTTGCGGCTCATGATCTCGTCGCCGACGAACAGGTACATCTTCTCGGCGGACTCCGAGTAGTACGGGAAGACCGCGTGGGTGGCGCCGGTCGGAAGCGGGAAGGTCGTTACCAGCGTGGGGTTTTCGATCGAACCGCCCCAGCGCCCGTTGCCGACGTCAACCACAACCACGCCCGTTCCCCACTCGGCCGAATAAGCGATCCCATCCCGGACCCAGACATCGTGGATGCGGGAGTCAGGGTGGTTGTATTCCGAGACATAGGTCGGGTTGTAGATGTCCGACATGTCGATGATCACGTACTTGTCGCCGCCTGAGAGCGCGAACAGATGCGTGTCGGTGGCAAACACGTTGTGCACGCCTCCGGTCAGATTCTCCTCGTAGACCGAAGCGATGGTCGGATTCCGGGGATCGGCCAGGTCGATGATGATCACGCCGTCACGGCGATTGGAGTTGCCCTCGCGCGACATCACGGCATAGCGCGAATCGGGGGACACTTTGACGTCGTTGATCGTCCGGGAATCCGCCTGAATCGAATCGAACTTCACGATGTCGGCCGGATTGGTGACGTCGTAGAAGAAGGCGAACCCGCCGGCCACTTTGGATCCGGTGATGGCGTAGTCCCGACCGTCCATGCCTTCGTAGACCCACAGGTCCGTGGTCCGGTACCAGTCGGTCAGACCATGGCCCACCACCTCGAGCTCCTCGATCACATCCCGCTCAACCACCTCGAGCGTGACCGTTTCCGAGACGGGTCCGGCGCTCGCGTGCACCCGGTAAACACCCGGAATGTCAGCGACGAACCGGCCATCGGAGATCTGGGCTCCTGCCTGCTCACCCACATTTGCGAACTGTCCATTGATACGCTCGACACCCCACTCGATCGGCAGGTCAGCGACGGATGACATCAGCGTGAGGCGGGTCACGTCACCCGTGCGGATGGGGGTATCTGCCATCCCGTCGGCGCGAGTGAGCGACGCCGCTCCAAGGGGGAAGGGGAGGACCTGAATCGG
>JBDNHE010000173.1:0-6255 GCA_041688945.1 Gemmatimonadota bacterium | reverse complement strand
GCCTCCTTCGTGATCCCCCAGGGGTGGCCCACATCTGTCGGAATGACAGGTCCACATCCCTGGAATCCCCGGCCCACTTGCCTTGGAACGCGTGGCCCACTTCAATCGGAATGGGTGGCCCACTTGGAGCGGAATCCGCAGTCACTCGGTCCTGCTGTATCGGAGTGCCTCGATTCAGGGCTGGTGGATTCAGGTCCTGACGCTGCTCCTTACTTTGGTCGGCGGCGTGCTTGCGGTCTGGTTGGTGCTCGAGCGGATTGTGGTGGCGTTTGCGTACATCCTGAGCGGATAGTGTGGGGTCACTTCGGTGGCCCTGCCCGATTCTTCTCTTCCGTCGTTATTCGCGGGCCTGATCCTCAAGACTCCACTCCGAACAAACCCCGAAAATGGCGTGGGGATTTGGTAAATCGAGGAACGTAGCAGCCCCGCGCAAAGCGCTGTGTTCAAAGAGGATACCTCGGTGGGGGGTACTCCACATTCCCAAACGATCTCCCGGCAGCATAGAAAAGCTTGACGACTTCCACTAGCGTCGATGTGCAGCCAAGGCGGGGAGGGCTGGACTCGTGAAGGAACAGAGGCCACTGGCACATTTCATACCGTAGGCGGTATAGTTGTGGCGCAACCAACCGATACTCAATGAACACTTACAGCGACGGGCTTGATGATTGGGACATCGCTGATGATGTCGGAAAGTTCCTTCGGAAGAAGCGTATCCCGGAAGTTTACCTCGAACTCAGGGCCGCCTTGGCAACGATGGTCGAGGGCAACTCCTGGAGTCAGGCGCAGCGGGAGGACCTGGGAACCTGGACAGGAACCAAGACCGAGCCCCGCATGTGGAAGCTCTCGCTGATCGTCCTGAGGAATCATTACCGAGTCGCGGTGTGTCGGGTGGTCGCGAAAGATGGAACGAGCTACGTGTTGGCATGCAACATTGAGACGAGAGAGAATCTGAATGCACCCAGGGCCGTGGGCGCCCTTTTGAAGAGAGCGGAACGCACCGCCAACAGTTGGATACCAAGGGAGAGCTGATAGAGCGGCTCCCCATCACCTCCGAGAAGCCCAGAACCGAGGCTCACAAGGGGGATAGACAGATGAACAAGCACGAACTAGATCGATTTTTCGTAGAGATGGATCCCGGCTTCGCCGAGACCATTCGTCAGCAGGTCCCGCTTGTGCGGATGGGGGCCGTAATTCGCCGTCACCGCCTGGATCTCGGCCTTTCCCAGGAGGAACTGGCCGAAGCCGTTGGTTCGACCCAGGGTAAGATCTCCAGGCTCGAGCGGGCGCAGAACGGCAATCCCAGCTTTCAGACCATGGAGCGACTCGCGGATGCACTCGGGATTGAGTTTCACGAACTGACCGAGCCGGCGATTGAGGTGATCCACAACACCGAACTCAAGGTTCTCCACAGAAGTTTCCCTGCTGAGCCTCCGACGTTCGGAGCGGAGGACTGCGAAGGTCTCGACCAGATGAGGGCTCTGGGCTGATGACCGATACGAAGTCAGCCAAAGCGGGAGCCATGATCTTGGTGGACCTTATCGAACTGTCCTTCGCGAGGCAGATCTGCGAGCTGGTGCCCGATCGGGACAAGTTTTACGAGGAGCACCCTCGGCTGAAGCAGCCCGAGAACCCGGAGGACTTTGAAGTCTTCTGGACGTGGGAGAGGATTGAGGGCGCTGGGCTCTGCTTCACAGTCGAGCTCGAACTTGAATCGCACCCGTCAAGCAAAAGAGAGGAGTTCATCGCCGTCCGGTGCGTCGGGAGATTCAGGATCGACCCAAAGACGACACTCGAGGCGCTTCGTGCCTTCGCTCAATACGGGGCGCCGCACATCATCTACCCATACCTTCGGCAGAGGATGAGCGAGCTTACGCTCCACAGCCCACTTGGAACGCAGCTCACGAGCGTCGTCAATATCAAACGCCTGATGGATCAGTTCACCGACGCGGCCGAACTCCCAGGATGGAGTCAGTTCGAACAAGACGACTTCGAAACGCCGGACTAGGAATTCGGTAGCCGTTCTCCCCCCGAGTCCAGTTGGGCAGACCGCACCAAGCGAGCTCCCGGGTCGGAGCGGAGGGGATTGAGCTGCTGCGGTCGTCATAAGGCCCATCCCCCCATCCAACCGCCCCGCCATCCGCACCACCTTGGCGAATGGCAACCGATCCTGTCCTCCGCACCCTGGCCGAGCGCTTTGGGCACCCGGGCTTTCGAGCCGGACAGGAGGAGCTTGTCCGGGCGGCGCTCTCGGGGCGTGACGCATTGGGGGTTCTGCCTACGGGGGGTGGGAAGAGCCTGACTTACCTGCTGCCGGCGCACCATCTGGAGGGTGTGGTGGTGGTTGTGAGTCCGTTGATCGCGCTGATGGAGGATCAGCACATGCGGGCGCGGCAGTGTGGGCTGCGTGCCGAGGCGCTGGCGGGTCCGATGTCGATGGCCGAAGTCGAACGGGTGATTGCGGGTGTGGAGTCGGGCGAGGTTGATCTGTTGCTGGTGGCTCCGGAGCGGCTTCAGGGCCGACTGGGCGGGCGGTTGGCGGCGGCGCGGATCGCGCTGCTGGTCGTGGACGAGGCGCACTGCCTGGTGAGTTGGGGATATGACTTCCGGCCCGCATATCGGGTTCTCGAGGGTCTGGGCGGCCGATGGGGGGTCCCGGTTCTTGCACTGACGGCCACCGCGACCCCTCCCATGCGCGAGGCCCTTTCCCGCGCGCTCGGCCTGAAGGACCCCGTCCGGGTCGAGCTGAGCTTCCGGCGGCCGAATCTGAGCTTTGCGGTTCGTCGGGTCTCCTCGGAACGTGAGCGATGGCAGGCACTCTGGGGGCAAATCGCTCGACTCCGCGACCCAGCGCTGATCTATGCCACCACCCGGGGCCAGACGGAACGACTGTCGACGGCGCTGCGTGCCCGTGGTCGCCAGGTCTCTCCCTTCCACGCGGGAATGTCCCCGGCCCGGCGGAGCGTCGTCCAATCGCGCTATCTGTCGGGAGAACTGGACCTTGTCGTGGCCACCTGCGCCTTTGGGATGGGTGTGGACAAGCCGGACATTCGCGACGTGATCCATTGGTCACCGCCCGATTCGCTGGAGGCGTACTATCAGGAAGCGGGACGGGGAGGGCGCGACGGACGAGAGGCCCGGGCTCTTCTGCTCTGGCGCCCTATCGACCTGGTGCCGTTGCGATCCAGGATCAACGATAGCTTCCCGCGGCTCTGGACAATGATGAGGGCTGCACGCCGGCGCCGTCCGACCCGACCGGCCACGGGGGCGGAAACGCGTGCTCACCCTCGGGAGACCCCCGATGATGACGCGATGGGGCGTGCGCTCACCCGGCTGTCCCAGGCGGCATCGCCCTGGGCCGGATACAGGGAGGCGTTCGAATTGCGGCGTCGTGCACTCGGCCGCTTGCGGGCCGTCAAGCGATTCCTGACGGCCCACAGTCCCCTTGAAGAAATGCTCCGATACCTTGGCGAGCCCGGTCAGTAGCGGGCCTATCCGCCGGTCCATTCCAATACGCAGGCGTCGCCTCGCACGTCATGCGGGGCCCCCCGAGGGCCCGATCCGGTCGCGACTTTGAGGGTTCTCGCTCCGGGTCTATCTTAAGGCGTCTGCAGTCTTCGCCATCCGGCGACCGAAGCTCAATCAAAATTTTCATGCACCGATATCTCACGCAAGACCACGTAGATTTTCAGCGCCAGATTCGCGAGTTCGCCCAAAAGGTGATCGCTCCTATCGCGCGTGATGCCGATCACCAGTGCGAATTCCCCTGGGAAGGCGTCCGGGGAATGGCGGAAATAGGGCTGTTGGGCGTGCCGATTCCGAAGGAATTCGGTGGGCTTGGAAAGGATTACCTGAGCTACATCCTGACGGTGGAAGAGTTGGGCAAGTTCGACGCCTCACATTCGATCACCGTGTCCGCTCATACCACGCTGGGCAGCGGACCGATCCAGATGTTCGGGAACGAGGATCAGAAGCAGAAGTATCTGCCTGCCCTGGCGGCCGGCGACGTACTCGGCGGTTTCGGCCTTACCGAGCCGGGCGCCGGATCCGATTCGGGTGGCACGCGCACACGAGCAATCCGCGAGGGCGCGGGTTACCGCCTGAACGGTTCGAAGATCTTCATCACGCACGCGGGTGTGGGTGAGGTCTTCACAGTGACTGCCGTGACGGACCCTGAGGCCGGTAACAGAGGGATCAGCGCCTTTGTGGTCACCAAGCCCACGGTGGACATTCCTGCCGCCCAGGCCGTAGGAATCGGGCATCGTCCGGACACCTTCGAGTACATCGACGGCGTCCGCTCGGGAAAGAAGGAAGACAAGATGGGGTGGCGCGCGTCCGACACCCGCGAACTGCTTCTGGAAGATGCCTTCGTGCCGGAAGAGAACCTTCTGGGCAAAGAGGGCGCGGGCTTCATCAACTTCATGAAGACGCTCGATGCCGGACGGATCGGTGTGGCCGGTCTGTCGCTGGGGCTGGCGGGTGGCGCTTTCGACACGGCGCTGAGCTACACGTCGGGTCAGAAAAAGGGCAAGAAAACGCTTTACGACGACCAGCAGGTGCAGTTCAAGCTGGCGGAGATGGCCACGGACATCGAGGCGGGTCGCCATCTGACCTACCACGCTGCGTGGCTCAAAGATAATGGCCAGTCGTTCTCGAAAGAGGCGGCCATGGCCAAATTGTTCTGTTCGGAGCTGGCCATGCGGGCCACGCTCCAGGCCATCCAGGTGATGGGTGGTGCAGGGTACTCGGACGAGTACCCGGTCGAGCGTATGGCTCGGGATGCCAAGATCTGTGAGATCGGCGAGGGGACGAGCGAGGTTCAGAAGCTCGTGATCGCTCGCAGGATCCTGAAGGACGCGCTCGAAGTCCAGGGACGCTAACCCGTCGCTGTAGTAGCCGTGTGAGCGGCTGGCTGCAGGGGTCGGTCTGGCGTTGAACAACATGGCGAGGCTCGGGATGCCGAGGCGGCGTGGTGGGACTGCTGATTTCGATTCGAACCGTTGGTTCGGACCGGGGTCGGAGGGCCCTGACGGCGGCGAGGCCAGAGGCTCGAAAACGACACAAACGGAGTGAAGTCGCTTTGCGACGCGAAATTCTGGTGAGTGCGTCCCCCCAGGAATCCTGGGTGGCGCTCCTCGAAGAGCAGCAACTGGTTGAAATCATGTTCGACCGGCCCGATCAGGGCCGATTGAACGGCGACATCTACCTTGGCCGCGTGGATGCGGTCATTCCCGGCATTCAGGCCGCTTTCGTCGATATTGGGACGGAGAAGGCCGCTTTCCTGCACGTCTCCGACCTTCTATCCGAAGGCGAAGAAGACGAGGAGAAAGGTGGAGGCCGGCGGAATCGGAAGTATCCTCCGATTCAGGATCAGCTCAAAAAGGGCCAGGACATCATTGTCCAGGTCACCAAGGAGCCGATTTCCACCAAGGGCCCCCGGGTCACCGCTCAGGTCTCCCTGCCCGGGCGCTTCCTGGTCTACATGCCCTTTTCCGACCATGTGGGCGTCAGCCGCAAGATCGATGATCGGCGCGAACGGAGTCGGCTGCGGGACATGGCCAAGGCCATCGTGCCCCCCAACTCCGGCGGGATGATCGTCCGGACGGTGGGTGAAGAGGTCACGCAGGAGACGTTGGAGCGCGAGTTCAAGCGCCTGAGCGAGAACTGGAAGAAGATCCTCAAGAAGTCCAAGTCCCAACGGGCACCGTCGCTGCTTCACCGCGAAGCCACGCTGGTCAGCGGCGTGATTCGGGACCTGTTTTCGGCCAAGTTCGAGGGACTCAAAGTCGACTCCAAGGAGATCTACAACGAGATCCACCAGTACGTCTCGAACATTGCGCCCGAACTGCTCGATCGGATCCATCTGTACGAGGAAGAGACGCCGATCTTCGACAAGTACGGAGTCGAGGAGGAGATTCGGCAGATCTTCTCCAAGCGCGTGATGCTTCCCTCAGGTGGCCATCTGATCATCGAACAGACCGAAGCCCTGGTCTCGATCGATGTGAATACCGGCCGCTTTACGGGCAAGAAGGACGCCGAGGCGACGATCCTGAAGACGAACATTGATGCCGCCCGTGAGGTCGCAAAGCAGCTTCGGCTGCGCGACGTCGGTGGAATCATCGTGGTCGACTTCATCGACATGGATCGCCAGGAGAACCGGGAGCGCGTCGTGCATGAGCTCCGCAGCCATCTGGGCCGTGACCGTGCGCGGACCAAGGCGTTCGAGGTGTCGGACCTGGGTCTCATCGAGATGACCCG
>JBDNHE010000172.1:0-34699 GCA_041688945.1 Gemmatimonadota bacterium | reverse complement strand
GGCGTAGCGAAAGCTACGGGGAGGAGGAGAGACGCAGCATGGACCACCGAACCCCCCTTCGCCCTTTGGACCACCGCTCACGCGGCGGTGCCCACGGGCGGCATGGGGCCATCTTCATCGTTGGACCGCCTCGACGTAGCTTATGGCTATGCCTTCGGCGATCCGCCTCGAATCTGGCCCCATGGCGCTCGTAACGCGGCTCGCCCCACTTCTTCAACAGCCTTCTTGATTGTCTGAGGTCACTTCAGGAGCGATTTTATGGTCTCCACCCGCAGGTCACGGACAACACATATGGACGCATCGTCACCCCCCGACGCTGCCCGTCTACTTCGCAATCCCGGAATGCCGCTGGAGCTGGACTGGGTGCGCGAGGTTCAGGTGAATCGCAGCGCCGTTGAACGCCGAGCGGCCACGCTGGGCACCCGTCGCAGCGTCAAAAAGGAATGGCAGGCTGCCTGGCTGCTCCGTGCCATCACCTGCATGGACCTGACCACCCTGGCCGGGGACGACACGCCTCAGCGCGTGCGCCGCCTCTGTGCCAAGGCTCGGCAACCCGTCCGCAATGACATTCTGGAAGCCCTCGGTGCCGAGAACCTCGGGATCACGACGGGTGCGGTCTGCGTCTACCACCAGATGGTCGAGACTGCTGTCGATGCCCTGGACGGCACCGGGATTCCGGTCGCGGCCGTCAGTACTGGATTCCCTCACGGCCTCTCGCCCCTGTCGCAGAAGCTGGCCGAGATCCGTGCCTCCGTTGAGGCTGGCGCTTCCGAGATCGACATCGTGATCACCCGCCAGCACGTCCTCACGGGGGATTGGGACACGCTCTATCGCGAGGTGCAGGCGTACCGCGAAGCCTGCGGGGACGCTCACATGAAGTCGATCCTTGCGACCGGAGAGCTCGGGACGCTTCGAAACGTCTACCGGGCGTCGTTGGTGGCGATGATGGCCGGGTCGGATTTCATCAAGACCTCCACCGGCAAGGAATCGGTCAATGCCACCCTCCCCGTGGGTCTGACCATGGTCCGTGCGATCCGCGAATACCGGGAGCTGACCGGCGTAAAGGTCGGCTTCAAGCCCGCTGGTGGAATCCGGACGGCAAAGGACTCCCTGCTCTGGCTGTTCCTCATGAAGGAGGAACTGGGCGACCCCTGGCTGTCGCCCCATCTCTTCCGATTCGGCGCCTCGTCGCTGCTGGGCGATATCGAACGACAGCTCGAGCACCACCTGACTGGCCGCTACTCCTCCGCTCACCGACACCCGCTGGCCTGACGATGCCCACGATCGCTGACCTTTTCACGACCATGGAATACGGGCCCGCGCCCGAGAGCGCCGACGTCGTGTCGAACTGGCTCGACCATCACAACCGGAAGTTCGGGCTCTTTATCGATGGGAAGTTCACCGCGCCGGCCGAAAACCGGCTGTTCGCGGTCCATCGGCCCTCTGATGCCTCGGAGTTGGCTCAGGTGACCCAGGGCTCGGCTGAGGAAGTCGACCGGGCGGTGGCCGCCGCCCGAGCTGCGCAGCCTGGATGGGTCGCACTGGGTGGCCATGGTCGGGCGCGCTTCCTGTACGCCCTGGCCCGAGGAATTCAAAAGCGCGCCCGTCTGTTCGCCGTCCTTGAGTCGATGGACAACGGCAAGCCAATCCGCGAGAGCCGCGATCTCGACATCCCCCTGGTCGCGCGCCACTTCTACCATCACGCCGGATGGGCGGAGTTGCTCGAGACCGAGTTCCCGGGCCACGAAGCCTGCGGTGTGGTCGGGCAGATCATTCCCTGGAACTTCCCGCTGCTGATGTTCTCGTGGAAGGTCGCCCCCGCCCTGGCCGCCGGTAACACGGTGGTGATCAAACCGGCCGAATTCACGCCTTTGACCGCCCTTCTCTTTGCCGAGATGGCAGCCGAGGTCGGGCTGCCGCCGGGGGTCTTGAACGTTGTCACTGGAGATGGCTCGACCGGAGCGGCGCTGGCCGGGCATGACGACGTCGACAAGGTGGCGTTTACCGGCTCGACCGACGTCGGACGGATCCTTCGCGCTGCGACCGCCGGGACGGGGAAAAAGCTGACGCTCGAACTGGGCGGCAAGAGCCCGTTCGTGGTGTTTGATGACGCCGACCTGGACTCGGTGGTCGAGGGTGTAGTCGACGCGATCTGGTTCAACCAGGGTCAGGTCTGCTGCGCGGGATCTCGCATTCTGGTCCAGGAGCCGGTGGCTGAAGAACTGCGCACCCGTCTGGTCGCGCGGATGGAAACGCTCCGCATGGGCGATCCCCTGGACAAGTCCATCGACATGGGCGCGATCGTTGCTCCCGTCCAGTTGGACCGCATCCGGGATCTGGTCGCTCAGGGCGAGGCCGAGGGTGCCCGGATCCATCAGCCTTCCTGGGCGACGCCTGAGTCGGGGTGGTTCTACCCACCCACGCTGTGCACCGAGCTGTCCCCCACCAGCGTTCTGGCCAGGGAGGAGATCTTCGGACCCGTTGTTGCCATGATGACGTTCCGTACGCCTTCAGAGGCGGTGGAGTTGGCCAACGACACACGGTACGGACTCGCATCCAGCATCTGGACCGAGAATCTGAACCTGGCGCTGGACATCGCCCCGCAGATCAAGGCCGGAACGGTCTGGGTCAACTGCACGAACATGTTTGATGCGGCGGCTGGATTCGGCGGTTATCGCGAAAGCGGATACGGTCGCGAAGGTGGGCGCGAAGGCATGTATGCCTACCTGAAGCCTTCCTGGAAGAAGAACGCGCCTCGGCTGGCCGATGTGGTTGCGGGCCTGCATGAGCTTTCTTCGGAGCCGCAGGCTGTCGGGACGGGGGCCGTCGGGACAGGGACCGTCGGGACAGGCACGCCCCCGTCTGACTTGCCGGCGATCGACCGGACCATGAAGCTGTACGTCGGTGGCAAGCAGGTCCGCGGTGACGGTGACTACTCGCTGAACGTCCTGAACCATCGGGGCGAAGTCATCGGGGAGGTGCCCCGCGGGAACAGAAAGGACATCCGCAACGCCGTCGAGGCCGCCCACAAAGCGCAATCTGGCTGGACTGGACGAACGGCACACAATCGAGCACAGATCCTGTACTTCATGGCCGAGAACGTCCACCTGCGGGCCGAAGAATGGACGCGCCGGCTGGCGGCCTGGTCCGGTAGCGAAGCAGATGCCAGTGTCGAAGTAGACGGGGCCATTCGGCGGCTTTTCTGGTATGCGGCCAAAGCCGACAAATGGGATGGCCAGGTTCACGGAACGCCCTTCCGAAATGTGACGCTAGCCATGCCCGAAGCGATCGGCGTGATGGGCATCGTTGCCCCCCGGGAGCAGCCCCTGCTGGGACTGATCTCGACGCTGGCGCCCGCAATCGCGATGGGCAATGCGGTGGTTGCCGTTCCATCCACGGCCAACCCCATGCCCATGGCCGATCTGGTTCAGCTCTTCGACACGTCAGACCTGCCGGGCGGGGTCGTGAACTTCGTGACCGGTCTCCACGGCGAGGTGGTGCCATCGCTGGCATCCCATGATGACGTCGATGGCATCTGGTGTTTCGGGACGCGCGAGGAGTGCGCGGAAGTCGAGAGGCTTTCGACGGGCAACATGAAGCGGACCTGGTGCGCCAACGGATTCGGTCGCGACTGGACTGCGCCGGACCAGGGCTGGGGCGACGAGTTCTTGCGTGAGGCCACGCAGGTCAAGAACATCTGGGTTCCATACGGGGAGTAGTCTGAGGGGTGGCTCCCCTCCGTTGTGGGACAGCGCTTGAGCACAAATGGTAGTAAGATTCTTCATGGCAGTCCCTTCAACTCCGCCAAGGAGCCTGAGCAAATGTCTTCCCGAATTCGCATCTGCGTTCTTCCAGTCCTACTCAGCATTAGCGCATGCATGCCTGAGGAGTCGCCGCCCCAGGGGGATGCTCCGAGCACGATACCGTCGGGGCAGTCCGGCACGACGTTGGGCATCTACACACCGTCTCAGCACCCGCTCTACGACGGTCGCTTTATCGTGTCAGGGCAACAGGTATATCAGGTCGGCACGCTCTTCGACAAAGCACCATGGGACCACATGGGCGACGACGGAACGACTCTCCGCGCGGTAGCGGGCACAATCGAAATCGACGTTGACGAGATAGCCAACACCGGATCGTTCCGCGCGGAGCTGCGACTGCCAGAGGGCGAGTACGTCGTCGAACTGGAGCGGTTCGAGGAATTCTCGCCCTGTCACGACGGTGGAATCGCCGGTTGGCTCTTCGAGCACGGCGATTCTGGATGTGGCGATTCGAATTGGCCGAAGAGCATTCTCTATGTCGCGGGGTGGGGGTGGGGCTCGGCTACGCTAAACGGGGAGCCTCTGCACACCGACTATCAGATTCATTTCATGGTGACCCAAGGCATGCGAGACCGCGAGACGCTTGCGGTCCGGCCTGGTCAGACGGGTCCAACCGGTGCCGGGGCGGTGAATCCAGCGGCGATCCAGCTCGATTTCTACATACGAAGCCCGGAGATGAACGAGGCTAACCACCCGTCGCGGGAAGTGTTCGACCACTTCGTGGCGATGGCGACGTTGTGGCGGTAGTGGAACAAAGGCCGTGCGCGATATGGCACCGCCCCGGCCACAGGGCTTAATTTCGGCCCCGTCAGGGGGTGGTGGGGAGGTGGCGGCAAAGTGGCGCACCCCGACCCGCCTCACCCCTGGCGCAGAACGCGTGGTCCGTTCGGACACCCCGAACGCAAAACGGGGCGAGCCGCATCACCGGCCCGCCCCGCGTTTTTCGCTTCAGATCGTCGGGCCGCAGCCCTCGACCCCTACGTCATGGGCGTCGAGATCGCCCACTTGAAGCCATCGGGGTCCGTGAGCGGGAACATGCGGGCTCCCCACGGCTTGTCCTCGGGCTCGGCTTCAAGAGTGCCACCGGCAGCCTTGATCCCTTCCGCAACCGCGTCGACGTCTTCGGTTGTGATCGTCATCGAAAGACCCTGGCCCTTCTTGCGATCCCACCCCTTGGCGCCGTCATCCTGATTGAGAAGGATCATCACCCCGCCCGCGTTCAGGACGACCGTGCGGACTTCGCCTTCGTGCTCGAACTTCTGGCTGATCCCGAATCCAACCACGCCGTGATACCAGTCGAGGCTCGCCTTCAGGTCCTTGACCGTCATCGAAACCATGGGGCCCTTGCCCTGAAACCGGGGAGTCGCTTCGTCGCTCATGTTGCCTCTCTCAAGTGGAATCGTCTTCAATCGAATGTCGCTTCAAAGGGAGCGGCACCCCGCCTGAAAGAAAAGGGGCGGCTCCGCAACAATCGCGAAACCGCCCCTCATTTCCGTTCAGCAGACTGGCAGCCCTGCCCATCCTGCCTTCACACCCGGTTGACCGACCCGGGTGCTACGATCAGGTGATCAGATTCTCCAGATCGATCGGGTCCAGCCCAAGCTCGCGGAGCATCTCGTTCAGGCGCTGCAGATCCTGACGAAGAATCACCTGCAGTGCCTCCATCTGGCCATCAAGCTCAACCGTCAGCTTGTTAAAGACCGTATAGGCCTGCTCCGTGGGCGCGTTCTCCGATCCGTCCACATATCCAAGCAGCGCAGCAATCTTGTTGTTGAGCTTGATCGGGTAGTTGAGCGGGTCCTGACCGGACTGGTTCTGAACCTGGTAGATCTCGCCTTCGACGCCGAGGAGCCGCGAGTTGACCGCGGTCCCGAGTTCATCGAGTTCAGCGTTTTCTCCCTGCTCGAGCCGATCCAGAACCTCACGCTTGATGGCGCGGATCCGGAGCACGGCTTCGTTGGCCTGCGAAACCCGATCACGGATCTCGACAGCGAAGCGGAAGCGCTCCTGGAGATCGGCCAGCGTCACACCCTCGGCCATGGACCGCGGGTTCATCTCAATCGCAAAGTCACGTTCCATGACCTGGCCATCGACGGTCAGGCGAACCGCGTAGTTCCCGGGAATCACTTCGGGACCCTGGTTGCCGGCGCCCCAGAAGATGCGGCCCTCGAAATCAGTGAAGCCTTCCAGGCGCATGTTCCAGCGGTACCGGTGCGAACCGGCGTCCGCGCTGACACGACCGCCGCCACCGCCGCCGAAACGGCCGAATCCACCGCCACCACCGCCACCATCTGCAGCCTCGGCCGCACCGCCCGAAACCGTCTCGGACAGGACGTTACCGGCGGTGTCGAGGAACTCGATCTTCACTTCGTCGGCTTCGTCGTCGAGCCAGTAGTAGATTTCGACTCCGTTGTCGAAGTCACGCACCGAGTTGCGAGGCTGGAAGAGCCAGGCATCTGCATTGGTCGGGATGTCCGGCAGCTCGCGGAGCATGCCCATGTCGCGCATGACCCAGAACGAACGACCGTGCGTCGAAACCACCAGGTCATGATCCTCAACCACAAGGTCGGAGACCTGCGTGTTGGGCAGGTTCATGGTCAGCGGGCCCCAGCTGGCCCCGTCATTCCACGAAACGTAGACCGTCGTCTCAGACGCGGCGTAGAGCAGCCCGGGGCGCGCGGGATCTTCCCTTACCGAGCGGATGAAGTCGTTTGCGGGGATGCCGTTTACGATCTTGGTCCACGTCTGCCCGTAGTCCGCCGTCTTCCAGATGTAGGGCGACCGATCGTTGTCGACCAGGTACCGGATTCCGGCCACGTAGGCCTTGCCGGGCGTCGTTGGCGAGGCCTCGATAGTGTTGATGCGCACGTGGTTCGGCGCATCGGGAGGCGTAACGTTGGTCCAGTCGGGCGTGTTGTCGAGCCCGTTGCGGGTCACGTGCACAAGCCCGTCGTCCGATCCGGCCCAGATCACGGCCGGGTCATGGAAGGACGGTGCCAGGGCAAACACGGTGGCGTACGTCTCCACACCGGTCTGATCCAGCGTCACCGGACCACCCGACGGTCCGAGGGTCGACGGATCGGCCCGCGTCAGATCAGGCGAGATGGCTGTCCAGCTGCCGCCCTCATTGGTGGTCTTCCAGACCTTCTGGGTGGTCGAGTAGAGGACGCCGGAATCGTGGTTGGAGAAGACGATCGGGAACGTCCACTGCGCGCGCTCCACCAGATCCTCGGACGATTGCCCCATCGGGTTTTCGGGCCAGATGTTGATGGCCCGGCGTGTGCCGGTCTTGTGATCGAAGCGCGAAAGCGATCCGCCGTACGAGCCGGCGTAGAAGATGTCCGGATTGTTCGGGTTGGAAGCGATGTAGCCCGACTCGCCGCCGCCGACCGAATACTGATAGTCGGACGAAATGTGACCCCAGCCACCGCTCGGCACGCAGAGCGTGGAGTTGTCCTGCTGGGCGCCGCAGATGTGGTAGGGCTCGTGATTGGTGGTCGTCACACGGTAGAACTGTGCGGTGGAGAAATCCTGATCCGTCCAGCTCTGGCCGCCGTTAAAGGAGACGTTGCCGCCACCGTCATTCGATTCGGCCATGCGCTGGTTGTCAGTCCGCGAAATCCACAGATCGTGGTTGTCACCGTGCGGTACGCGAATCCGGCGACCGAAGTCCCGGCCGCCGTCATCGCTGCGGTGGAAGCCAACGTTCAGAACGTAGACCCGGTCGACATCAATGGGGTCGGCATAGATGCGCGAGTAGTAGAAGGCCCGCTGACGCAGGTTACGGTCGTCGCTGGTTTGTTCCCAGGTACGTCCACCGTCGTCGGAGGCGTAGACGCCACCCTCCTCGGCATGCTCGAGAATGGCATAGACACGATCACTGTTTGCCGCCGAGACGCTGACACCGATCTTGCCGTAGACCCCACCCTGCGGAAGCCCTTCGGCGCGAGAGATGTCGGTCCAGGTGTCACCACCATCCGCGCTGCGCCACAGACCCGACTCGGGGCCACCGGAGCTCATGCCCCAGGAGAGCCGGAAGGCCTCCCAGATGCCGGCAAAGAGGATGTTCGGGTTGTTCGGGTCGACCGCCAGGTCCACGCCGCCCGCCTTGTCGCTCTTGAAGAGCGTCAGGTCCCAGCTGTCACCCCCGTCGCTGGTCTTGTAGATCCCGCGCTCGGGGTTCGGCGAGGAATGCTGGCCGAAGGCCGCGACCCAGGCTGTGTTGCAGTCGGTTGGATGCACGCGGACGCGAGCGATATTCTGGCTGGAGGCCAGGCCCAAATGCGTCCAGGTCTCACCAGCGTCGGTCGACTTGTAGACGCCATCTCCCTGCATGATGTTGCCGCGCAGTTCGGTCTCTCCGGTGCCGATGTAGACGACATTCGGATTGGCCTCACAAACCGCGATCGCACCCACCGATGAAGAAGTCAGGAAGCCGTCGGAGACGTTCTGCCAGTTGAGTCCGGCGTCGGTCGTCTTCCAGACACCACCACCCGCAGCGCCGAAGTAGTACTCGAGGGGTCGACTCTCGCTGCCAGCGACGGCGGTCGCGCGCCCTCCCCGGTCAGGTCCGATGTTGCTCCAGCTGAGCACGTCGTACATGGACTCGTCGAACTGCTGCGCACCCAGTGCGGGTGCGATCAGGAGCACGGCGGCTGCCATGGTGGAAAGGCCGGCGCGATAACCGACCGAGGCTCGGCGCCGGAGCGATGCGGGCGCGTTGGGCATTTGAACGTCCTTCATTGGTGTTGTGCAGGGGGGAACGTACTGATTAGACAGACTGCTCCGCGGAAACGCTGGGGTCAAGCCGAAAACCGGCAAGAATCCCTTCGCCGACCCGACCCTATAAAACAGGGCCCGTCCGGAATCACCGGACGGGCCCTGTGCAAACTCACTCAAACCCCGCTGGGTCCCGCCGCGGGTTGGCGAATCATCCCATCCGGGCGATGCACTCGATCTCGACGTCCACGTACTTGGGCAGCGCGGCAGCTTCCACAGCGGCGCGGGCCGGACGATGATCGCCGAAGTGCTCGGCATAGACCGCATTCATGGCGGCGAAGTTGCCCATGTCCGACAGAAAAACGGTCGTCTTGACGATGTTGTTGAGTGAACCACCGGCTTCCTTGAGGATCGCCGCGATGTTCTTCAACGACTGATGGGTCTGCGCCGCGATGTCACCCTCAACGATCTCCATCGTCTTGGGATCAAGCGGGATCTGACCGGAGACATAGAGCCAGCCGTCACACAGGATGGCCTGACTGTAGGGACCGATGGCTGCGGGTGCGTCGTCGGTGGCAATGCGCTTCATGTCGCTCATTCTCAGTTGTCCTTTTGGTGAAAATTCCGGTAGTGATCCAGCAGTTCGTCCGGGGTGACGGTCGCCACTCCGGCTTTTCCGACTTCAATGGCTGCAGCATGGTTGGCCAGAATTGCGGCCTCGGGAGGCGACGCTCCGGCCGCGAGCGACACCGCCATGACGGCGGTCACGGTGTCCCCCGCCCCGGAGACGTCGTACACATCACGCGCAAAGGCCGGGATCCGAAGGTAACCGCCATCGTCGGTGGCCAGTGCCACCCCTTTCTCGCCCAGCGTCAGCAGCAGATGCGAGCACTCCAGCCGCTCCCGCGTGCGATGCATCCAGTCCGGATCCTCAGGAGCCAGATGTTCGCCCAGAGCGTCGGCCAGCTCCTTGGCATTCGGCTTGAAAATCGTGCACCCCTTGAAGTCGAAGAAGCGCAGCCGCTTGGGGTCGACAATCGTAGGGATTCCCAGGGTGCGCGCTTCGGCCAGCACGGCTTCGATGACCTCGGGGACCAACAGCCCCTTGTTGTAGTCCTCCATGATCAGGACGTCGCACTCGGGCGCGATGCGGCGAATGGCTGCGAGGACCATCTCAACGCCCTCAGGCGGGATGTCGCTGTCCTCTTCGCGATCGAAACGAACGATCTGATGATGCCGAGCCATGACGCGCGTCTTTACGCTGGTCGGGCGTGACTTGGTGCGGACCACGCCGTCGGTCCGGGCGCCCAGGTCCTCTAGCGCCTTTACCAGCCGATCGCCTCCGTCATCATGACCCGCCAGGCCGATCACCGGGCAGCGGGCTCCCAGCGCCTTCACATTGGCAGCAACGTTCGCAGCGCCTCCCACGGCCCAACGCTCTTCCTCGACGCGCACCACAGGCACCGGAGCCTCGGGTGAGATTCGATCGACGCGGCCCGAGATGTACTCGTCCAGCATCAGGTCACCCACGACCAACGCCTGAATGTTCGCCCCGGCCGACAGGATCTCTTGCACTCGGCTCAACGGCACGGGCGGGTTGGGAAGCGCTTTCATGGGGTCAAAGTCTCAGCCACACCCCGGATCAGGAAGGGGCTTGAGCAGACGCGGCGGGGATCCGCGCGGGAGCCCAACCGCCACGCCCGCGGCCCTCGAGTGCGATAAGGTGCGCCCCGGATGGATCCAGCCCGACCACATGATCCTGCAGGTTGACCGAGACGCAGACATGGTTGGGTACGATCCGCACCCGGTCTCCCACCCGTGGTGTCCAGTCAGTCTGACTCAAATCAAGCATTCCGTGTTCTTCAGAAAGCACGACCACCGTCACTTCGGGTCGATCGAGCAGAACCCCGAAGCCCGAACCGCCCCGAGCCTCTTTGGCCAGCGCCTTGGATCCAGCATCTACGGCAGCTCGGCCGGGGACTGCGGTGCTGACGACCGTCGCCATGACTGAGTACGCCCAATCATCTGGTGTCGCAGCACCAACCGCGACGGCATCCCGGTCATTGTAGATGCAGGTGCCCGGACGAATCTCGGTCAGGTGAGGGAGTTCGTGACTGCGCCACAGGGTTGGCGTGGTGCCACCACTCACGACCGCCGGCGGAAGGTTCGCCGCCTCAAGACCGCCGACGACCTCATCCAGAAAGGCGGCGAGCCGCATCATAGCCTCGTCTTCGTCGGGCCCCGTACCTCGGATGTGCCCGGCGTAGAACATGATGCCGTCGAAGCGAGCGCCCTTGGTGTCCGCCACCTTCTGCGCCAGCCGCACCGCATCGGCGGGCTCCGGCAGTCCAACACGACGCAGGCCGACGTCGACTTCAACCAGTATTCCGATCTCCCGCCCATGGTCTACGGCAGCCGCAGCGAGCGGCAGCAGGGCCTCCTCGGAGTCGAGTGCGACCCGTAGCCTGACACGCGAAAGAAGCGGGATCACCCTTGCGATCTTGAGTGGGCCCACGACCGGATAGGCCAGAAGCAGATCGTCGGTCACGGCGGACATGACCTCGGCTTCGTGGGGCGTTGCGACGGTGAGTCCCTTTGCCCCCAGGGCCAACTGCATCTTCGCGATCTCACCCGATTTGTGGGTCTTTACGTGCGGCCGCCAGGCGAGACCGTGCTCGGCACAGTAGGCGACGACCCGCTCCGCATTCCGCTGAGCCACGGCCAGATCCACAACGCCGACGGGAGTGTCATAGGCGTTCAGCACCTCGGGAATTCCCACACCGGTCAATTCCCGCCCTCCATCTCCGTCTCATCAGGCGCCCCGGCGACTTCATCGTCGGGACCGGGGATCGTTACCTCATCAGGAAGCAGCGCGGCTAACGCTGCGGCGAAGGCCGGATCCCCGTCATCGACGGGCCCAAAGTCGTAGTAGGTGATCTCACCCTCGGCATTCACCACGAAGGTGGCCGGAAGTCCGATCACGCCGAACATGTCCATCGAAGCCATCCCGGGGTCGAACATCTGCCGGTACTTGGCGCCCGCTTCGTTCAGAAAGAAGTCGACGGACTCGCGAGCGCTCCGGTTGTCGACCGTAATCCCGACCACCTGCAGGCCGTGTGGGCCAAGCTCGGTGGAGAGGCGCTGCAGGTACGGCGTTTCCGATCGACAGGGTGGGCACCAAGTCGCCCACAGGTTGATCAGAGCGGGCTGGCCCTTCAGGTCGGCAAAGGAAAGCATCTCGCCGCTCGTCATTGGCGCCTCGAACTCCGGTAGCGAATCCCCGACTCGCGGCGGGCGTTCAAGATCCCTGCAGGCCGAAAAGGAGGTGGCAATCACCAGAATGAGCGCGGCATGGAAAGGCCGGATGGCGGACAGCTGTTTCATCGTTCCCGAGTCACCAGTGCGAGTTTGAGCTGGGGATCATCCCCCACAACATCAGTCCAAGCCGCGAACACGCGATCCGGATCCAGAGCAACCAGTCGCGGAAAGCCAGACGCACGCGCCGACGACGATCCGGCGAGTGTGACCCAATCGCCCGCGAAGCCAGCACCGTTCAACTCCTGCATGCGGACCTCGGCGCCCCGCCCTCCCACACGCTCAAGCCATGAAATCATGGCCCGGCCCTCTCCCAGGGCGACCACATCGACACGACCCGAAGGATTCCCGTGGTCAATTCGAAGCGCTGGCCCAAACGTCAGCCCGCCATCGGTAGAGATCTTGGCCTGAACCATCGGGCGCTCAGCGGCCGCCGTGAACCAGGTCACCACCACGTGATCGCCGTCCGCGGCGATTGCCGGTCCGTTCACCGGACAGGCGGCAATCTCCCAGTTGTCATCGTGGAGGGTCTGGGCTTCGGTCCATTCGTCGCCCCGGCGTTGCGTGTAGTAGATGTCCCGGATCTCCTCGCGCGTGCGATTCCGGTAGACCAGCATCGGTCCCTGCGACGTCCAGGCCGCGTCGGTCTGACAGCAGTCACAGGTAAGATCGTCCACCAGCGCGTCGGGCCCCATTGCCATTCCGCCGTCGCTTGAGCGCGTGCGGAGCGTCATCTCGTTGGTGGCATCATGGCCCGAGGCAGCGAACTGCCGTCCGTCCAGCCAGAAGGCAGTGAAGCCATCCTCCCCTTCCGGAATGATCGAGACAAAGCCATGCTCGGCCGGGGTGCCGTCCTCATGGGGGGTCCAGGGTGCATCCCAGCTGTCGCCGCCATCCGTCGAGGTCGAGACCCGCACGCCGTAGTCGTATCCGCCCGCATCCCCGCGCTGGAGCCAGTGAGCGACCAGCCGCCCGCTTGGGAGCTGCGTGATCGAGGGGAAGTCAGCCCAGTTCACAAAGAAGCGAGTGCCGCGGACGATCTCTTTAACGCCCGTGACTGTCTCGCCATCAAACCGCGCGAACCGCAAAACGGTCTCGTCCCCCTCCGACGCCCACCAGGAAAGGACGGCGCCGTCCCCCGCAGAGGACAGATAAGGGGTCTGCGACCCGGCGGCGATTCCCGATGCCAGAGGCTGGACCGTCCAGACGTCAGAGACCGTTGTGGGCTCGGAGCAACCGGCAAGCCACGCAAAGCCTGCGATGGAAAGGGATTGTGCCAGAAGGCGTAGGAAGGGTGTGGGCGGCGGAGTTTGCATAAGGCTGAGTCAGGGCAGGGTTCTTGCCCACCAGAGTGGCAGGCGATGGTGTCTGATGATCGACACCGAAGTGACTCGGCGCAAATGGTATCTGGAACCCGTCCCGTGGGCTATGGTGTTTCCAAAGGGCCAGCCAGCGTTCGGGTCGGCGGTGATGGCGACACTTCATTAGACAGAATTCAGAATTCGAGGGCGGGCCAGGCAGGCCGCACACCGATCCCTCAGGGGAAGCGAGACATGACGATGTTCAGCGAGACGCGAAGCACCCGACTGCAGGCCCGGTTCAAGCTCCTGATGGGGCTCGGGATTGCCGCGGCGATGGCGTTCCCCGCCGCGGCGGAGGCGCAGTACTTCGGTCGAAACAAGGTCCAGTACGATGACTTCGAGTTTAAGGTCCTGAGTACGCCCCACTTCAACATTCATTACTACCCGCTCTCTGACGCCGCGATTGAGGATCTGGCTCGCCAGAGCGAGCGATGGTACGAGCGTTTTGCCCGAGCTTTCCAGCACGAATTCGAGGCTCCAAAACCGCTGATCATCTATGCGGACCACCCCGACTTTCAGCAGACGAACACGCTCCAGGGCACGATCGGCCAGGGTACCGGGGGTGTGACCGAGTCGCTCAAGAACCGCGTGATCCTGCCGCTCACGGGCTCCTACTGGGATACGGACCACGTTCTCGGTCACGAGCTGGTCCACGCCTTCCAGTACAATATTGCTCAGAGCCGGCGCGGTGGGGGTCTTCAGGGACTCGTCACGCTGCCGCTCTGGCTGGTCGAGGGGATGGCCGAGTACCTCTCGGTTGGTCGTGACGATCCACTGACCGCCATGTGGATGCGGGACGCCATTCTTCGCGATGACTTCCCGACCATCACTCAGCTGACACGTGATTCGCGGTTCTTCCCCTATCGGTTCGGCCAGGCTCTGTGGGCCTATGTGGGCGGAACCTACGGGGACGATGCGATCATCGACGTGTACCGCCGCTCGCTTCGCATCGGGTTCGCCCCTGCGATCCAGCAGGTTCTGGGTGTCCCGATGGACACGCTTTCGGCCCAGTGGAAGGCCTCGGTCTCAGACGCCTATCTGCCCCTGATGGAGGGACGGGCGGCTCCTGAGGACGCAGGCCGTCCGATCCTGAACTCGGACAATTCAGGCGATCAGAATTTTGCTCCGGCGCTTTCGCCCGATGGCCGCTACATCGCCTATCTGTCCGAAAAGGACGTCTTCGCGGTCGACCTCTACATCGCCGACGCGACAACGGGCCGGGTGGTCCGCAAGCTGGTCAGCGCAGTCACCGATCCGCATGGCGATGCCCTTCGATACATCGACTCGTCAGGCAGCTGGTCTCCGGATGGATCCCAGTTTGCCTTCGTGGTCTTTGCGGAGGGTGACAACCAGATCGTGATCGTCGACACCGACGACGGTGATTTCGATCGTCGCCTGACCTTCGAGGATGACCAGATCGGAGCCATCAACAATCCGGCGTGGTCGCCGGACGGCGGCCGGATCGCCTTCAGCGGGATGGTCGGTGGCATCTCTGACCTGTTCGTGTATGACCTGGAGTCCGAGCAGCTTGATCGGCTGACCAACGACAAGTTCGCCGACATGCACCCGACCTGGTCACCGGATGGGACGCAGCTCGCTTTCGCGTCGGATCGCGGGCCTGAGACCGATTGGGATGCCCTGGTCTACTCCAAGTTCCAGATCGCGACCATCGACATCTCGACCCGCGCGGTTCGCGTACTGAACCTGCTGGGCAACGTGCGGCACTCGAACCCGCAGTACGCGCCCAACGGTCAGCAGCTCTACTTCCTTTCCGACGCGGATGGATTCTCTGACGTCTACCGGACCGATCTGCGGGGCCGTTCGATCGAGCGGATCACGCGGGTTGTCACCGGCGTCAGCGGGATCGTGGCCATGTCACCGGCGCTTTCGGTCGCGGCTGGAACCGGTGAACTGGCGATTTCGATCTTCGATGAGGCGGGCTACCGCATCAACGGCTTCTCTGCCGACGCGCCAGGAACCCCCGTGCGAGTTGTGGCGGCAACGGACGATGAGATGATGGCCGGACGAATCATTCCGCCGGCCGACCGGGAGCGCTACAGCCGGGTCGCGGAGTACCTCGCCGATCCCGGCACTGGCTTGGCGATGCCCCGGACCTACACGGTCGGGCAGAGCGCCGAGTACGATCCTTCGCTGGCTCTCGACTTTGTCGGTCAGCCCTCGCTGGGTGTGGGGGCCGATCAATTCGGGTCCTTCATCGGCGGTGGAGCCTCGGCCTTCTTCTCCGACATGCTGGGCAACCAGACCGTCGGTGTGGCGATCTCGGCGCAGGGTCGCATCAAGGACATTGGCGGACAGGTCTTCTATCTGGACACCGGCGACCGCTGGAACTGGGCTGTGGCCGCGGGCCGCGTGCCGTACCAGTTCCTGCGACAGGGCTTCGGTCAGGAGGTCGTCATCACCGACACCGATACCATTATCGGTGACCCATTTCTGGCGCAGCAGCGCTACCGGATTTACAACAGCTCTTTGCTCGGCCAGGTGTCGTATCCCTTCTCGAGCACGCAGAGGATCGAGTTCGGCGTGGGCGCCTCGCGCATCTCGTACGACGTGGAGGAAGACCGGTTCTTCCTCGACCAGTTCGGACGGGTAACCCGCGTTGATCGAGTCTCGCGTGACGATCTGGAGCCGCCCGCGCTGAACTTGGCGAATGCCTCGGTCGCGCTGGTCGGGGACAACTCCTTCAGCGCCTTCACGTCGCCGATCCGGGGTGGCCGATACCGCTTCGAGCTCGAGGCGACGGTCGGTTCGATTGACTTCGTCACGGCCACGGCCGACTGGCGACGGTACTGGGCACCGCACAAGAACCTGACCGTGGCCTTCCGTGGTCTGCATTTCGGCCGATACGGCAACCTGGACTCCAATGCGATCCAGCCACTCTTCCTGGGCTTCGAGACCTTCATTCGCGGCTACGCCTTCGAATCGTTCCAGAACGGAGAATGCGCCGCCTCGGTGGACCCGAACACGCCGATCCTGAACAACCAGGGACAGATCTCCACCTGCCCGGTTTTCGACCGCCTGTTCGGACAGCGCCTGGGCGTAATGAATCTTGAGGTGCGGATTCCGGTGATTGGCGTCGAGCAGTTCGGCCTGATCAACTTCCCCTTCCTGCCGACCGAGCTGGTCGGGTTTGTGGATGGCGGAATCGCGTGGGATGCAGATGCTTCGCCGGTCTGGAAGTTCAGCCGCTCCAGCGCGGAACGGGTGCCGGTCTTCTCTGCCGGCATCGCGGCTCGGACCAGCGTCCTGGGCATCCTGATCCTCGAGACCTACTACGCCTTCCCCTTCCAGCGCCCGGATCGCGGCGCCCATTGGGGCTTCAATCTGGCGCCCGGCTGGTGATGGTTGATGTGGTCGGCTGACATGGCCAGCCACTGACACAACGGCCCGGCCACCGCGAGGTGGTCGGGCCGTCTGTCTTTGGGCCGCTTGTCCTGGGGCCGTCTGGTTGTTCGGCTTTAGAAGATCTCGATCTTCAGGTAGCGGCCCGGGTTGGCCTTGATGTCGATCAGGAATGCATCAAGGCTGGCCGCCGCCGCGGCCGCGTTCCGGTAGAGGGCCTCGTCGCGACTGAGCAACCCGAGCGTCCCTTCGCCTCGCGACATCCGTCCAACGACGGCGTCCAGCGAGGAGATCACACCATCCAGGCGCGTCGTCGTCGCCCGAAGGTCCGTCATCAGTGCGTTGGCCTGCTCTGCGGCAGCCACGATGTCCGGTCCAGCTTCCGTCATGGTCTCAAAGCCCTCCGAAGCCCGCTGGAGTGAGCCGGTCAACTCCGCCAGCGCCGATCGCTGTTCCGCCAGGACGACTCTGAGTTCCAGCGCGAGACCCTCGGCCTCACGCGCGGTGCCCTGCATCGAACCGATCGTCCCATCGTCCAGGAACTTCTGGATCCGCCCCATAACGTCCCCAGCCTGATCGGCCAGGACTCCGGCACTCTCAAGAAGGCCGTCACCGCCGTCGTCGCCCGGAATGGTGTCCCACTCAGCTACCATCGAGCTGTTCATGGAAGGGATGATCTCAACCGTCCGGCCACCGAAAACCCCGGCCGCAGCAAGAATGACACGCGAGCCGACTGGCACGCCCCATTCGCCCTCAATCTCCATCCGGATGTTCACCAGGCCTTCGGGCGACATCTCGAACTTGTTCACGCGGCCAATGTTGACGCCGCGCATTTGAATCGGGTCGCCCTTCCGGACGCCACCGGCGTCGCTCATGCTGGTGACGACGATGTAGCGACCACGCAGGGTTGCAGGATCCGTCAGCAGAAAGAGGACCGTCACAAAGGAGATGAGGCCAAGCAGGACGAAGACGCCGACCCAGAAGTGACGCGCGCCACTCTGGCGGGCGACCACCTGCTTGAGATCACGCTCGCTGGGACCTTTGCCACTTTCATTCATTGGGCTTCCGCCATATCAAGTGCGCGCTCCGCCGCAGCTCGGTCCACAAAGGCCTGGACCACGTGGTCGTCGCTGTTTCGGAATTCATCGGCGGTTCCGCAGAAGCGCAGCCCTCCGCCTTCAAGCATGGCGACCCGATCACACATGTCGAGCCCCCCTTCGATGTCATGCGTGACCACCAGCGAGGTCACCTCGAGTTCATCTGACAGTCGCGTAATCAGCCGCTCCACTGCAGCCGTATTGACCGGATCCAGCCCGGTGGTCGGCTCGTCCCACAACAGAATCTTGGGGCGACCCACGATGGCGCGGGCAATACCGACCCGCTTCCGCATCCCTCCCGACAGCTCGGAGGGAAGCTTGGACAGGACCACGTCGGGATCGAGGTGCACCTGTTCCAGAGCGCGCCAGACACGACTCGCGACTTCCATTCGGGGAGTCGTCTTCAACTCTTCCTCCGGAAGGCCCATCTGCACGTTCTCAAACACGTTGAGCGAGTCAAAGAGTGCCGCGTTCTGGAAGACGTATCCGACTTTGGCGCGGGCCCGTCGCAGCGCGGCCGCCCCGGAATAAACCGACTCGCCCTCAATCAGGACATCCCCGAAGTCGGGCTGGATCAGCGCGATGGTCGTCTTGAGCAGAACACTCTTCCCGGTCCCCGAGGGCCCGAAAAGCGCAAACATTTCGCCCTGTTCGACCTGCAGGTCCACGCCGGTGAGGACCGGGTGATCAAATGCCTTGTAAATCTGTCGGTATTCGATCATCAGGTCAGTTCAACATCAGTGGCGGGAACATGGCATCCAGGATCAGGATCGTGAGCGTCATGAACATGACCGCGTCCGTCGTGGTGCGCCCCACGCCCTCTGCCCCGCCCTTGGTCCGGAAGCCCATGTGTACCGAAATCAGGGGGATCGCCAGACCGAAGACCAGAGCCTTGGTGAACGAGTAGAAGAGATCCCACGAATGCCAGAAGAGTCGGGCCCCATAGAAGAACGACTCAGTCCCCAGGCCCGAATCAAGGTTCGCAGCCACCATTCCGGCCAGAATGCCAATCATGTCGGCGAATCCTACGAGTAGCGGCAAGGCGATGAGTCCGCCAATGACACGGGGGGCGGCCAGAAGCGCGACCGGATCACGGCTGAGCGAATGATAGGCGTCGATCTGCTCGGAGACTTTCATGGTCCCGAGTTCGGCCGTAATCCGGGCTCCCACGCGCCCGACCAGGACGATCGCAGTCAGAACCGGGCCCATCTCGAGGATCACGGTCTGCACCACGAGAGATCCCAGAATGTAGCTCGGCACCGCGCCGGTCATCTGGTAGCCGCCCTGCTGGCTGGTGACGATTCCGGCCAACGCACCGGTAACGAACACGATCGGCAGGCTCTCGACACCCATGACGTAGAGCTGCCGAAGGACGGCGCGCATCGGGACTCTCAGGCAAACGATCGCCCGAATGATATTCCAGAACAGCAGGCCGATTTCGCCCGCATGGTCGACCACCAGGTCCGCGCCGCGCCCAAAACCTCGGAACCACCGGAAAATCGGTCCCGGTACGGCGGAGACTGAAGTGTCGGAATTCAATGAAGGGCCCGGATTTGGGAGAGACTGAGTCGGAAAGAAGCCAACTAGATTCTAGGATCTCTCCCTGAAAATCAAGACAAACGCCTTAGGGTTTCAGGCCGGAGGAGAATCCTCGGTGACGGTCACCGAACCCGGCTGAAAGCGCGGTTGCACCGGCATCTCGGGTGCCAGGTCAATCAGGAAGGTCGACCCCTGCCCGTCGACACTGGTGGCAGCAAGAGCAAAGCCCATCATCTCGCAAAGTGATCGCGAGATCGCGAGACCCAGCCCCGTACCACCGTACTTGCGGGAAGTCGACGCATCGACCTGCTGGAAGGGCGAGAAGATCTCGTTGATCCGGTGCTGCGGAATCCCGATGCCGGAGTCCTGAACCTCCAGCCGCGTAGGCTTTCCGTCCGTCTCGGTGACCCGGATGGTGACCGCACCCTGGTCCGTGAACTTCATGGCATTTCCGATCAGGTTGAACAGGATCTGTTTCAGACGATGCCCGTCACCTTTGACCGTTTCGACCCGGGCTGGGATCTCCATGACCAGGTCGACGCCCTTGCGTTTCGCCTGCAGCTCGAAGGACCGGTACAGGTCGCGGACGAGCGCATCCAGATCGATGCTCTCAATGACCATGTCCATCCGGCCCGCCTCGATCTTGGAGAGGTCGAGAACATCGTTGATCAGCGCCAGAAGGTGCTTGCCGTTGCTGACGATTCGATCAAGGTATTCCAGGTCGCGCTCGGCAAACGAACCGTCCTTGTTCTTTCGCAGGATGTTCGAAAACCCGATGACGGCGTTGAGCGGAGTACGCAGCTCGTGGCTCATGTTGGCCAGGAAGGTGCTCTTTGCCCGGTTCGACTCTTCGGCCGCAGCAGCAGCCTCGCGAAGGAGCCGCTCCGCCTCATTCTGTCGAGTCACATCCCGGACAACGGAGACCGTGACCCGCTCGCCGGCCACGGTTGCCGCCGTCCGTGCGATTTCCACCGGGAAGGCCAGGCCGTCGTCCCGCTTGGCCTGCGCTTCTACCAGGCGCGCTGTCGGGTCCTCCAGGTGGACCGGGTCGTGACCTTCGGCGTCCGCGGCAATGAAGTCCTGCAGGCGCCGCCCGACCAGCTGATCGATAGGGATGTCGAACATCTCGCTGGCACGTCGATTGCAATCGCGAATAAACCCGTTCCGGTGAATCAGGATTCCCTCGAACGTCGCATCGGCCAGGCGCCGGAAGCGCTCTTCGCTGTCCTGCAGCGCCTGGACTGCATCTTCGAGGGCTGAACGGGCTTCAGACTCACCCTGACGCGCCTTCTCGGTCCGAGAAAGAGCCGTCTCCAAGGCCTCCTGCCGGACCTGATCCTGCTGATGGAAGTTCTCGATTCGCCTGAACGTCTTGAGGCGAAAGGACATCGCGATCGCCGCCAGAACCGTGACCGCGATCATGGCGATCCCGAACGGCAGCCAGCTGAACGGATCCGGGACGATCTGAACAATGCCAAGCCAGCCAGCAAGCGTCAGCGTCACGACGATCCCGAACCAGCGGTAGTCCAGGAACAGAATTCCCATCCCCAGAATCAGCACCACCAAGTTGGTGCTCTGGGTGGGGTTGAGCGTCAGGATTAGCTGGAGCAGCCCGTTCGCGGCGACGATCAGTCCGATGCCACCCGCGAGCGCATGGGACTTGGCCGCTGGAATCCGTCCCTTGGACAGCAGATTCCAGATAAACAGGAACCCGATGGCGGTGAGTCCTGCCACCGGCATCATGATCTGTTCGGCGGCGGTATCAAGCGTCCAGTAGTGGGCACCGATCAGCAGGCCATACAGGATCGCCAAGCCGACCGAGAGCGGCTTCAGGGATGAGAGAACGATCTCATCCAAGGCAGCCTGGATCTGCTCTCGGTTCGCCCCCAGCTCTGCCGATTCAAGATCGGAAGGGCTCTTCGGGCCGGTCTGTGTCATGGCCTCCCGGCCGGCGTCCTTTTCCATAATCGCAAAAGGATACCGGGTCGGCCCCCGGTTCGCCAACGGCACCCGATGGCGGAAGGCGGGTAGGCGCAATGACCTCCACCACTTCCCAACCCAACAGTGAGAGTGAATATGAGGCGGATCCCGCTTCTCTCAGCCCTGATTCTCTGCGCGGCCTGTGGCAGCTCCGAGGCCGATGACACCTCCATGGAGATGGCGGCCGCGACCGAAAACCGCGTTGCCCTGGCTCCGACTGTTGCCGGGCAGCTGCCGTCAGCCATCATCGGTGAGGCGGGCCCACTGGGCGGACGAGACCTCCACTACCTCGACGGCAACACCGCGACGACAGGCTATCTGGCCGTACCCGAAGGTGAGGGCCCCTTCCCCTCCCTGGTGCTGATTCACGAGTGGAACGGGCTCACCGACAGGGTCCGGCAGCTGGCCGACAACTTCGCCACCGAAGGCTATGTGACGCTTGCCGCAGACCTGTTTGAGGGCCGTGTGGGAAGCACCTCGGAAGAGAACCGGGCGCTGATGGCGGAAGCCGGGCCGAATATGATCGGCAACCTGGATGGCGCCGTGAACTGGCTGAAGGCGCAGCCCTATGTGACCGGTCGAGTCGGCGCCATGGGCTGGTGCTACGGGGGCGGAGTCGCGCTCTCGTTCGGACTGGACGGGGTCAACCATGAGGCGACAGCGATCTTCTACGGCCAGCTGGTTGAGGATCCGGAGACTCTGTCCCACATGGACCACGAGGTTTACGGGACATTCGCTCGCCTTGACCAGGGAATCCCGGTGGCGTCCGTCGAGCGCTTTGAAACAGCGCTCCGCGAAGTGGGGATCGAGAACGATCTCCACATCTACGACGATGTAAACCACGGGTTCTGGCTGAGGGTGGACGACGAACCCGAGGTTCGCACCGCTCCGGCGCTCGACGCATGGGAACGGCTGAAGGCCTACCTCGACCGCAGCGTCAGGGAGTAGAACTGGCGGAGGGCGGTGTCGCAGGGGGCTGAAGAGCCCTCGGCACTGGGTGGGTGGTATGGAGGTGGGCGTGTCCCCCTTCAAGATGAGCAAAGGCCCGGGGCGCCTGAATGGCACCCCGGGCCTTCCATATTTCTTCACCCGTCGCCGGCCCTCACATCTTGCCGGTGCGCCACCAGGCCAGGTATCAAAAGTGTCTCGGCCATTCGAACGCCGATGCATCCGGCCCTGCGCCTCGACACATCAGGTGGCTCGCGAACTTTCGATACACCACGCTAACGCCAGACGGTATCGACCATGCGCGTATTCAGGTTGACCGGCGCCATGATCTTGTAGATCGGCACCAGCGGGCGCGTGCTGCGCGGACGTTCCCGGAACGGACCCGACCCGTACATGGTGCCACCCTCACGGGGGATCCAGGCATCCATAGTGTTCCAGTAGACCACGTTGTCCTCGGTCTCCACCTCGAGCATGTGCCCGACCAGTCGTCCGAGGTTCTGCCCGGTCGGAATCACGTAGGTCCCAGCGTCGAGCGTCTGCTCAACCATCATGACATTGGCCACTTCGATCTGAGTCACCGCGGCGTGGTTGTACTGAGCCGAGTGCGTGATGTTGCCGATCTCGTAGGCCTGCACATTCAGGACGGTCTCTTCCTGGAGCTGCTCTACCGTGATGCCATGCCGGCGAAGCATCGCAACCGCATCCGCCGCATCGCGCGGCAAGGTGTACGCCCAGGGCCGATCACGCTGAGCCGTGACCACAGGCCGCTTCATGAGACGAGCCCCGGTGATCTGAACCGGATTTCCATCGTCGCCCATGATCTCGTACGAGACCGGGTATTCCTCGGCCACATACTCCATGGCTGTGGTGACCGAGCCGGTGGGCTGCGCACCCATGGCGACCGTCTCCGCGTTCGCGGTGGCGACGGTGTTCATCAGACGCTCGGGATTCTCAGCGGCATACTTCACGACGGCGAGATAGCCCAGGTAGCCGGCGCGGGCTCCCACCTCGAGCTCCTGCGAGGGCGCCTCGAACAGAATGCCGACCGAATTGACAAAGCCTCCGTAGTTCCGGCCGATCCGGGCCTGTGAACCACCGACGCGCCACTCCTCTGCATTACCGCCCGTGTAGTACCAGGACTTCAGACCCTCCGAAGCCAGTTCGGCATCGATCGCAGGAAAGATCTCCTGGTCACAGAGCAGCGTGATCGCCAGCGCCGGGTCAGTATGACTCGGGCACTGATAGTTCAGGTTGTAGGGCCGGGAGCCACCGTTGTGTCCGTCCACGAACATGTGTGGACGCCAGGCGCCGATGATGTTCTGGATGTAATTCCGGATCGAGGGATGCTCCAGCTTGACGTAGTCGCGGTTGAGGTCGATGTCCCACGAGTTTCCGCGCTGACCGTTCAGACTGGCTTCGAAGCCGTCCGGATTGATCTGAGGCGCGACCACCACCGTCACCTTGTCGAGCAGGTTGTTGGCGTCGGTGCCCGGAGTTGCGAGGTCCCGCATCAGGACCAGAAGTCCCTCGCGGAAGGTGCGCTCACCCCCATGGACGTTGGCAGCCAGCACCACGATGGGCCGACCCAATGCCATGGCCTCCCAGGGCTCCGCCACAAGCGGCTTCGAGAACACCGCGTAGGCCAGCTCACGCCCTTCGCGGGTCTCGCCGTAAGTCCCCAGACGCATGGAGGTCGAGGTAGCGCTCAGGCCATTGAGATAGTCCCACATCTCAAGGTGCCGCGTGTGGGCGGTGAACCCGTTGAGTTCGGCCCCCGTCTGGGGCATGCCCGCCGGGACAGGGCTCCACTGAACCTGCGCGGCAATGCCGGCCAACGGCAGGATGGAGAGCGCGGTGAACGCCAGCATGACGCGGCACGCCCGCGCAGTCAGACGTGTGAAGCTGTTGTGCATGTGCATCCCTGAAAGTTGAAGTCGTTCGTGAATAGCCGCGCGACTCAGCGAAGCGTGGTGGCCGTTGCGGTGCCGTAGTACATCCCGTTGAAGACCAGCGGGAAGGTGCCATGCGACTGGCCCCGGAAGGTCACCTTGGGTCCAAAGAGGAACAGCTTGCCCTGGCCCAGATCGGCCTCAAGCATCGAGGCGCCTCCCTGCAGACGCTCCTGCCCCCAGGCCCAACCACTACGCAGCGGATGGGACGAGTCGTAGGTCGCAAGAATCGTCACCCCCGGAGCACCGGGCTCGACATCAAAGACCGGCGAATGCGAGTGCATGATGTTCAGTCGGTCCCCGAGCCCCCAGGTGACCGGCGATCCGTGATGGACCCCCACCTCGTGGACCGAGCCCGGCGTAAAGTACTCCTCCGAGCTCAGCGGCTGTCCGCTGGCGTCGACCATGTGGTCGCTGATGGGCAGCCCTGCGTGGTAGCCCAGGCTGGTCGAACTGCCGATCGCGATCGCGGTGCCGCCGTTGCGAATGAAGTCGAGAATGGCGGGAACCGTGGTCCCGACGCTCACGCCCGTCAGTCGATCGCGGTATTCGGCTGGAACCGATTCCATGTCGGGACTGCGGCCTCCGAATCCACCTCGGTCCTGCATCGGAACCGCACCGTCCGGAAAGAGCAGCACGTCGAAGCGGGCATTGAGGTTCCCGGCATCGAGGTCAGCACCGTAAACGACCTCGTAGGGGAACTCGAACTGCTCCAGAATCAACCGAGTCCAACCGCTGGGCATTGAGCCCCCGTACTGGTCCCACAGGCCCACCCGGATTGGGCGGAGTTCGTGGGCTTCGCCGACCGGACGGGCCGGAAGGGCGTAAACCGTGACTCCGGTGTTCCGGGTGCCGATCTCCAGCACGCCGCGGGCGTCGGCCCCAAAGTAGAAAGCGCCCGCAGGCATCTCGACACCACCCGTCGCGATCGGGTCAACGATGCGGTGCACCGCGTGACCCTCGGCAAGGGCACGATTGACCAACACAAAGGCGTCGTTGACTCGCGGATCAACCAGGAAGCCGCCCGAGCCGCTGCCAACGATGGCCGCCGGGTTGGGCTCGATCGAGAAGGCGTTGATCGGCTGGAACGGGCCGTCGAAGCCATCCATGATCCGATCGAACTCCACGCCCATCTGCCAGGCCAACGTCCAGCCGGCGTTGTCATAGGGTGCGGTCGGCGGTGCGCCCGGGAAGGCGAAGTCGTTGGGGTGCTCCTGGCGCTCGAACATGTCCAGCACGTGGGGACGGAAGGCCTGGTCTCCCTTCACAACGAACGAGCCCGCCGCGTACCGGGTGCCCGCGACGGTGAAGGCGGACGTTGCCCGGTGCACCTCAACGCCATTCATGAGCAGAGCGTTCACGAACTTCCGCGCAGTCTGGAAATCCCCCTGATCCGCCGGAAGGATGAAGCCGCGCGGATCCCGCGCTGCCGGATCGCGCATCACGCTCGCCCAGGCAGCCGCATCGGCGCGCGTTCCAACCTCGGCGATGGCCGAATCCACATCGAAGGGATAGACCGTCCAGGAGTCGGTCGACCCCCGCTCAATGGAGTTCATCCCCATCCGCCAGATGTTGAACAGCAGGTGCTCGCGGTTGCGCGAGGCGTAGTCCAGGACCGCTCGGTTGGAGGTCTGCGAGTAGTCGATGGACTGGCGGAAATGCCACACACCCGGCTGGACAGGCAACGGGAGATCTGCCTGCGAAATCTGCTTGGTGGGCATGAAGGGGATTTCGACCGGCGTGGGGTTGCCGATGATTTCCGTGAGCAGCCCGATCTGGTTCTTGAAGTAGGGCGTGGTCCGCAGTCCACCATTCCACCAAGTGGAGTAGCTGGCGCCCGATCGGAAGGTGGTCCCGCCCTTCCCTTCAACAATGAAGCGCTGATGCATTGCCGAGCCCACCTGATCCAGCCCCGTCTTGAGCATCGGATCCAGGTAGTGGTTCATCGGATCGCGGAAGGGCGGTCCGAACATCACGGTCCCGGCCGGGCCAGTCTGGTGGTGGTTGTAGACAATCTGCGGATACCACTCGGTGTACATGACGCGGTTCATGTTCTGCGTCTCGGCCAGGTTGGCCATGTAGAAGTCACGGTTGTTGTCATGCCCCGCATACTTCTCGTACAGAACCGGAACGCCCCCGGTGGAGCGCTCCAGCGGGTTTTCGTTGCGCATGTACCAGTTGGAGACCAGCTCCATGCCGTCCGGATTGGCATGGGTCGCCAACAGGACGATGTCGTCCAGAAAACGCAGCGTCTCGGCATCCTGCAGAGAGACCATGTCGTAGACCAGCTGCATGAGCTGCTGCGCCCCCACCACCTCGGTGGCATGCAGCCCGCCGTCGATCCAGATCACCGCCTTGCCCTCACTGGCCAACTGCCTGGCTTGGGTGGCGTTGACTCCGCGCGCTCGTGCCAACGAGGACGCGATTTCGCGGTAGTGATCGAGGTTGCTGTGGTTCGTGGGCGAGGTAATGATCGCCTGCCACTGCTCCCGCCCCTCTTCGGTCTGACCGATCGAGCGGAGCATCATGCGATCCGACTCCCCGGCCAGAATCGTCCAGTAGCCTTCGAGGTCTGTGTAGTTGGGCAGCTCGTAGTCGACCCCGATCTCGTGCCCGAAGAACTCTGCGGGCGTGGTGATCGCGGCATTCCGCGGGCCATCGACCTGCGCCACCGCAGGCATGGCCGGCAGGACGAACACCACGATGAGAAGGAGTCGGAGCACCATGCGCTGAACCATTGCAACCTCGGTTTGACCGGAAGTGTTAGAGAGGCGGGTAGTTTCTTGTGGCCCCGCCTCCGCGTCAACAAGTTGGGGAAGGGCAGATGGCCCGCCCGGGCGGTTCGTTTCCGAACCCGACCCAGTATGGTGTAACAGAAGTCCCGTTGTATTCGTGCGTCGCTGCATGCACCAGTGCAGCAACACCCTCTGTACGGACACGGGACTACTCCCACACCACACTACTAACTGATGACCGTGGAGTTGTTGATAATGCTGAAAGCGTCGACTCGCCTGCTTGTCGCGGCACTCATTCTGGTTGCGGGGCCCTTGTCGGCCCGGCAGTCGCTGGGTGGCCTGGCCCTTACCGCTTCGGTGGGTCAGCTGGAGATGGTCGTCGGGCAGAGCATACCCCTTTCAGTCACCGTCCGGAACGGTGCCGGCGAAACGGTCGACGTCGCAGTACGATTTGCCGCGCCCCGTGGATCGCTGCAGGTACGCAGAGGCCAGGTCACCGCGCTTGCGGCCGGGGAATTCGAGATCGTCGCCACGGCGGTTCTGCCTGCAGACGCCGGCGTCACATCTCCGGCGTTGCGCATTCCGGTCACCGTTCGCTGGCCTGCCGTTTCGCGAGCCGCGATCTCCACCCCGGAGGCTTCGCTCTATCCGGGCACGCGAGTCGGACTTTCCTTCGAGGCATGGCATGAGGACGGCACCGCCAGGCCTTCCCCGACCCCCAGCTGGCGCTCCTCGGATCCATCCATCGTCCGTGTGGATCGCTGGGGTGTAGTCGAGGGTGTGGCACCGGGTGCGGCGACCGTGACGGCTTCGTTTGAAGGTGTTGAGTCCCGGCTGGCTTGGAATGTGGCGGCATGGCCGGCAGCGGCGACCATGACCCTTTCGGGTCCCGAGGATGGGCTGACCGGCGACCTGCTGCCCTTCACCGCCCGGATTTCGGCGGGCGGTCGGACCGTGGAAGGCGCTCCGATCACCTGGAGCTTCACCTTCACGCCTGACGATTCGATCAAGGCACCGGGCGCTGCCGGGATCATCAATGGGGGCCGCTTCGTGGCTGAGGTGCCCGGCCGGTACGACATCCTGGCGTTGGCCGGGCCGATGGCGGCCCGCACCACCGTTGAGGTGAGTCCCCGACAGGTGGTGCGGCAGGTCGAGATCATGGGACAGGGCTCGGTCAGCCACGTGCACACCTCGGACCTCTGGGTCTTTGAAGGCACGGACGGGCGAGACTATGCCATAACCGGGACTTGGGGAGCGAATGGTGTCGCCTATTTCTGGGATGTCACCGAAGCTGGCTCCATGGTGCTGTACGACTCGATCCAGGTGGATGCCCGGACGGTGAACGATGTGAAGGTGTCGCCCGACGGGCGCTACGCTGTGCTCTCCCGAGAGGGGGCGTCCAATCGGGTGAACGGACTGGTGATCGTGGATCTGGCAGACCCACGGAATCCCGAGGTCGTGGCCAACTACGACGACGACCTCACCGGCGGCGTGCACAACGTCTTCGCGACCAACGACTACCTCTTCGCGCTTTCCGGTGGTGACAAGTACGTCATCCTCGATATGAGCGACATCAGCAATCCGCGTTACGTATCAGAGTACAACCACCCCGATTCCCGCATCCACGATGTATGGGTGGAAGACGGCATCGCCTACTCCTCGGAGTGGGGCACCGGCGTGGTGGTTGTGGACGTTGGAAATGGTCGCTGGGGCGGCACGATCGAGAATCCCGTCTTCGTCACCAACTTCGCCTACCCTGTGGGAGCGACCCATGCGGCGTTCCCCTACGTCCAGGAGTCGACCGGCAAGGTCTACCTCTTTCTGGGAGATGAGATCCTCACCCGGCGTGGGGCGGCCTTTGAAGGCTATGGCAGCGACAACGGCTTCGACCCCGAGACCGGCGAGGGCGGTGTCCAGTCACCGAGCTCAGGCTACATCCACATCATCGACTTCACCGACCCCGAGAACCCGGTCGATGTGGCTCGCTACGAAGTCCCCGAGTTTGGAACCCACAACATCTGGGTGGAGGACGACGTCATGTACGTCGCCTACTACGAGGGTGGTCTGCGTGCCGTGGATGTCGGCGGCGAGCTCATGGGCAACCTGGCCAACCAGGGCCGGGAGATCGCCGTTTTCAAGGCCTTTGATCCCTTCGGATACATGGCCAACCAGCCAAACGCCTGGGGGCCTCAGCCCTACAAGGGCCAGGTCTTCCTCACCGACTTCAACTCGGGGCTGTGGTCGATTCGCCTGCTTCCCAGGACCCGTCCGATCAGCTGATCGCGTGGGATGACTGGGGCCCATCCGATCCACTTTCGGACCGCTGGTGCGACCGGCTGCCGCTTCGATCCGGGCCGGGGATCAGCTCTGGAGTGCGCTTTTAACGGCTTCCACAAGACTCGGGACCGTGTAGGGCTTCCGGAGAACTGGGAGGCCGGACTCGAGGAGCTCCTTCAACTCTGGGGCAGCACTGGTGAAGCCGGTTGTGAACATGACCGTCACTTCCGGATGGTGAGCGACGATCAGGTTGGCCGCCTCTCTACCGCTCAACCCGGGCAGAACGAGATCCGCTATCAGGAGATCAATCCGCTCCTCGCGTTCCGCGATCTCGTACGCGATCCGCCCGTTCTCGGCCTTGAGGACACGATAGCCCTCAAGCTCCAGTACGCGGCCCATCGAATGGGCTAGCCCCAGGTCATCTTCCATCAGCAGAATCACCAGCGGGGCGATGCCACTCATGCGGTCCGATCTCGCTGATTCATCTCGCTGATTCATCTCACGGCCTCCATCTTCCAGAAGGTGATGCCGCCTGCCTGCTGACCCACCTCGACATCGGCGATTCGCTCGAACGTCCTAAGGTCGTAGATGTCGACCTTGCCAGGCTCGGAACCCACACCCTCGACGCTCACAAAGGCGTACCGTGAATCCGGCGAAACCACCACGCCATGCGTCACCGTGGTCGAGCTCGGTGTGATCGCCATGCTCCGACCCGACGCGATGTCGATGAACTCGACCGCAGCGGAGGGCTTCAGCGTGGCGACCAGAAGGCGGCCATCGGGGGTGACGTCCAGGTTGTACGGGCCATTGCCGGTCGGGATGATGCGCAGTAGCTCGAACGAAGCGGCATCCACCTCGAGAATCCGCGCGCCCTTATTGCAGGCAATGTAGAGCTTGGACCCATCCACAGACGGCTGGGCCCAAGTCGGCGAACAGGCATTGGACATCGGCAAGCCACCCATGTCCATGTCACCCATGTCCATTCCGGCCATGTCCATGCCACTCATGTCCATCCCGGAGTGGTCCATGCCGGCGCCGGGAAGCGCCCTCGGCCCCTCCGTCCCGGGAGCGACCGACAGCATCCGCGACACCTCGAACGTGCGAGTGTCAATCTCGACCATCACGTCGTTCATCATGCAATTGGAGTAGGCGAACAGCCCGTTGGGAGAGAGGCGCAGCCCGTGCGGCATCACGCAGGTCTCAATCTGATCCACTTCGAGCATGTCGGGCGTGTAGACCACGGAGACCGTGCTCGGGACCATCTCACCGTGCAGGTTGAAATTGGCCACGAATGCGTACAGGCCGTCCGGAGTCAGATCCACCGTGGCCGGGAACCAGCCCAGAAAGGTCGGAGTCCCGACCAGCGTGTCCGGGCCGGCCTCGAACTTCCAGAGCTTCCCGTCAGGCGCTCCATGCCCCGTGGTCATGTAGATGTAGCGACCGTCGGACGAAGTATTGAAGCCGTGCGGACCCTCGGTTTCGACCGCCAGTTCGCCCACCGGGATGGTCTTGTCCACCGAAGCCCCCTCGGGGCCCAGTTTGATGCGATGCATCAGATCGGCGGATTCAGCGCCCACGTAGACGTAGTAGTTCATCGCCGGTGCTTCTGACGGGCCCGCGGTTGCCTCCTGCATGCCGTTTGAGGACGAACCGGAAGCACAGCCGGCGAGGAGGACAGCGAGTGGGAACGCGAGTTTGGCGATGCGCATCTGGATCGGGGTTGAAAACCATGAATCATGGGCCTGAACCGGCCACGGAAGTTCGCCTGAATAACACTACGTGCGAACCCCACTGCAGGGCACTATACTCTACGACCTTCGCACCCCCGGGCGCTACCGTCTGTCGCGGCTCTCCTCAATGAGTTGCGAATCGGCGTCCGGTAATCGCAGCAGCCCGCTCGGAGAGAATCATGAGGGAATCGAACAACACGATGAATTTGATACGCAAATTTGCGATCGTAGCCTGCGCGGCCGCGACCACCGCTATCCCGGTTGCGGCTCAGGATGTCGCCACCCGAGTCACCGAACTTCGGGCCATCCCGGAGTCGCCATCCGTCGCCATGGGAGCCACAGCCCCCCTCCGTATCGCGGCCTTCGACGCAGCCGGAAACGAAGTGACCGGCGTGGAACTGCGCGTCAGCGGTCGTGGTGTTTCCTGGGAGAACGGGCAGATCACCGGCCAGGCCGGTGGCACCCAGATGCTGATCGCCAGCCTGATCCTGCCGGCCGACTTTACCGGGGACGCAGTCACCCTGGTGGTCCCGGTTGAAGTGACATGGCCCGCCATCGCTCGCGTGGACGTCAGCGCCCACAGCAATTCTTCGCTGTATGCCGGAACCATGATCCGGCACGGCGCGGCGGCCTTCCATCGTGATGGATCAGCCCGGCCAAACACTGACTTCAGCTGGTCCTCGTCCAACCCCTCCGTCGCGACGGTTAATGCCTTCGGCACCGTCATGGCACATGCACCGGGTTCAGCAACGATCTCCGCAGACTTCGAAGGATCCCGCGGCTCGATCAGCTACAACGTTGCAGCAATGCCGGCAGCGACCCTGGCCATCACCGGTGGAAGCGATCAGGCCCTTCAGGGGGACGTGGTCCGCTTCAACGCGGCCGCTCGCACCGCTTCGGGCCAGTCGGTCAACGACATCGAGATTCTCTGGTCCACGTACTACGTCCCCGATGATACGATCAAGGCGCCCGGCGCGGCTGGCATCGTTGAGGGCGGCGCATTCGTCGGTGAGGCTCCCGGTCAGTACACCATCCTGGCATCGGCTGGCGACCTGGTAGCACGGCGGATCATTGATGTTCGTCCGCGGGATGTTGTCCGCGAGGTTGAGGTCATGGGTCAGGGATCGGTAGACGACGTCCACACCTCCGACCTCTGGGTCTACGAAGGGCTGGATGGACGGGACTACGCCGTAACCGGCACCTGGGGCGGCAATGGCATCGCCAAGTTCTGGGACGTTACCGACCCGGCCAACCAGCGGCTGGTCAAAGAGATTCAGGTCGACGCCCGCACGGTCAACGACGTAAAGGTGTCGCCCGACGGACGCTACGCTGCCCTCTCGCGCGAAGGCACTTCGACCCGTCGCGACGGGCCGGTACTGATTGATCTGGCTGACCCGACCAACCCGGTGATTGCAGGATACATCGACGACGCGCGCATCACCGGTGGCGTACACAACATGTTCGCGCAGGATGACTACCTCTTCGCGCTGGCGGGCGGAGACAAGTACATCATCTTCGACGTCACCGACCTGGCCAATCCGACCTACGTCTCCGAGTACAACCACCCGGATTCGCGGATTCACGACGTCTGGGTCTCCGACGGCATGGCCTACTCGTCCGAGTGGGGCAACGGCGTCGTGGTTGTGGACGTGGGTAACGGACGCTGGGGTGGTTCGATCGAAAACCCGGTCTTCGTGACCAACTTCCCCTACCCGGTGGGCGCGACGCACGCGGCCTATCCCTACCGGCAGGAATCGACCGGCAAGGTCTACCTGTTCCTGGGTGACGAGATCATGGCTCGTGGTGGGGCTGCCTGGAGCGGCGCCGGTCTTGGCCGGATCCCCACGCAGGGCGGCACGCCCTCGGTCACCAGTGGCTACATCCACATCATCGACTTCACGGATCCGGAGAACCCGGTTGATGTGGCCCGGTATGAGGTTCCCGAGTTCGGAACCCACAACCTGTGGGTCGAAGACGACGTTCTCTACGTGGCGTACTACGAAGGTGGCGTGCGCGTTGTGGACGTTTCGGGCGAGCTGATGGGCAACCTGGCCACCCAGGGCCGTGAGATGGCGGTCTGGAAGGCCTACGACCCGAATGGATACGTGGCGAACGCGCCGATGGCGTGGGGACCCCAGCCGCACAAGGGGAACCTGTTCTTCACGGACTTCAATTCAGGGCTGTGGTCGATCAAGCTTGCACCGAAGACGCGCCCGATTACCTGATGGGTGACTGAAGTCGGCGCCTCCACCTCTCAGGGGTGGGTGGCACTGTTTTAGCGGCGAGGGCCGTCAGCTTCGGCTGGCGGCCCTCGTTTCGTTGGCGGAGTCGGCGACGTGGAGCGACTCCCCTTCCCGCCCGCAAGCTCACGATCTGGAACACCGAAGTGACTAAAGTGTATTAACTTGAGTCCCCAGTCTAACTAACCATGTAAAGGAGAAACCTTGAGTAAACACGAATCAAGCCTTATGACCAAAGCACGAGACGAGCTCATGAGCCACACGGCGCGCTGTCAGGTCCTGGACTCAGCGCAGCCTGATCGAATGGAGTGGCTCGCAGACACGATTGAATACATGGCATCCCGGTACCCGGGGTTGTCCGACCTTGAGCTCACGCAGCTCGAGTCGATCGGACGGCAGTTCATCAAGCCTGTAATCGCCCACGGTGCGGGTTTCAACGCGGTGACAGAACGCCGCCCGGACCGGACTCCAGTCCCCGAGGACGCAGCAGCCAGTGCGGAAGAGACCCCGGAGTTGGCTCTGGAAGAGACCCCGGAGTTGGCCTCGGAAGAGACCCCGGAGTTGGCTCTGGCGGCATCTGGAGCGACCTGACGGCGTCTGGAGGCTTACTCGGCCTTGACGGTCTGAGCGAACGGCGGATCCTCTTCGGGGGATTCGCCTTTTTCGTGTCAGGGCGACGGGTCGACTTTCGGTTCCCGCAGGGTGTCGGCGATCATGCGATCCTCGCTGGCATCGTCGACGGGGCCGGAGACGACGCCCTCCCCTGTCGCTGTGCCCATTGGTTCCCTCCGATCTGCGGGATCCGGCACCGACTCCTGGCCGGCGATCTCCCGGAAGTGAATCGAAAAGGTGGAACCCAGTCCGACTCGGGTCCGAACGGTCAGGTGGAATCCCATGAGGCGGCAGAGCGATCGCGAAACCGCCAGCCCAAAACCAGTTCCGACCGGCACCTCGCGGCGCCCCAGGCGTTCGAAGGAATCAAACAGGCCCTCCAGCACATCCTTCTCAAGGCCCGGGCCCGTGTCTCGGACATGAAGGGCAATGGGTACGCCCTTCGGGTCGGCCTCCACCTGAACATCGACGTGCCCTTCATCGGTGAACTTGACGGCGTTGCCCACAAGGTTGATGAGGACCTGTCGTAGACGCGCCTCGTCTGCGGTGATGTTCCGGAGGCCTCGGGGAATCACCATCTGCAGCATGACAGGTGTGCCCTCCGTACGACCTTCAAGCTGAAGGACGGTCTCCTGGACCAGCGCCCCCAGATCAACAGGCTCACTCTGAACCGTCAGGTGGCCATCTTCCATGCGAGAGAGATCGATCACGTCGTTGATCAACGCCAGCAGGTGCAGCGCGTTCTGGCGGATTCGCTCAAGATGCTCGCCGTCGGCCCCTTTAAGCCCCCGAGAGCGGATCAGTAGATTGGTGAATCCAACTACCGCGTTCATGGGGGCACGAAGCTCGGAACTCACGCGCCCAAGGAAGTCGCTCGAGGGAGTCCCATTCTTAGTTGAAATTGAAGTGACCTCCGACCTCGGGTAGCGTGGGGGTGCGAAAACACCACGCATACCGAAAAGAGGAAGGAGGCCACTATGGGAAGCATGCCACAGCTGGTGAAGGGGGGCAAGAAG
>JBDNHE010000171.1:0-4370 GCA_041688945.1 Gemmatimonadota bacterium | reverse complement strand
GCCACCCTGATGATCCAGACCCGGTAAGACCGGGCGAGCCGCGTCCATCTTCCTTCCGGAGGGACGAACTCCGGGAAACTGCTCAGCGGACGGCGGGCATCGGTTTGCTGATCCGATGTGATTTGATGTGTCTGACGTCCTCAACACGGGTGGACTTCTGTGAATGACCTGATCGCAAGTCGTTGCGGTATCAGGCGTGGACGTTTGGTCCGCCGGCCGTTACCAGGTCCAGATCATCAGCGTTGTTCGGTGACAGAGCGCTCCAGTTCGCCAAAGCCCTGCATATTTTTCGGGTGTGATGACAGGATGGCACCGGAGGAGGTCGGGCCGATATACGACTACGAACGTAATCGCAGGCGCAGGTTACGTACGTAGGGTGGTCGGGCGCGTAACTGGAGCGGTAAGTCGCTTCAGGACTTGGAGATCAGCCCCGCTTCCCCAACTCGCGTGAGATCCAGACCGTGCGGAAAATGGCGGTGCCGACCGTTCCCACCGCAATCAGCCCCAGTACGGGCACGAGCAGGCCGCCAGGCTCGGATCGCCCGAGCGCCTGAGTAACCGTTGGATCAAAGAGCCCTCCGAAGCCGAGCAGCAGAAGGCGCTCGGCGCGCTGGAGAATTCCCAGCTTGCAGACCACGCCTACGCTTTCGCCCCGGGCCCGGGCATAGCTGACCAGCAGAGATCCGCCCATTCCAATGACGACCAGGATCAAGGCCAGCCCGTCCAGCCTGAACCAGTACGCGAGTCCCACGAACGCGCCGACTTCGGCGAACCGGTCGAGCGTCGAGTCGAGGAAGGCGCCACGCTCGTCCGCGATTCCGCGGGCGCGGGCGATTCGCCCGTCCAGCACGTCGGCGGCTCCGCCCAACAATACCCCCCAGCCACCCAGAGCCATATAGCCCATGGCGAAGGCCACCCCGCCCGCCGAGGCAATGACGACGCCGGCGATGTTGTAGAACGTGGGTGACAAACCGAGAGCGAGTGAGGCCTTTTCCACCGGTCCAATGAACCAGTAGAACCAGGACCGCACAAAGTTGCCCAAGACGAACTTCCCCCGGGCGGACGACTCGAGCGGATCGTGACGACGGGAAGCGCCGGTCAGGTGGTAGACCGGCATGCTCAGTATGGCGAAGCCGAGGATCGAGATCAGGACGATCAGATCAGTGCTCACGTCTTGTCCTCGGGGAGCTGCCCGGCCCGTTGGTTTCGCGCGCGCAGGACGCGGAAGACCTTGGGCCAGAGAAGAATCAGGGGCCAGCGACGCTCCGCCACGGAAACTTCAAGTTTGAGTCCCGTGCGCCGCTCGGCCTTTCGCTGAAGGTAGGTCAGCCAGTCGTTGAATGTGAGGATGTGTTTTCCCCAACGAGCGGTGGCTCTGACCTTGGACCGAATGAAGTACATCCGGATCCGGCGTCGGTGCGCTCCCGAGATTGGCTGGGCGAATCGGTAGCCTTCCGTGCCTTCGACCAGGATCCCGGTCTCAGCGGCCCGCCGAAGAACGTCGGTATAGACCGGGGTCAGCCAGTCTCGCTGCGCGGCCACGACCTCCAGCACGCGATCTCCAGCCTCGGGTCGGACTTCGCCGCCATACGACAATTGCAGCATCTCCAGCGGCACTGAGGTTGGGGTCATCGGCTCGGTCAGCCGTGGACCGGCCCAGTCGAACACATCCAGGCGGGCTGACGCCAACTGCTCCTGAAACTCCGAGGCGACCTGCGCGTTTCGGGTCCAAGCCACCTCTACCTGCTGGACCATCCGGCCCTTCAGGAAGTGATCCGGCGAGCGTGGTGCGAGTGCTTTGGCGAACCCGGATCGGTTGACGATGGCACATTTGGCCACTGGCGTACCCTGGCGGGTTGGCGAAAAGGCCGTAATCGAGGGCGCAAGGAATCCAGCAAGAAAAGTGAGGGTTTTCGGGCTGCGGACGTGATGCCCGGCGCTGACCAGCGCGGTGTGGAACTGACGATAGTCGTCCACGATCACCACAAAGTCCCACGCCGAGTGCGGGTTGGGACTGGCATTCACCAACTGAGATCCGAACGAAATAATCCCGGCGATCGAACCTCCTCCTGACTCGACCAGGGCCTCGATCAGCGACCGCGCGTCATCAGGCGCTACCCACTCGCGACGTAAGACGCCTGTCACGAGGCTGAATCGCCTCGGATCTGAAGAAGTCCTTGTTTCATGCGGGATTCGAGCATGTCGATGAATTCCTCGGTCGTTTCTTCGGAAGCTTCGGTGGCCGAGAAATGGAATGGACCAGAGACAGTCGTGGTTCCCCTAACCGTTGCCACGGACGAAACGAAATCCATGTACTTGGCACAACGCCAGTAGCCATCGATCGTGACCACATGCACGTCCCAATCTCGAGCTGCCAGGATTCTCCGGAGCCCATTTCGCCGCAGTTTTCCGATCTCGCCGTCTTTGGTACGAGTGCCTTCGGGGAAGATCATGATCGGAACCGGGCTATCTCGCGCGGCCACTTTGAGCTTCTCAAGGTCAACTTTCCCCGTTGCCCTCGGGTCGACCGTGGGGTATTGATACAGGCGAATCAGGTGCGAGATTAATGGTTTCCCGCGCGCATAGCGGGCGCGTGAAACAATCCGTGGATGTAGCGGACGAATGCTCGTGACCACAACGGGGACGTCCATAATGGACTGGTGGTTCATCACGATGAGGACGCCGGGGTTGCCAGGGATATGTACCTTGGACCCGAACTTTGCTCCTCCCACGATGCCCACTATCAGCAGGACGGCGTCCGCAATGCGTTGGATCCACCAAGCAAGAATGCGCTCCCTTCGGGAAGGGAGGGCCCAGACCAGCAACGAAATTACCGTCCGTTGGACGGCCTCGGTGGAAAGCAGAAAGATTCCCACGATCCCAACCACAAGGGTTCCTCGAATCTTCAACTTCTGCCTCTCGTGCTTGTCGTAAAAATGACGACTCGAATTTTAAAATCGCTGCCTTCAGCGTCGAGCAAGGCTAATGGCTGATCAGGATGAACTTCAAGCGTCCGGCGGAACTACCTCAACGGGGGCCGTGCCGGTGAACTCCGATAAGAACCGAGTTCGGGGTTCGGAAGAAGAGCACCGTGGTGACTCTTCCAACGCCATGGACTACGACTATACCAACTTCTACTTCGGCGCCGGTGACGACGCCTTTGCTCTGCTCGAACCCTTCGACGATTGGTGGAGTGAGGTTCGGCCGCAGGGTTACTACCAATACGAGTTGCCGATCCATTCGGCACCCTCGACCCGGGTAGACGTAGAGGACACCAAGACGGGTGAGCTGAGAAAGAATCTTCTCAACTTCGCTTCGTACAACTACCTCGGCCTTTCGTACCGGGACGAGGTCAAGCAGGCCATCAAGGACGCCGTCGACCTGTACGGTGGCGGATCCTCGGGCTCGCCAATCCTTTCTGGCACCACCGCGCTTCACCGTGAACTCGCCGAGAAGCTCGCGACGTTCAAAGGCAAAGAGGCGGCAATGATCTTTCCGACTGGCTACAGCGCCAACGTCGGTGTGATCGCGGGGCTGATGCGCTCGGGCGACCTGATTGTGGCCGACCAGTACGCGCACGCGTCGATCGTCGACGGAATGATCCTGTCGAAGGCCAAGAGCCGCTTCTTTCGGCACAACAATGCCGCCGACCTGGAGCGCAAGCTCAAGGATTTCGAGGGCAAGAAGCTGGTCATCGTCGAGGGCGTCTATTCGATGGACGGGGACATGGCCGCTCTGCCGGCGATCGTCGAGGTGTGCAAGAGGTACAAGGCGCGGATCCTCATTGATGAGGCGCACTCCACCTTCGTTTTTGGCGAGAACGGTCGCGGCGTCGCCGAGCACTTCGGGCTGGACGACGAAGTCGACATGCACCTGGGCACGTTCTCCAAAAGCCTGGGCGGGCAGGGCGGCTTCATCGCCGGATCAAGCGCACTGATCAACTATCTGCGTGGCTTCTCACGCTCCCGGTTCTTCTCCTGCGCTCTGGCCCCGACTGTTGTGGCCGGGATCATCAAGGCGCTCGACTTGGCGACCAACGAGCCCGAGCTGCGCACCAAGCTGTTGGAGAACGTGGACTTCATGACCAACCGCCTTCGTGAGGGCGGTGTGGATTTGGCCGACACCGAGTCTCAGGTGATCCCGATCATGGTCCGCAACGACGCTCGGATTTTCGAAATCGGCGAGGCGCTGCTTCGCGAAGGGATCTTCATCAACCCCGTGAAGTACCCGGCCGTCGGCAAGCACAAATCCCGGTTCAGGATGTCCGTATCGGCCGCGCACACGCGCGAGGATCTGACCGAGGGCGCGGACATCATCATCGGCGTTCTGCGCAAAACCGGCATTATCCAGTAGGCTGTGCGGGGCGTCCG
>JBDNHE010000170.1:0-16842 GCA_041688945.1 Gemmatimonadota bacterium | reverse complement strand
TTCGCCCACGAGTCGTGCGGAAAGTGCTTCCCCTGCCGCATCGGTACGCGGCGGCTGACCGAACGCCTGGAAGGTGTGGCCGGCCCCACCGACCTCACCGCCTGGCTGGACGAGGTCGCCGACCTGAACGAGACCATGAAGCAGACGTCGGCCTGTGGACTGGGGATGGCGGCACCGCTGGTGACTGAGAGCCTGGTCCGGTACTTCCCCGAGGCGGTGGCCGCGCATGTGGCGGCTTCAGGGACAGCTGGCGACTGACCGACCGGCCACGACCAACCACGTTCGGGCCCGCTCCGCGACGGATCCCCTCGGCCGCTGGCGCGTAGGACCAACACCGACGGCATGCGCCGTGTCATTCCGGCAGCCGTAACCCCTGCCTCGTTCCGCAGACGGACGCGGGCGAACCAGATCGAAAAAAACCAAGGATTACTGCGGGATATGGGTCGAATTCAGCGCCGTTGCACTCCGTTATGCCTCCTGGCCCTCATCGGGCTGGTCGCCATCCCCTCCCCGGGGAGCGCGCAGGATCCGGACAGCATCCGGGCAGACTCCACCGTCTATCGCGTCCAGGGCATCAGCGTTCAGGCGCTCCGGCCGGTCACGCGCGTCGGCGGAGCGTCGGCGACCGAGCTGACCATCTCGGAGCTCAACCTGTCTGCGGCGCCAACCACCGCGGACATTCTCCGACAACTCCCGGCGCTGCATCTCCGTACCAACTCCCGCGGCGAGGCCGAGATCTCGGTCCGAGGCTCGGAGTCTCGCCAGGTGGCGGTGGTGGTTGATGGCGTGCCCCTGACGCTGGGCTGGGACGCCCGCACCGACGTTTCAGTCTTTCCGGCGGGCGCCATCACGGACATCAGCTTTGTCCGTGGACTTTCCTCGATGCTCATGGGACCCAATGTGCTGGGAGGAGTAGTCGAGATGAGCCTGGGCCGCCGGCGCTTCAACGCCGAATCCTCCCTCTCGGCCTCCGGAAGCCTCGACGACCGAGGGGGATACGCCACATCCGTCCTGGCCGAACGTCCGCTCTCGACCGACAACGGCCGCGGCACGCTCCGGATCGGGGCCGGCTACATGAACACGCCAGGCTTCCCACTGCCTGGTGGCGTCACGGAGCCGATCCCCACTGGCGACGATCTGCGACTCAATACCGACGCCGACAATCTGAGCGCCTTCATGGCCCTTCGGTGGGAGTCCGATGACGGGCCCTGGGGCAGCATGTCGGCTTCCTCCTTCAAGGCCGAGCGCGGGATTGGCGCGGAACTTGGGGCCGACGAGCCCCGGCTCTGGCGCTATCCGAATGTACGTCGCTCCGTTGTGGCGGTTTCGGGCGGGACCGGCTTTCACGAAACGCCCTGGGGCAGGGGAGATCTTGAGGCGAGTCTGGGACTGGATTTCGGGGACTCGCGAATTCTGTCCTACGGTTCACGGGCGTATGACGACGTAATTGGCACCGAGGATGGTACGGACCGAACCACCACGCTTCGTTTGACAGGGGATCACACCCTGGGCTCGAGGGGTGATCTGGCCGCCGCTTTCACCTTCAGCGACATCCGCCACACCGCCACAATCAACGGGACCGCCCTGGACTATCAGCAGCAGCTGATGAGCCTCGCATCCGAGACACACTGGCAGCTTTTGCCTGGCCGTGCAGGGGTCGTGGAGTCTCTGCGATTGAGCCTGGGTGGTGCCTGGGATCAGGGACAGACCCCCCGGACGGGAGCACTGGAGTCGCTGGGTACGCTCAATGACTGGGGAGCGCGAGTCGGCCTGTCGGCCGTGATACGGGAGGGGCAGACCATGCTCCATGCGGGGCTCTCGCGTCGGGGGCGATTCCCTTCGTTGCGGGAGACCTATTCGGAGGCGCTTGACCGGTTCGTTCCCAACCCGGATCTGGCCCCCGAACACCTCGTCGCCCTCGAAGCCGGCGTAACCACACGGATCGGCAATGGTGAACTGCAGGTGGTCGGATTCCGGCACGACCTCAGCGGCGCAATCCGACGGATCTCGTTGCCCAATCGGAAGCGGATGCGGGTCAATTCCGACCAGCTGGAGAGCAGTGGCCTGGAGATTCTCCTGTCACAGACGCTTGGAGCCCTGCAAGTCGGCGGCGACATGACGCTCCAATCGGTCAGCCTGATTGATGTCGGAAGCCTCGCCGCGACCGAGCCGGAGAACATCCCCGAACAGAGTGGCCGGATCTGGGCCGAGATGCCCGCCTTCTCGGACGTCCGGATTCGGGGCGAGGCGCGCTACACGGGCGCACAGTTCTGCCTTGATCCCAATAGTGGTGCGGATGTTGAACTGGACGGCGGGACCTGGCTTTCGGCGGTGGTGAGCAAGGTCTGGGGTACCGCCAGAGGGCGTCGTTTCGAGACCTCGATTTCGGCTGACAATCTGACGGATACCGCGCTCTACGATCAGTGCGGGCTGCCACGGTCGGGACGGCTATTGCGTATGAACGTGCGGGTCTTTTGATTGGTTCTTATGGCTGCTTCACCGGGCCCCTGCCGAGCCGATCTCGATCAAGGCCGGGGTTTCGGGGGCGGCGAGTGTTGAATTGACGCGACAGGGGGACGGATGACGCTGAACAAGGATGTTCTGGAGATGATCGTGGCGGAGCGACGGCGGGTGGCCAGGGTCACGACCGCCGAGCTCTTCGATCTGGCAAGCCTTTTCGACGAGGGGATCGCCGAACTCGGGCTTGCCGGTTTTGAAAAGACCTACCTCCCGGCGGCCGATCATTTCGTGCCCGCACCGCCGACGATTGAAGCGGCGCGTCCTGCTCAATCAGGTGGCGGTCCGACGACAGCGAAGTCTCAGGGGACCGGTAGAAGGGGGAAAGGTAAAAAAACCGGTGCCCGGGCCGAGCGGAACCGAGAAGCCCGCGAGGCTGAGGCTGCATCGCCCGCCCGCGAGCCGTCGGTGGAGAATCGGGACGCCGTCCGGGCTGTGTTGCTCTCGTTTGCTCAGGATCTTTCAGCCGGTTTCGATGACCCCAAGGAACTGATTCGCGTCATGTCTGATGTCGAGAAGTACCTGAATCGAATCTTCGTGGCCGCCAACAAGCGACGCTAGTGTGGTGTATCAACGGTCTCCGGGGCCTGGTGGTCGGGCCCGTCTCCACCCCGGCCGCAGCTTGCGAAACCGCCGTCACACGGCGTAAACATTCGATGACGGGGCCGGCATCTTCAGTCCCGCAAACTCAGTCGACTGATTGCCATGTCAGAGTCTCGCAGTCACACCATCTTCCTGGACGGGGAAGAGGTCGCATATACCGCTGGTGAGAGCGTCTTTCAGGTGGCCGAGCGCCACAAGAAGGAGATCCCCAGCCTTTGCTATGACGACCGCCTGGAGGCCTTTGGTGCCTGCCGTCTCTGCGTCGTCGAGCTGGAAGGGGCCCGCAATCCGGTTGCGTCGTGCACCACCAAAGCAACGCCCGGAATGCGTATCACCACCAAGAGCGGAAAGCTCGAGATGCACCGCCGGGTTCTGATGGAGCTGGTGACGTCGGAGAATCGCACCGTCGATGTGGACGAGCTGTCGGGCTACGCATCACAGGAGATGGTGACGCTGGTCGATCGCTACGAAGCACGAACCGGTCGCTTTGAAGGCGCGAAGTCGGGCAAATCCAAGCCCGACGATCCCAACCCCTTCATTCTGCGCGACTACGAGAACTGCATCTCGTGCTATCGCTGCGTGCGCGTCTGCGCCGAGCAGGAAGGGGACTACGCGATTTCGATCGCGGGACGCGGCTTCGATACGCAGATCACCACCGAGTTTGGCGGCCTCCTCAAGGACTCCGCCTGCACCTTCTGCGGCCAGTGTATTCAGACCTGTCCGACCGGTGCTTTGGGTGACCTGAAGGCGCTCCGCCACAAGGACGTTGAGGCCCCGGTCGAAAAGACCCGGTCGGTTTGCCCGTACTGCGGTGTGGGCTGTATGGTCGACATCATGACCAAGGGCGACACGATCGTCGGCATTCAGCCCGCCATGGATGGGCCGTCCAACGAGGGTGCGCTCTGCGTCAAAGGGCAGTTCGCCTTTGACTTCGTGCATCACCCGGACCGGCTCAAGACGCCGTTCATCCGGGACGATCACGGTCAGCTCGTCCCGACCACTTGGGACGTGGCGCTCGACAAGGCCGCCGCAGGATTGCTCGCCGCGGTCAACGAACACGGTCGCCACTCGCTCTACGCAGTTGCGTCAGGGCGGGCTCCCAATGAGGCTGGCTACACCATGCAGAAGCTGGTGAGGGCTGGACTGGGGACCTCGTACATAGACAACTGCAGCCGTGCCTGACACGCTCCAACAGTCGCCGGTCTGGCGGCAACGATTGGGCGCGGTGCCATGTCGAACCCGCTCAAGGATATGGAAAAGCCCGATGTGATTTTTTGCATCGGGACCAACATGACGGAGTGTCACCCTGTGGCCGCCACACGCCTGAAGAAGGCGATCGCGGCCGGGGCCAAGATGATTGTTGCGGATCCGCGCGAGATCGGACTTGTGAAGTACGCCGAGATGCATCTGCCCCTGCGCGTGGGTTCGGATTCGGCACTATTGCTGGGGATGGCGCATGTGATCGCTCGCGAAGGGCTGATCGATCCAGGATTCATTGCGGGCCGTACCGTCGAGGCCGAGGCCTTCCTGGAACACGTGAAGGAATTCACGCCGGAGTGGGCCGAGACCATCTGTGGGGTGCCTGCCGCCGACATTGAAAAGGCGGGGCTGCTCTACGGAAGGGCCAAGCGTGGCGCGATCTACTACACTCTGGGCATCACTGAGCACATCTGCGGCGTCGACAACGTTCAGTCGCTCTGCAACCTGGCACTCATGACCGGCAACATCGGTCGCGAGGGGACGGGTATCAATCCGATGCGCGGGCAGAACAACATTCAAGGCGCCGGCGACGTCGGAGCGATTCCGAACAACTATCCCGGCTTCCAGTCCGTCACCGATCCGGCCAACCAGGCCAAGTTCGAGAAGGCCTGGGGAATCAAGGTCGATCTGGAAAAAGGGATCACCAAGGTGAAGGCGCTGGATCAGGCCGGTAAGGAGATCCGTGCCATGATCATCGACGGCGAGAACACTGTGGTCACCGACCCGGATCGCGCGCACTGTGAACACGCGCTCAAGTCGCTCGACTTTCTGGTGGTCTGTGACCTGTTCCTGACCGAGACCGCCGCGCTGGCTGATGTGGTTTTGCCCGCCAGTGGCTTTGGTGAGACCGACGGCACACAGACCAACACCGAGCGCCGGGTGCAGCGACTTCGCCGGGCTGTGCCGTCTGCCGGCGAGTCGAAGCCGGACTGGTGGATCGTCAGTCAGATCGCCAAGCGGATGGGCTTCAAGGGCTTCGACTACGAGAGTGCCGCGGACGTCTTCAACGAGCTGTGCGAGCTGACCGAGACCTACCACGGCCTCAACTGGGATCGCGTGGAGTTCGGCGAGTACCAGTGGCCCGTGCCGGAGGAAGGACACCCCGGCACGCCGCGCCTCCACGAGGACAGCTTCATCAACGGACGCGGGATCTTCAAGCTGATCCGCTACCGCGACCCCGCCGAGACCATCGATGACGATTACCCCGTCTGGTTGACCACGGGGCGCCGCCTTGAGTCGTACCACACACGCACGCAGACCGGCCGGTCTGCGGGGATCGACTACCTGCTCTCGGAAGAAACGCTTGAGGTGAATCCGGAGGACGTCGCCGAGTGGGGTCTGAAGGACGGCGGCTGGGCGCGGATGTCGAGTCGCCGGGGCGGCGTGCGGATCAAGATCGAAGCCACCACCCGCTCACCGCGCGGAACGGTGTTCAGTTCGTTCTCCTTCAATGATGTGCCCGTCAACATCCTCACCGGGTCAGGCTACGACCCCATCACCGATACGGCCGAGTTGAAGGTGTGTCCGGTGAAGCTGGAGCCCGAGGTGGAGGGAGGGCTCGGCGATGCGCCCAGAGACCGCCCAGAAGACCGAAGTCAGGATACAGCGGCGGACTGAGGCGGGCGGGCACCAAGAAGTGACCGAGGCCGGTCGGGGTTGCTGCCCCGGCCGGCCTCGTGCACTTGCCTCAGGCCGGGAGCGGCCCTATCCGTCGAACCTTCACGACACTCCGCCCCGCCCGATTCCGCACAGAGGTCCCAATGCGTTCACTCCGCATCCCCCTGATCTCCACCTTCGCCGGCCTGACGATTCTGGTCGCCGGCGCTCCAATTGTAGCGCAGGCCGCGACGACCCAGGACTACCCAGCTGGCATCGCTCGTCAGATGGAAGTCTCCGGCAAGCGAGTCCTGGATCACGATGCCTATCCCATCTGGCGAGGACTCCAGAGCCGGTCGCTGTCGGCCGACGGCAACTGGCTGACCTTCCGCTACGTCCCCGGTGACGGCGACGCCGAGTTGATCGTGCGGCGGACCGATCGCGATGAGGTCCATTCGATCGCGCGCGGTGGCGCGGCCACGCTGACGCCGGACGGTGCCTACGCGGTGTTCGAGATCGTCCCCGGTTACGCTGAAGTCCGGCAGGCCGAGCGCGACGAGACGCCCCGCAAGGACATGCCCAAGGACTCGCTCGGCATTCTGCGCCTGGGCGATCCCGTCAGTTCCGTGGTACGGATCCCTGAAGTGACGTCGTTTAGAGTCCCGGCCGACGCCGGGGCGTTCGTCGCCTATATGCTCGACGGTAATAGCGATGATGACGATGAGGGGGACGACGAAGAGGCTGAGGAAGAACCGGCGGCCGAGTCCGAGGACGACGAAGTTGAGAAACCGGAGCGAGAGGATGGCCACACGCTGGTCCTCCGTTCTCTGGCCTTCGGGCAGGAGTGGCGCTTTGACGATGTGACCGAGTACGGCTTCACGCCTGCTGGCACCCACCTCGCCTTCCTGCGCTCGACCGAGGATGGTGCCGGAGACGGCGCTTTTGTGGTCGCGACCGGGAATGGTTCGGTGCGCCCGCTCCATGAGGGAATGGGGCGTTACAGCGAGCTGACCACGGCCGAAGAGGGCACCAACATCGCCTTCATGACCGACTCCCCCGACTGGGATTCGGAGACGCCCGAATTCACGCTGATGGCGGCGCATGCCAGCGCCGGGTCGGCCCGCGCAATTGCGACCACCGGCACCCCGGGAATGGCGGTCGACTGGGTGGTCAGCCAGCACGGCAATCTGTCCTTCTCACGCACGGGTCGTCGCATCTTCTTTGGCACGGCGCCGGCTCCGCGTCCAGAGGTCAACGACACTCTGCTCGATGGTGATCGGGTCGAGGTCGACATCTGGAACTGGAAGGACGACTACATCATGCCCATGCAGTTGGTGCAGCGGGATCGCGAGCTCGAACGCACCTGGACTGCGGTGGCACACCTGGATGGCGGCGACCGCGTGGTGCAGTTGGCAACGCCCGAGATGCCCGACATGCAGTTGGGTGACGACGGCGAGAGCGATTTCGCCCGGGGCAGCTCGAACCTTCCCTACCGGCAGCTGGTTTCCTGGGACGGCACCTACAACGACATCTACGCGGTCGATGTTCGGAGCGGCCAACCGCGCATGGTTGCCGAGGCGGTTCGTGGATCTTCGGGGACGATGTCGCCTGCGGGCCGGTACATCAGCTGGTGGGACGAGGAGCAGACCGCCTGGATGACGGCGTCGGCGTCCACCGGCACGGTCACCAACCTGTCTGCTCGGATCCCGCACCCCGTTTATGACGAGCTGGACGATCATCCTCAGGGGCTGCCGCCGGAGTCCGGCGTGCTTTGGACCGAGGGGGATGCCGAGGCGTTGGTCGCCGACCAGTACGATCTGTGGGTCGTAGATCCGGCCAACGGGAACGCCCGGTCGTTGACCGAGGGCGTGGGCCGTCGACAGGGCATTCGCTTCCGGTGGGCCCGGGTCGATCCCGAGATGAATGCAGTACCGCGGAACGAGCCGTTCCATCTGGCTGCCTTCCACCTGACCACCAAGGCGTCGGGCATCTACACCGATCAGGTGCAGGGCACCCGTGAACCGCAGCGTGTGGTCTACGGTGACCGGGCCTGGCAGACGCCGCTCAAGGCGGCCGACGCCGACCGCTACGTGGTCGCCTGGAGCACTTTCCAGGACTACCCCGACTATCAGGTCACCGAGGACTTCCAGACCTTCGATCGGATGTCGGATGCGAACCCCCAGCAGTCCGAGTACTCCTGGGGGAGTGCCGAGATCTACGAATGGACCTCGGCCGAGGGGGAGAAGCTCCAGGGCATTCTCTACAAGCCCGAAAATTTCGATCCGACGCATGAGTACCCGATGATGGTCTACTTCTACGAGCGCATGTCGGACGCGCTGCACGGTCACCGCACCCCGTCGCCGGGCGGATCGTCGATCGACTTTCCGTTCTATGTCAGCCGGGGCTACCTGCTCTTCGTGCCGGACATCCCGTACAAGATCGGCTGGCCCGGTGAGAGTGCCATGAACGCCATCGTGCCCGGCATCACTTCACTGATCGATGATGGCTTTGTCGACCGCGAGAACGTGGGAGTACAGGGTCACTCGTGGGGCGGCTACCAGATCGCCTACATGGTCACGCGCACCAGCATTTTCGCTGCGGCCGAGGCCGGGGCCCCGGTGGCCAACATGACCAGCGCCTACGGTGGGATTCGCTGGGGAACCGGAATGAGCCGTGCCTTCCAGTACGAGCGGACCCAGAGCCGGATTGGTGGGACGCTCTGGGATGCGCAGAACCGCTACCTCGAGAACTCGCCGCTCTTTCAGGCGGACAAGATTGAGACCCCGGTGCTGATGATGCACAACGACGAAGACACCGCAGTCCCGTGGTATCAGGGCATTGAGATGTTCAGCGCGATGCGGCGTCTGCAGAAGCCGGTCTGGCTGTTGAACTACAACGGCGAGGCGCACGGACTGGGCCAGCGTCAGAATCGGAAGGACTGGGCCATACGCATGCAGCAGTTCTTCGATCACTACCTCATGGATGCAGCGGCGCCGGTGTGGCTGGAAGAAGGTGTGCCGGCGACGCTGAAAGGCGTGATCACCGGACTGCAGTTGATCGCGCCCCGGCGTCCGATTTCGCAGGATGGAGCGGGGGGGTGATTCGCTAGTGTCGATTCTGGATCGGCGCTGAACGGCCGGTCAGGATGATTCGCTGGGCCGAGGCCCCGGCCACCTTCGGGTGGTCGGGGCGTTAGCCAGCGGCCTCAATCATTTCGGTGACCGCATTCATGCGCTCCGTCAGTTCATCGACGGCGCGCAGGTACTTGGCCTCCCATGCCGGCACCTCGGCCGGGTCGTCGGTCTCGATCTCGTAGCGGATTCCAGGAAGCATCCACGAGGCGTATCCGCTGAATGGATCGGGAGAGACGTAGAGCGACCGGCTCCAGGGCCGATCCTGCAGACCGTCGTCATCCAGCCAAGCCTTCTCGAGCTCGATCATCGAGCGGTTGATCGCCTCGGCGGCCGCAGCGTCGAAGTCGCCCGCTGTGATCATCGCCGTCCGGGCGGTCTGGAGATTGCGGGCTGCGGTCTCCAGAGTGGTCGTCGACGCGACCAGAGCGCTCAGGTCCACCGTCACCGCGCGGGCGTCGGCCACATCCATTAACGTCTGGACATGGGTCCGGATGTCCGTCGCGTAGCTCACCACGTCGTACGGGAGCACATCGGCATTGGCGAAGCGCAGGGCCAGGAGTCCGTCTGCACGAGCCAGCATCGGTCCGAACACGAACGCCGTATCTCCGAACGTCTCGAACCAGTGGAAGTTGTCGTAGTTCGAGTGGTAGACGCCGCCCGGATTTCCGGTCGAGAGTCCAGCCGAGGGGATGCCCGCGTGAGTGTAGAAAGCCACGTGGTCCGATCCCCCGCCCAGGTTGCCCAGCGTCGGAGCGTTGTCGTCGTCGCCCGAGGCCTGCCAGACGTCGTAGATGCTGGCGTTCGCGCCGGGATAGTCGACCGCCCGGATCACATCCAGAATCGGCGCCTTCAGCGAGGGCGAGGCTGATCCACCGAAGTTGCCGCCGGACACAGCAGCATCGGCGTTGATGTAGGCCATGGCGTTGGCCTCCAGCTCTTCACGGAACTCCTCGACCCACTCGGTCGAGCCGATGATGCCGTACTCCTCGGCGTCCCAGTGGGCGATCATGATTGAGCGGCGTGGGGCGCAGCCGTTGGCCGCCAATTCGCCGAGGGCCTCGGCCAGCGTGACCAGCATCGCGGTGCCGCCATTCGGATCGATCGCGCCGAATCCCCACGGATCGTAGTGCGCACCCAGAATGAACCAGTCGTCCGGGAACTCGGTGCCGCGAATCGTACCGACCACATTGATGGCACGGGTGAGCGCCTTGGGCTGATTCACACGGACGCGGACGCTGAGTTCGTCACCGCCCAGGATCCGGTAGGGTAGATCCAGGCCGCCCTGCCAGCTTTCCGGCGCTTTGTCTCCCGTCATGCGGGAAAGGATCTCCGAGGCCGCACCCCAACCCAGGGGGAGGACCGGGATGGTGTGCAGACCGACCTCATCGGGATTCAGGCGATTCACCGGGCGGGGATCGTCGATGGGAAGAGCCGGCTCGAAGGGCGTGAGCGGATCGCCGGTCCAGTCCAGCGTGAGCACCGATCCGCGCTGGATGGTCTCCGACGTGGTCATGGCGCCCTCGGGGTAGGGCGTCCCCGGGTTGTCGCCGGGATCGCTGAACATGATCACGCCGGCCGCCCCGCGTTCTTCGGCAAACTTGACTTTGAATCCGCGGAAGTTTCCGCCGTACCTGGCGATCACGACTTTGCCGCGCAGGTCGATCCCCATTGAGTCCAGCGCCTCGTAGTCCTCACGTCGCCCAAAGTTGGTGTAGATCACCTCTCCGGTGACGTCGCCGCTGCCCGAGAAGGCGTTCCATCCGTTCAGCAGATCGGGATGCCCGGAAAAAGGGTCGCCCTCGACGGCCGGCTCTCGGTTCGACAGCTGCATGGCCACCGGCGTGACGATGTGAGCCTCGACGTCATCGGTGAGCTGCGGCAGGTAGACATCGTACGGGTGCATCTCGACTTCGAGCCCCGCGGCGCGCATGACGCCGGCGATGTACTCGCCGACCTCAACCTGGCGTGCCGAACCGGTCGGATGAGGCTCGCGTGTGATTTCGCGCAGGTGCTCGCGGAATCCGTCCGACGAAGGCAGCGACAGGAAGTCAGCCTCGCAGGCCAGCTGTGTGGCTGCACGTTCAGCCGTGAAGCCGGTCAGCGAACTTGCGACCGCAGACGTGGTCTCCGTGCCGGCGGCTCCAGAGCACGCTGCCAGTGCAAGCATCGCCACGGCAGTCACCGCGGGGCCCATACGGCTCGGGCGCGGTGGGGGCGCCGTTGGGTCGATCCTTTCACTGTTCAGGGCGTGCGAAAGGGACTGCGGCGGAAGCAAAGGCGTAGCGGCCATGTCATCTCAGCGAACTATGGGGAGCGAACTATGGGGATAGAATCGCCGGGTGCGGCGATGGCTGACCGCGCAAAGTAGTGTGGTGTATCGAAAGTTCGCGAGCCACCAGGTGTGGTGTGGTAGAAGTCCCGTGTCCGTACCGAGGGTGACTATGCGCGGCTCCAGGTAGGCGCGACGCCGAGTCATAGCAGCGCTATGGCGAGAAGGAGCAACGACGCTGGAGCAGATGCGAATGCAACGGGACTTCTGCCACACTACACTAGTCGCAGCAGTCGTCTGAGTCGCAGCACTCGCTACCCGACCCGCCGGCGCGGTCGGTAGCCGCTCTCTCGCCGACCTCCGAGTCACCGTCATGGGCGTCCCCCTCTCGGTGCGAGTGGGAATGCGAATGGCTGTGTCCGCGGCTGCGCAGCCCGCTCTTGAGCTCGCCCAGGGACTTCCGCACGCCGCGTCGCAGAAGCGAGGCGCCGAAAAGGATAATTAGAGCCACCAGGGCGATCCGCTGGAGCAGCGTGCCGTCGTCCGCCAGGATTTCATCGAAGGCAGGCAGGGCGAGATCACCGACAAAGGTGTTGATGGCCACGCCAGTCACCACGGAGAAGCCGATGATGGTCCCCGCAAAGAGCAGGGCACCTTTGCGGCCGTGCAGCCCGGAGACGACGCCGAAGGTTGTGAGGTTCGTGGCCGGTCCTGTGATCAGGAATGCGATCGCGGCACCGGGTGACAGGCCGCCGGCCATGAGCGCGGCCACCAGAGGCGTAGCCGACGAAGCGCATACGTAGGTGGGCAGCCCGATCAGGGTGAAGACCAGCACGTCCCACGGCGTCGTCAGTTCAGCCAGGAGCCGACCTTCCAGGAAGGGGGTCGCCGCCGCCGCCACCAGGAGTCCCAGAATGATCCAGGGGGCGGTGTGGTCCACCACGTCCTTCAAGCCGGTGCTCAGTCCGGAGCGCAGCTTGGTGTTGAAGGAGAGGGAATCCTCGTCTACCTCCGTCTCCGCCTCCGCCGATTTCGACGGTTCGAGAACCCGCCCGACAGCCCATCCCACAAACAGCGCCGCGACCGCAGCGACCACGACCCGGAGCAGCGTCATCTGCCCACCGAGGAGTGGCACCGAGAGGAAGATGGCGTCCAAGCCCAGTTCGGGCGTGGCGATCAGGAAGGCCAGAGCCGCGGCCGGGGGGGCACCCTTCCGCACCAAGGTCTCATAGAGCGGGACCACACCGCACGAGCAGACCGGCATCGGCAGCCCCACCGCCATCCCACGGGCCGCGGACGAGAGATGTCCTCCACGTCCCATCCATCGGATCGAACCGGTCGGGAGAAAGGCGCTCAGGAGTCCAGCGGCCACATAGGCCAGGACCAGGGCAGGGGCACTTTCGAGTGCCAGCCCAAGGAAGCGGCCGCCAAAATCGATGGCGGCGTTCGGTCCGACTTCGATTCCGCTCCAGGCCAATCCACCCACCAGCAGAATCCCGAGCAGGCCACCCATCCCTTCAAAGGTCAGGGCAAGTCGGTCATCCGAAAGGTTGGTCGCGGCGGGACGGCCATGGAAAATCACATGGATGAGCGTACCCCCGACGAAGGCCTCGAACAGGTGCAGCAGTCCATTTTCGGTTCCTGCAGTGAAGCCGGCGCCCGCGCCCCATCCCACCATCGTGGCGGTCATGAGTCCCGCAATCGCTCCCACTGCGATCCCCGCGCCAAAGCGCGGTCGGAGGAGCCACCAGATCGCCAGTCCAACTGGCACCCGGTGCAGCATTACGGCCGTCGCGAGTGGCACATCTCCGGAGCGGGCCATCGCGTTGAGGCCCGCACCTTCGAGAAGGGCGTGCAGCCCCAGGCCGGCGACCCCGAGCAGCAGGGCGACCCTATCCGCCCGATCGCCGATCCTGTGCGTCTGGTGTTCCAGCCATAGCGGGACGAACACACCCACAGCCATCGCCACCAGCGGCCAGATCTGCCGCTCGCCCAGGACTTCCGGGGCCAGGTGTAGCAGCACCAGAGATGGCACGGCCACGTAGACCAGGCCGTCCAACAGCGCCAGTGCGCGCTGGTTGCGCGACAGAGTGCGGTAGGCCGCCGGCCCCACCATCAGGGCCGCCAATGCGGAGAGCAGATAGATCACGCGGAAAAACTAACAATTCGCGCAACGGATGGGGCCTGTTAGGCCCTGGTGTGGTGTATCGAAAGTTCGCGAGAGCGTCGAGGCGCCGGATCTAGTTCATGCCGCCGACTCCGACCTTGGCTCGCGCCCGCATCTCGTCTTCCTTGGCAGCCAGTTCAAACTCGTCACGGAAGGCGTAGCGCGTGGGGTCGTCCAGATACCCGGCCAGATTCGAGGGGCCGTCCGCGCCAGAAGCGGCTGCGGCGCCCGCGCCGGAGGGCAGCGCCTGTCCGCCTTCCAGCTCCCGTGCCAGTTGCTCGTCGAAGTCGGCCAGGGCTCGCTCGCCTGCCTCGGCAGCGTCATCCCCGCTGTCATAGACGATCCGACCCACGTCCTGGAGCTCAAGCTTTGCGTCGGTCCGTGCTCGGTGTGCCGCTTCGACTGACTGACGGAAACCGGGGAAGCGGAAGGTCACTTGACCACTCGCGTCAGCATCGACTTCACCGTCGAACTCGGCAACCAGCCGATCGAGAACGCTGCGTGCCTTGGCCTTCCCGGCGGAACCGAGCGCGGATTCCACGGCCGCATCGATCTCGGCCTGAGTGACACCCCGGGGCTGATCGGACTCGAGTGAAGCCTTCGAGACCAGACCCAACGCCACTCGGCGGACATTCCGGATGGCCTTCTTCGCGTTCTCACGAGCGAGCCCAAAAGACCGGAACGCCGGAATCGCGAAGAAAATCGTCGAGAACACCACCGGGATCCAGATCAGCCCGATCTCGGCCAGCGGACCGCCGAGTCCCAGGCGAGGGAAGATGAAGAGCGGTGCGGTAACGGCGGCAGCCAGGTTGAAGGCGTTGAGCCCGCCGACCATGGCGTTCGTCGTGGCCTTGTTTCCGGTCAGCGCGATGGCCGGCTCCAGGCGCCGCCAGGCTGGCGGGGGCGTGCGTGCCTCAACCTTGCCGTGTGCGCTCACCATCAGCGACGGGAACGTGTAGACGATGGTGCCGTTCTCCGTGACCTCGGCGTTGCCGTCATGGGCGGCCATCAGGCGTCCGAGTTCGTCGTCGGCCTCGTCCAGTCCCAGTCCCGTGGCCTGGACCAGTTCCGTGGCGGAGATCAGGCCTTTGCGGTTGCGAATGATACGCAGGTAGTCGCGGTCCTTTCGCTCTTGGGTCTGGGCCGGACGATCCGGCCCGAAGACGAAGGCGAAGACCTTCTTGTAGAAGGGTGCCCCCTGCTTTTTTCCGCCACCCAGGTCCTTTCCGCCGACGTAGCTCTCGCCGTAGTAACGACGACGACGTCCATAACCGGGCGACATGAGCCAGTACCAGATCCAGAAATTCCCGAAGCCCCCGCCGTGGCTGCGTCCTCCCCGCCGGCCGCCAAGGCCGCCACCGTTGCTGTCCCGGTTCTGGTTGGCGAAGATGGCGGCGATCATCAGCGCAACGAAGATCACGAAGTAGACCACCAGCATGACCACGATCCAGATCTTGAAGCCCGCCTTGAACACGGCCCAGGCCTTTTCGCGGAAGCGATCCCAATAGGGCTCGGCATCGCGGCGCAGCATCTTCTTGTCGAACCGGAAAACCAGATCGCCCCGCTCGCCTACTTCAAGATGCCCATGGTGGACCTCCAGAAGCTTGCGGAGCGCGGCCTCGGCGCTGGACTGAACCAGGCCTGTGGCCGACGCGATGTCGCCGACCGTGGCGCGGCCGTCGAGTTTGCGCAGCGCGCTCCGAACGGAACGCGTGTCTTCAAGTGTCAGCGTCGCAACGTCCGACGTCATGGAGTATCCGATTCGATGGGGGGATTCCGGTGTGTCTTTCAGCGTGAATACGAAGTACCCGGTGTGATTCGTCGCGGTTTCCTCGAAAGGTGTCGGAGTGGGTGGGGGGGCGCTACCGTCGGGCCGATTGAGCCATTGATCCGCCCGCCCGACTGGCTACCCTCCAGGTGGGGGTGGGCGGCGGGTTCCAACCAGCAGACATCCCGACATGATTCCCCGGGGCGCGAGGGGCCGCCAGAGACCGTGACCGACCCACAACTTCGATCGATGGAGGACAGGACATGAAGGTGATAGAACTCGGCGAGGGCGCCTGGGGCGACGCACGTGGCTGGGGCCTGGATCCTTACCGAACCTCGGGAATCGTCCCCGGTGCGGACGTCTCGTGCCACGTCGTGTCCATGAATTCCGGCGCCGTTCGTGGGAATCACCTCCACCCCGATGCCCTGGAGTGGATGATCGTTTTCGGAGCGCCCTGCACGCTCGCCGGGCGGATGCCGGGTGAAGCGTCCGTCGAGCTGCGGATCGACGGCGACCAGCCGGTCATGGTCCACTTCCAGGCCGGTGAGGGGCACGCCGTCCGCGGCGAGGGGCCCGGCGTGACCTTTCTGGTCGCCTTCAACGACCGCCCCAACCCGACTACGGAACGGGTCGAGCCCATCTTGAATCCGGGGATCTGACAGCGCGGTGGACGGGCGACCTGGCTTCAACAGGAGCCGGGGATCGATCCCCTGGGGAACTGAGTACTGATCGCCCGGGGGGGACCGAGGACCTGACCACCCGCCGGACCGGCTGGCTGTCCACGCCGCTTGCTCTCCCGCACCCCCCCGCCGAGCTTTGGCAGTACCGGGACGACAAAGGGTCGTTCGCTTGTTCTCTCGCTACGCTGATGCCGCCATGAAGCGTTCTCTTCTGCTACTAACTCTCGCTGCGCTCCTGCCGGTCGCCGTCTCGGCTCAGGACCAGCACCAGTCCCGCGTCGCCCGGGTTCTGGCGACCACGCCCCTGATCGACGGTCACAACGATCTGCCCTGGGAGATCCGCAACAACCCGGATCATCCCATGGATGTGGTCGCCTACGACCTTCGCCAACCCACCTCCGGGCACACGGATATTGCGCGCCTCAGGGCGGGTGGAGTCGGCGGTCAGTTCTGGTCGGTGTACATCCCCTGCGAGGATGCGGGTCCCGGAGCGGCGCGAGTCCAGCTGGAGCAGATCGACATCGTACAGCAGATCATCCGTCTGTATCCGGATGTCTTCGGAATGGCGTTGACCACGTCGGATGTGAATCGCGAGTTCGGCCGCGGCCGGATCGCTTCGATGATGGGCATGGAAGGCGGCCATGCGATCGAGAATTCGCTGTCGGCGCTTCGGGCGTTCTACGATGCCGGCGTTCGCTACATGACGACAGTAGTGTCCGGTTGATCTAAGCTGCGACGCGTGGAAGTCATGTGTCGACAGTAATTTACGGCGCTGAGGATGCCGCACGCATTTGAACTTCACCCGCGCGGATGTCATGCTCTCGTGAACCTACTCACGGGAGCGGCGG
>JBDNHE010000169.1:0-6658 GCA_041688945.1 Gemmatimonadota bacterium | reverse complement strand
TTCGACTGGAGGGTTTCCGAAGAGGGGCTCCGATTGTCCGGGAGTGGCGTCGCACGTGTCGAGCCTCCCTACAGAGCCCGCCTGGATCTATTTCTGGGCAACGGCGAACGGGTGGCCGCCGCCGCGCTGGTCGGCAGCGATCTGCGCCTGCCCCCGGGTATCGCCTCCCACTTTCTTCCTCCTGAGCATCTGCTCTGGGGAACGCTGGGTGTGTTCCGGCCCGGTCTGGGGACCGCCCTTCTGGGTGGCGAAACGATAGATGGGCAGCTCAGAATGCGGTTCAGGCTGGATAACCTGGACGAGATCCACTACTACATGGTCAACCGCAGGGTCCTGCGTGTGGACATGCTCAGGGGTGGCGATGTCATTCAGGATGTACGACTTACACGAGATGAGTCCGGGGTGCCGCTTGAGGCGGTATACCGCGATCTGACCGCCTTCCGTCAGCTAACGATTTCGCGCAAAGGTGTCGAAAATGTTGAACCGTACCCGCCGGATGTCTGGACGCCGGGGATGGGTGGCCCTGACAGTGACTCTCCTCCCGCTCCTGACGACCGGCTGTAACTACGGCTTCCAGTCCGGAACCGGCTTCGTTGGCGTTCAGACGATTGCCGTGCTGCCGTTCGAGAACGAGACCACACGTCTTGAGCTCACTCAGGAAATGCATGACCAGATGCTGCGCAGACTCCCGCGGGCGCTTGGACTGCGGCCTGCCGGAGAAGGGGTCGCGGATGTGGTCGTTCGGGGCAGGATTACCGGCTATAACCTGAACTCGCCCAACTATCGCCCCGGGGGAGTCGCAGGCGACCGACCGCAGGTTCTTCAACGCCAGGTGACGGTTACGGTGTCGGTAGAAATTGTGGACTTGCGACAGAACCTGATTCTCTGGGAGAATCGCACGCTTCGGGCCGAAGGTCAGTATCTGGAGGCGTCGGAGAATGAAGAGGTCGGCAAGCTGGCTGCGCTGGACCTTCTGGTTCAGAGAATTGTTGACGGAGCACAATCCAACTGGTAGGACAGCAGGGAATTCGAGCGACTTTCTGCGAGTCGCGTAAATGACGAGGGGACCGACTACGGACCCGAACCACTGCCAAGACGGCAACAGGAGCAGTTCAACGTGAATCACCCCATCCGAACCCGGGGAATCCTCGGGCTCACTCTCCGCGCCAAGTTCGTACTGCTGGCTCTGGCCGGTATGGTCTGGTTCTCCTCCGGACCGATCGCCAACGGACTTTTCGCCAGTCCGGCACCGGCCTCGGTCACGGCCACCACGGCCTCCACCGCTGCGGCAACCACTGCGGTCCAGGGCGGTCAGGCGGCGGCCGAGGAGGATCAATCCGAGGAACATCCGTCCGCTTCGGACTTCTTCCTGGTGCTCGTTGCGATTCTGATCTTCGCCAAAGTGTTCGGCGAGGGCGCCGAACGTATTGGGCAGCCCGCGGTTCTGGGTGAACTGGTCGCCGGTCTGGTGCTCGGTGCCAGCGTTCTGGGCATCGTGCCCGCGGAGGGGTTGATCGCCGATGTCATCCACTACCTGGCTGAAGTGGGTGTGGCGATTCTGCTCTTCGAGATCGGTCTTGAAACCGACCTCAAGGAGATGTTCAAGGTCGGTGGATCGTCGGCCATGGTCGCCATGGTCGGTGTTGCTCTGCCGTTCGCGCTCGGCTTCGGATACTGGCTCCTGGCCGATCCGTCGATCGGTGCCCATCCCGAAGGTCAGAGCCTGGCCATGGTCGCCATCTTCGTAGGTGCCACGCTGACGGCCACCTCGGTCGGGATCACCGCCCGCGTACTGGGCGACCTGAAGCTGATGCACCGCGCCGAATCCAAGATCATCATCGGCGCGGCCGTCATCGACGACGTGCTCGGACTGGTCATTCTGGCCGTGGTGACCGGGTTGGCTTCGGGTGTGGCGCTGAGCGTCATCGGCGTCGCAACCACCTTTGCAGTAGCAGTCGGCTTCCTGGTCGTGGCTGTCCTGCTCGGGAATGTCCTGGCGCCACCGCTCTTTCAGATCGTCGACAAGATGCGGGTGCGAGGGGTGCTTCTGGTCGCCGCCTTCAGTTTCGCCCTTCTGATCGCTGCGCTAGCCGATAAGGCCGGCTCGGCGATGATCATCGGTGCCTTTGCGGCCGGTATCGTGCTCTCGGGCACCAACCAGTTCGATCAGATCGAGCACCGCATCAAGCCGGTGGCGGACATCTTCACCCCGATCTTCTTCGTGTCGGTCGGTGCGGCGGTGAACGTGCAGCTGTTCAACCCGTTCAGCGACGTGTACAACAGGGAAGTCCTCGTCGTCGGCGGCATCCTGGTTGCGGTGGCTTTCGTGGGCAAACTGGCCTCCGGATTCGTGGTCGGGTACGGCAAGGAGAAGCTCAACCACATGGCCATCGGCGTGGGCATGGTGCCGCGGGGTGAGGTCGGTCTGATTTTTGCCGACATCGGCCGTCGCGCCGGGCTGCTCTCGCCCGAGGCGTTCTCTGCGATCCTGATCATGGTGATCGTGACCACGTTCGTGGCTCCGCCGCTTCTCAAGATCTTTTTCAAGCCCAATGGGGAAGACCTGGCGATGGCCGGGGCAGGTGGGCAGACGGACCACGACGGGCACGGGCACTGATCAGCCCGTCCCAAGTCTGCCGCGCACTGCGGTAGTGAACGCCCCCCCGGCCCTGTGGCTGGGGGGCGTTTTCGGTCTGGGGCTGCCGTCGCCAAGGGAGGATGAGTCATCACCCGAGGACTGACCCGAGGCTGCCGCTGATCCCGTCGCCTTGAGCGAAGCCGCCCTCCCGGTGATCTTGCCCTCATGCCATCCGACTTCCCCACGCCCGAATCCAAGATCCTGGATCGGGCCAGCCTGATCGAACGCTTCGGCCGCCCGCGCTCGGGGCGACTGGTGTTCACCAACGGCTGCTTCGACCTGTTGCACCCCGGGCACGTCGCCTATCTGGACCAGGCTCGACGTCTCGGTGATACGCTGGTTCTAGGCGTAAACACCGACGAGTCGGTTCGCCGGCAGGGGAAGGGTGCCGACCGGCCGCTGGTGAATCAGGAAGCACGGCTGCGCGTCCTTGCCGGCCTGGCTTCCATCGACGCGCTCTGCCTCTTCGACGAGGATACGCCGCTTGAGCTGATCAGCGCGCTACGCCCTGACGTCCTGGTCAAGGGCGGTGACTACACGATCGACACCATCGTTGGTGCTCCTGAAGTACAGGCCGATGGGGGCGAGGTGAAGGTGATCCCCTTCCTGCCCGGCTATTCCACGACATCGCTACTTGAACGCATTCGCACCGCAAAAGGCTGAACCGATTTCATGACTGATTCCACCGAAGATCGCGCCCCTGACGTCGGGCGCCGCATGAGCGTCGAGCTGGACGCCGCCCCCTACGCCGAGGGCTCCTGCCTGATCGCGACCGGGAACACACGCGTTCTCTGTGCCGCATCGGTCGAAGACGACCTGCCGCCCTGGCGGAAGGCGAGCGGACTGGGCTGGGTGACGGCGGAGTATTCGATGCTCCCGCGTTCGACCCACACCCGGTCGCGACGTGAGCGGAATGGTCCCAAGGGCCGGACCCAGGAAATTCAGCGGCTGATCGGGCGAGCCCTTCGCTCCGTCACCGACATGGAACTGCTCGGTGCTCACAACGTGACGCTCGACTGCGACGTGCTTCAGGCGGATGGCGGCACGCGCACGGCCTCGATCACCGGGGCATGCATCGCGCTGCACCGGGCCCTTCAGGGACTGGTCGACTCGGGGCAGATTGAGAAGCATCCCATGACGGACCTGGTTGCCGCGGTCTCAGTCGGGATCGTCGATGGCATACCCCGCCTGGATCTCGACTACGAGCTGGATTCGTCCGCTCAGGTGGACATGAACGTGGTCGCGACGGGCGCGGGCACGCTGGTCGAAGTCCAGGGGACCGCCGAAGGGAAGCCCTTCACGCGGGCGGAGCTGGATCGGCTGATGGATCTGGCCATGTCGGGCATTGATCGCCTGCTGGCTGAGCAGCGTCGCATCCTCGGGATTGGCTGAGTCGGTTTGATGAAGCTTCTGATCGCCACCCGGAGTCAGCACAAGCTCAACGAGATCCGCGAAATCCTCGCCGATGTTCCCGAGCTCGAACTCCTGGGACTTCACGAGGCCGGCGTCGACTACGACCCCGCCGAAGAAGAGTTGGAGCCGTACGACACCTTCGAGGAGAATGCCATCTCGAAGGCCCGCTACTTCTTTGAGAAGACGGGACTGCCCACGGCCTCGGACGATTCCGGGCTGGCAGTGGACGCGCTTGGTGGCGCTCCTGGCGTGCGATCGAAGCGGTTCGCGCCGGGCGGTCTGGATGGGGACGAGCGGGACCAGGCCAACAATCGGCATCTACTCTCCCGACTGGAGGGTGTCGACGACACCGAACGCACCGCGCGCTACGTCTGCGTGGTCGCCTGGGTGGACGGGGCGGGGGAGCGACGCACGTTCCGGGGAGAGGTCGAGGGCCGAATAGCTCGCGAACCTCGCGGGAACGGCGGTTTTGGCTACGACCCGCTCTTTTTTGTGCCTGATCTGGGGATGACGTTCGCCTCGGCCCTGATCGCCGAGAAGCACGCCCGGTCTCACCGCGGGCGGGCCTTCAGGGCCTTTCGAGACCAGCTGCTCTCAACTCCGGGGCGGAGCGATGGAGCCCGGGCCTCGGGAGGGGACCGATGAGCAATCTTCCAGAGCACGACCCCGCTGAAATCGCGCCGACGGCCGATGGCACGCACCTCAGGATCGTCTGGAAGGACGGCGAGTTCAGTGAGTTCGCGCCCCGCGATCTGCGAATCTGGTGCCCCTGCGCCGGCTGCGTCGACGAGAGGACTGGCGCCAAGATTCTGGATGAGGCGATGGTTCCGGAAGACATCTATCCGACGGCGATTCACTACGTCGGGCGGTACGCCCTGCAGTTCGTCTGGAGCGATGGTCATTCGACCGGGATCTATCCGTTCGACTTTCTGCGCAGGCGCTGGGACGCTTCTCAGGTCTGAGTGGCACAAGCAGTGGCGGGGGGCAGGTCAAAAAGAGCTGTCTGTAACCCGCGTTTCCGAACTCGCGAACGATTATCCATTGGCGGTCGATAAACCAATCAAGTCCCTCGGTACGTCTATAGTATCGTAAGTGTGACGCGTATCATATTAGCGGACGGGCTTGAATGCGAGGACAGAGTACGATCGGGTGGTCCGGGGCGCTGGTTGCGCTTCTTTTCGCTGCGTGTGGACCCGATAGGTCTGTTGTGACCAAGGGCTCGGACCATCGCCTGTTCTCGTTCCGACTTGAGGTCACAGAGATCTTCGGATGGACCGAACAAGAGGGAGATCAGCTTCTCCCCCTTCTGGCCGACAGCGTACGGAATGCGGGAGGCGGACTCATCGCCCGCCCGTTAAACGTCGTTGAGGGACCCGATTCGACCGTCTTTGTTCTCGATGGTGACTATCAGAAAATTGCCGTGTTCGAATGGGATGGCCGATATTCTCGATCGGTGCTCGGCGGCTACGGTGAAGGACCTGGCGAGTTCGTGTGCCCGGCGTCTATGGACCTGACGAAGGATGGCGGGATCGTCGTCTTGGACGACAACGGGAATCGAGTGAGCATTTTCGACTCATCCGGCGATTTCGTCGATTCCTTCAACCATGAGATCGCGAACGATATCGAGCTGGTTGTTTCCGGGGACTTGATCTACCTGTCGAGGCGGCTTGCCGAATCCCCAAGTCGTCCGCCTGTTGTGGCACTGAACTTCGGGGGTGAGCGAGTGGATTCTATGGGCGCCTCGTCGTGGCAAGACGGTGACCTAAGCATGTATGGCGAGCCGGGTGCCCTAGGGAAAATGAGTGACGGCAGGCCCGTCTACTCACCGCCGGCTCCGGCGACGTTTGTACTGCCCAATCGCGACGAGCCTCTCGGGATGAATCGCTACAAGCATGCGCATGGATTCCTGTTGACCCGTCCGGAGGGTCGTTCGATTCGGGTGGCTCCGACAGGTGTGCGGGGTGTGGCTCAGCTTCCCGACGGTCGACTCGCAGTTCTCTACCAGGAGTATTCGACCGATGCCGGGAGTTTCTTGTATTTCTTCGACGTTTTCAACGCCGGGGGTGACTATCTTGGCTCTGCTGAGATCCCAAACGGGCACCTTTTTGGTCGGATGACCGCGTCGAAAGTCGGCCCATATTTCTATTTTACCTCTCACCAAGGGACGATGGGTGGCGTACGGGCCCGCCTCGTTGAAGGGGTAGGGGAATGACGGCCCGGTCGATCGCTTGGTTTCTCGTAGGGCTTGCGACGTTCGGTGTCAGCTTTCTCGTCGCGCGAGAGACCGCCTCGGTGAACCCCCGAATCCTGCCTTATCAGCCGGGTAGCCAGCTCAGCAACCCGGTCGTCCACTCCGCGGATGGGTCCTTCCGCATTCGAGATCTGGCCGCCGGAGCTCAGCAGTCGGTAGTAATAGTCTTTACGCCTGGCTGCTCAAGCTGGCCTGCCCCCCGGAAACGGATCCAAGTAGAATGAGAGTCCAACGACCCCAAAAAGGGGAAGGACTCGATGATGAGAAAGCGACACAAGCCAGAGCAGATCGTGCGGAAGCTACGGGAAGCTGACGCGCTGCTGAGCGGTGGGGCGATGATCGCCGATGCATGCCGC
>JBDNHE010000168.1:0-5921 GCA_041688945.1 Gemmatimonadota bacterium | reverse complement strand
CGCCGGTCCTTCTTGCCTCGCTCCACCAGCTTTGGCACTCTTCTCATTGTGGTCTCCTTCCTCTTCTCGGTTTCGGTGTGTGTGTCGTAACTCCACCGTAACCCCGAGGTCGGAGGCCACTCAACTTTCAACTAATCTTGGACTCGCTCGGCGATTCAGTTCCGCGGAACGAAGGAGTGAGCGCAAACGGCACCCGGTGTTGTGCGGCGTCGCATCCGCTCTACCAGCCAACCTCGCCCGACGTCCGCGACGTTTGTCAGCTGGCGGAGCTTGGCCCTAACGACGATTATCTTCCGCCGAGTTGGAGCACGTCACTCAACTTCACCCCGCACTTCGCCCAATGCTCCGAGTCGTGATCTCCATCACCATCCAGGATCTGGTGAAGGATCTCATGACTAACGACAAGTTGATCAAGCCAGAGATCAGACCTAAGTACGATCTCATTTCGATTGGTTCTCTGTCCAACGACATCACGGTCGTCTGGAAGTTGATATCTCACGAACCAGCGGACGCGATTGAAGTCCGCCGTCTGGCCGGAGCAGCTCTCAATTGAGGACCAGTAGATTTCATAGACTGGTGGTGGCTCGATCTCGATCGCTCCGATCACCGGATCGGTTGGGGACCCGCAACCTGAAATCACACTCACGCATAGGATCACAAGGAGTCTATTCATCGGAGTCTCAACCTCAGCATCCCATCGTCCTGACTCTCCAATCGTGCCGTCGCAAAGCCTGTGATCAAATCAGCTTGGTACATCTCCCCAACAAGCTGGACGACGGGGGATGGGCCGATCTGGAGATAGACCAACGGAGGCTCGTAACGACCGGAGACGATCAAAGCCGAGTCTGCACCAACGGAACCAATCCCACTCAATACGCCTGAATCGTCCATTTGGAGCTGTACCGAGACTGGTATCTGCGCGCCTTCGAGGAATCCACCATCCCAAGTCCCAGCAACCTCGAACCTTTCAGCTACCGTTGTGGGGGAATCGCCACAGGCAGCGAACCCAACCGTTGCGAGTAGGACGCCAAGGAGTATCTGGCCTCGGACAAGCATCTGTGGCAGTCTGCTTTCTTTCACTGCCCCCCTGCCCGCCCAACCGGGCGTACCGCTTAGCGCTGCCGAACGGGTCCAATACATGTAGTATGAACCACCGCGCCTGATGCGCACACTCGAAGACAATGAGTCAGGCAACGTAGTCAAGATCCCCCTACAGTCCTGACAACCGTAATCCTGACGGTTTTTCGGGCCTTACCCACCAATAGCGTCACGTCGGAGGAACCCGCTACGCCCAGCGAAATCGGGACGGAGACGCCCGTGCCACTCCCTAGGATCGACGTGACATGCTCCAGCTGGACCAACCACGAGATTCTGAAACCAGTCTCCGACAACGCATTTCCGCTTGTATCAAACAGCTTGGCCACCAATTCAGCCCGGGCGTTGATTTCGCCCTGCGGAATCCGGAAGGTGAGCTCGGACCCGATTTGTTCGTCCCCCACATAGATCTCAATTCGATCGAGGTCTGGGGGTTGAACGAAGACCGTGCCCTCCTGCCGAGCATCGCCCAAAGACGCGAAGACCCGGCCTATACCCAGTGCGGTCGCCGTAACCGTGAAGCTCCCCCCTTCAGTGGGAGAGCTCATCAAGTTCTGGCTTGGCGCTTCCCAAGCTACACGGCCGACCCGGTCATCGAGGCGCTCTCCGCGGTTGCTGAGCGGGATCGCCCGGAAGGTCACTGTGTCGCCGGGGGACACGAAGGCGGAGTCGGGTTCCAAGCTGATCTGATCCACCAGCTCTGGCCCGGATGGACCCGAGCATCCCGCGAAAAGCACCACCACGAGGCAAGTGAGCGGAGGTAAGCAATGGCCCTTCTTCGATGTTACGCTTCCAAACATGGATCTAGTGGCAACCGGTGCCCGCAGCCAGAATCGTCCAACGAGAAGGAGGAAGGATCGAACGACCACTGTCACAACGTCATTCATCGCGCACCTCCAAAAGTGATCCGCACGCCAAATTGGGCTTGCCACTGCGAGGCAGGCGAACGCGTATTCCACGGCTCGGCTAGCTGCACATCGCCGGATGAGTCTCGCACGGGCAGCGATGCCCCTCCCCATTGGACAACCTGGCTTGGGGAAATCGCGCGATCGAGTAGCGGGGCGACAGAGCGGATCGTCCGTTGATGCCCCCAATCGCCATTCAGGAGATTGAGCAAATTCACGAGGTCGCTCTCCAGCCGCACGACAGCCGCGCCCAGGGTCACGGTGTGGGCGACCCTCAAGTCAAGGTTGCTTTGCCAGGGGGCGCGGCAACCGTTCCTGTCCAATATCTGGCCTGAGAATTTTCGTAGACAATCGTCCGCCTTCAGCGCCTTCGCGAAAAGGATCTGGGATGCGATTCCGCTAGGCAGCCTCCCGGCGTCTGCAGGGACGTGGACTGGGTCATTGTAGCGCTCGAATGCCGCGCCAGAAGACGGGTACCCATCACCATTGGCGTCGAAGCCATACACGTATGTGAAAGGTAGGCCCGATTGCCCGATGTATAGAAGAGAAATCTCAGTATCCGGAAGGCCAGAGAACGGCGTCCCAAAGAGGGTCAAGACGACCTTGTGCGGTCGGTCGAACACTGAGTTGGTCAACGGAGTGTCGTTCGGTCCGAGCTCGACAGCATTGAAGCCGAAATTGGATTGCATGTCCGCGAACTGCAGGCTCATTCGGTCCCAGGACCTCGATAGGGCGTAAGATGCCCGGAAGCGCAGACCCTCCGTCAGGCGCCCGCGAAATTCTGCGGAAAATGAGGCCGCCCAGTCCTCCCCATCGTTATTGACAAGCAAGACCTGGCCAAAGCTTCGGTTCTTAGAGATATAGCCGCGGCGCTCACTCCCCCCGAGTTCGCCCGGGAACGGACCCGGGCCGCGCTCAATATTCAGTTCCTCGAGGCCGACCTGATTCAGCGCCTTGCTAAAGATGGCCCCCAAACTCCCAGTGATCCGCCCTGTCAGTTCGCGATCGACGGTCAGTGCGATCTTTAGATCTTGCGGGTATTTGAAGTCACTACGAAAGACCACGGCCGATGCACTCTCATCAAAAGGACTTCCCAAACAACCCGACGGCGGCGACCCAGGAACGTACGGCGGGACACCCTTGCGGTTGTCAACCTCGATTCGCCCATCGCACAGCTGCGTAACGAGGCGCGCTCCGTCCTGATGGAACGCGTTGGAGAGCCAGACATATGGCAGCTGGCCCGCAAAAAAGCCCGTACCCATTCGAACTTGGGTGCGCTTCTCACCTTCACTTTGCCAATTGAAGCCCCACCGCGGGGAGATCTGAAAATTCCCACCCGGCAGTCTCCCCGTGTCGTATCCGTAGCGATCGAGCAGGTCGAAGTTGGTGGTTGGTGCATCAAGCACGAACGGCGCATCAATCCGAATGCCAAAACGCATACTCAGACCGCCACCTGCGTTCATTTGGGTCTGGGCGAATGCTCCCAACTCGAGAACCCTGAAGTCCACCGTTGGATCGGAGCCGTCAGCGACGATCGTCCTCTCGAATCGTTCGGGCGCGTTGGTGAGCAGGCTGTCGGTGCTCTGGTAGGAGAACGATCCCCCGGCGCCCGGCAGGTATCTGTGCTGAATGTTATAGTAGTTCGCGCCCACGCCCAGTGTCAGGATGTCGTTTCCACGCGCAATATCCAGGGCGTTGGTCAGGCTCAAGCTCTGCTGATTGAGGCCATTCTCCTGACCAAAGTAGTTCCCGCCGAACCGCACTGAGCGAAAAAAGGTCGACTCACCGATGGGACTTCTCAGGCCGACATCAATCTGCGGGAAACGACTCGCAGGCTCGGTATCGTCTGAGATGACTTGAAACTTCAGGTCCAGCTGGTTTGTGATCTCGTCGGTAATTGGCGAAAAGACCTGAAGAGATGTCGAGTTTGAGGTGGACGAGCGAGAGACGGTGTTCGACGAGAGTTCATACTGATCGAAGGCGGCCCTGTTCGGGCTCTCGTCGTTCTGGGTGCTCGAATAGATATTCCTTAGGGCCAGCCTGGACCCGCCGTCGAAGTTCCAGTCGACTCGGGCGAAAAGGTTGGCGAGAGTCTGACCAAGAGAATACACCTCCCCGCTGCCAGGCTCGGATCCATACTGTGACCGGAAAATGTCCGTTGCTTCCGTCAGTCGCACCGGTGTGATCCGGATCAATGCAGGGTCGTCGCGAAAAAGATTGAATCCGGGCGGAAGAGTACCTCGCTCCTCGAACTCACCAGCAACGTAGAAGTGACCACGGTCCCGGACGATCGGCCCGCCCACGGAGAGCGCCAGTAGCGAGCGATCAACTCCCGAAGCCGCGACCGGTCCGGTCGGTAGCTGCAGGTCGCCCATCAGGGCTTCGTTCCGGGTAACCGCGGCGGCGCGGATTCGCAGGTCGTTGGTTCCCGACCGGGTGACCGCATTCATCACGCCACCTGTGAACCCCGACAATCGAACATCAAACGGCGTGATCAGCACCTCGTACTGGGTCACTGCATCGAGGGGGATCAGTTTGGCCCCCGCCTGTCCCCCCGGGACGCCTCCCGATGTAAGCCCGAACATGTCCTTGTTCATGACCCCGTCGATCAACAGCGAGTTGTAGCGATCGTTCTGGCCAGCGACCGAGAACCCGCCGTTCTCCGTCATCTTTACCAGTGGGGAAAGGAGGGCGAGTTCGGAAATGTCTCGAGATAGCAATGGCATCGATTCCACGATGCGTTCACTCAGGATCGTGGCCTGCCCGACTCGTGCGGGGTTGAAGACGGCATCTCGGTCGACTTCGACACTGACGCCTTCAACTTCGACTGCCTGCTCCCTCATCGTGGCGTTGATCGTCGTGACGTCGCCCACTTGGAGGACAATCCCCTCCTGCTTGAACTCCGCATACCCCAGGGACCGAACGGTCACCTCGTACGGACCGCCGGGGGCCAACAAGAGGACCAAGAATCCGCCTTGTTGATTCGTGATCGTCGAGCGGGTGGCCCCGTTCTGCACGTGACGAACCATGACTGAGGCGCCGCTGAGCGGACTCCCGTCAACAGTCAGCGCAACTCCTCGAATCGCGGACGTCGTACGAGATTGGGCGGACAGCCCGGAGGAGAGCCCGACCAACAAGAAGGTCACGCCGACTAATACCTCTAGCGCGATGCAACAGAAGTTCGAACGAGAGTCTACGCGATACATGTCACTCCATTTTCCGAGCCCGAAACGCCTACGGAACATGCGCCGCCGGCTGCGCGTAAGCAAGCGTGGTGTCCTTTGGAGTCATGATGGGGCCCTTGAAGGCTCACCAAAGACATCTTGTAAACGTGGCACTCACGGAGTGAACCGCCCCGGGTTTGCCGGAGGCTCCATCGTTTGAGAGGATGGGGTCATGAATACAAACAAGCGATACTCCCTGGAGACGCGGGAACGGGCTGTTCGCCTGGTTTGGGAGGCTGAAGCGGATCACGATTCACAGTGGGGTGCGATCCGTTCGATCTCGACCAAGGTAGGATGCACGGCGGAGTCGTTGAGGCGATGGGTGCGCCAGGCCGAGCGAGACAGTCCTAAACTGAGCGATTCTTGGGGTAGAAAAGAGGCACCCTCTGAGTTAAGTTACTGGCATGCAACAAGTTATGGCCAGTGGCGGTCACCACCGCCCTCAACCCAAAGGGTGCCGAATCATGATCGCCAAGTCGCTCTCCTCGTGCAATGCTGCCGCGCCGCTGTTCGATGCTGTTGAGATCACGTCCGACACGCTGACGGGCCGAGGCGGCCTGGCTCTGTTCAGCCGCTACGTGCGTAACCTGGAGATCTTCCCCCCCCCTCGATCGCCTGTTCGGCTCGGTGCGCAAGAGTTCGAAAGGGCTGCCTGTGACCGTCCTCTTTCACCAACTCTTCTGTTTCTTCCTGGATG
>JBDNHE010000167.1:0-4538 GCA_041688945.1 Gemmatimonadota bacterium | reverse complement strand
GGGGGGGAACCGCGGCTTGCTCCGGGTTCTTGACGGAAGCCGACCGTTGGGGAAGCTCGCTAGACCGAAACCCTCGCCCCGGAGAACACCGTCACCGGACTACCCACAGCCACCATGGAAGAACATGGCGGGCCCCTCAGAACCTCAGAGAACGCCCGACCATATAGCGAGTCAGAACTCGGGCTCTGGTATTCAGATTCTGCAGTAGACCACACGCGCCACGAAGGATGCTCCACCTGGTATTCGATGGTGCCGCCGTCTCTTTGGCGGGTGTAGCCCCAATAGTGTTCCGTGACGAACTCCGCTTCAGATCTGGCAACAAGAGGTTCGGCGGCCCCCTTCACGGAGGCCCGGAGCGAGTACGGGTGTCCCTGAAAAGTCCAGGAGTAGGAGGCCACCCCTCCGGTCGTCTCGTCGAGCTGAACGAGGTGATCCATCGGCACCGAGAGGTAGGGCTCGTTGTAGACGACGCGGGCAACCGTGGCAATCGCAGCACGAGGGACCAACTCCCGGATAAAGACCACACCACGGCGAGCCGCCCCGTCCGCCATCTCCCGGCGAACGTAGAAGCGGAGGTTCACTTCCTCGAACGTGCGGTGCCCGGGGATTCCCAGGCCCTTGAGTCGGGTGTCGACGAAGCGGAAGCCAACCAGGCTCACGAGATGGTCGTCGTCCCACGAATCAAGCTCGGTACCCCTGGGTGTGAACGGTCGCAGGAGCTCCGGCGGACATGAGTAGTTCCGGAGGACCAGACTCTCCCATCGCGCCGTCAGAAAAAGGACTCGCCATACTCACCCGTCCTGGTACTTCAGGTCTCCCGAGCCCTCCCTTCAAAGGTCACCACTTCCGGGTGGGTCACGAGATCAATGGTGTCAATTGTGTTCAGCACGACCCCAGGTTGGTGCTGCGGTTCGCCGTCACCGAACCACCTGAGGATGAGGTCATAGCCGTAGAGTTCAGTGAAGCGAACAAGCAGGGCCGCCGTCTCCAGGATGCTCGGCACACTCGGCCAACCCGCGACTTCCAGGGCACGGTCAAGCTCGGAGTCAGGATCGGGGTGCTCCTTCGCGTCCTCGACGTAGTCCGCAATCAGGCCGGCAAGACCATCCCGGACGAACGACATCGGAAGCTCGATCTGATACCCAACGTCCACAACATTCTCGGTCCGCCAATGCTGACCGAAATTCATGGCACGAACCGAGATGTTCTCGGGCGACCGGGGGCCGTTGTTCACGATGTATGAACAACGGCTCGAATCAGGACAGCGCAACCTCAGCGCAGCGCCGAACTCCATGCGGTCATCCACGTAGCGAAGGAAGGGACAGCAGAAACTGCATCACACTGATGTAGTATGCATCTGGTTGCTACTTCGCACGCAGGAGAAGGTGTGGTGGTCCTCGTCCCTGAGGAGCCGAAGCCCTATGCTCTGTGCCTCCTCACCACCCTGGTCGACGGTACGGGGTTTCGTTGATGACGGAGGCGGTCGCGTTGGCAACTGCCACTGTCCTGCTTCGCGCCGGGGTGTCCGCCGGGGTGCCGGTCGCGGCGTTTGCGTGCGGGATCCAGAACGGTATGGCGAGCAGCTACTACGGGTTGATCATCCGGACGACCCACGTCACGGGCATTGTTACCGACCTGGGAGTGATCCTCGGGCAGCGTATTCGTGGCCATCCGGTGGAGGGTTGGAAGCCACTTCTCCTGGCGGGATTGCTGATCGGCTTTCTACTCGGCGGTATCGCCGGGCAGTTGATGCTCACTGCATTCGGTCCCGTTTCTCTTGGTCCCGCCGCCGTCGTGACCATGGCGGGTGGCGCTGGCTACTTCATGTGGCGGACGAACGTATTGCCGCGGCCAGAATGAACCCGCCCAACGCCAGGGAACACAGGCCGATCAATGTGATGTAGCGAGTAGCTCGGGGAACTGCTTCTTCAGCAAAGCGCTGATGCCACTTCCAGGGAAATAGAAGAAGGCCGGCGGTGGTGACGAGGAGAACCCAGCCGAAAATCGTGAAGACCCTTGGGGCCAGCATGCCAGGCGAGTTGATCACAAACGCCCCGCCGACCACAAAGCGAATGCCGAGTTCCAGGTAGTGCACGCGCTCGGAGCCCGCAAATCCGAGCAGGAAGCGGGTGGCTCGGGAGGGAATGAACAGCGATACGCCTGCCAGGGCGCAGAGGTAGACGCCAGTGAGGACGACGATACCAAAAGCGAGCATATCAATCATGGATGTCGCCCGAGTACGCGCTGGACCTTCTCAAAGAACGGCCCCCGGCTTCCGGAACCACACAGCGTGCTCGTCGACGACAATCAACGTGTCGGAGGGATCCAGCCCGCATCGCTCCAAAAATTGGTTGGTGGCCTTGCGACACCCTGGTAGGTGGTAGTCATCGACAATCGCGACTCCCCCTGGGGAGAGCTTGGGGTAGAGCGCTTCGAACGCATCCATGGTCGACGAATACAGGTCTCCATCGAGGCGTATCAGTGCCAGGGTTTCCAACGGGGCCCTCGTAAGAGTCTCGTGGAACCAGCCTTCCAGGTACTCAACCCGTCCCTGGAAGGGCCCGTACTTCTCAAAGTTTGCACGAACCTGGTCTGCGGAAACACTCAGCAGGGGATCGAGGTGGAGGAGGCTTTGATCCTGAGTTGGGTTGCTGCTCTCGTCGGGAGGAGGAAGCCCCCTGAATGAATCGGCGACCCAGACAACCCGCCCCGTCTCTTCCAGGACATCCAAGCATGCCCTCATGAAGATACAGCACCCCCCACGCCATACTCCGCATTCAATCACATCGCCGGGGATGCCCTCTGACGCGATCAGCCGCAGGCAATCCTCAACATGATCCAAGCGGGCCAGCGGCAGCATGGATTCAGCGTGACGAGGCCAGATGTATGGCCGCCGAACGGCCTCCAAGCCGACGGCGGCAAGAGTCGCGGACAGCCCGCGAAGGGCCAACCGTTTTGGCCAGCTGCGACCTCGATCAAACCAGTCAATCGGCACTCCAGGGTCATCCCAGAGGGAGTGGGTCAGCGTACGCTTCAGTAGCTCCAAGTATCTATCAGACATCTGATGGCGTCCTTCTGCACTGCATGTGGTTTAACTGACCGGCGCTCTCTCTGATCACTAGTGTGGTGTATCAAAAGTTCCCGAGCCACCGAGAGCGTCGAGGCGCAGGGCCGGATGCATCGGCGTTCGAATGGCCGAGACACTTTTGATACACCACACTAGTGTCCCGTCCCAGAAATAGCATAACATAGTCTTTGGATTTTCTGGATGATGGAGTCGGCGGTGGCGGTCCACAAGAAGGGTCGGGCGTGGGGGTTGTAGGAATCGGTGAAGTGCTGGATGCGGTCGACGAGTTCTCGGACGGAGGAAAAGGAACCGCGACGGATGGCCTTCTGGGTGATGATGTTGAACCAGATCTCGACTTGATTGAGCCAAGACGAGTAGGTCGGGGTGAAGTGGATATGATAGCGGGGTCTATTGGCGAGCCAGCGCTTAACCTTCGTGTGCTTGTGCGTGGCGTAGTTGTCGACGACGAGATGCACATCGAGGTCGGGGGGGACGCTGGCGTCGATGTGCTTGAGGAATTGCAGGAACTCCTGATGGCGGTGCCTGGGTGAACAGCGGGCCAACACCTGCCCGCTGGCGACATCGAGGGCGGCGAAGAGCGTGGTGGTGCCGTGACGGATGTAGCCGTGGGTCACGCCCTCGACGTATCCGAGGCCGAGGGGCAGGAGCGGCTGTGTGCGCTCCAGGGCTTGGACCTGGCTTTTCTCATCGACGCAGAGCACGACGGCGTGGTCAGGCGGATTGAGATAGAGGCCGACGATGTCGTGGACCTTTTCGACGAAGAAGGGATCCGTCGAGAGCTTGAAGTGCTTCTGGCGATGGGGTTGGACGTTGAAGACGGACCAGACGCGCTGAACCGTGGACTTGGATAGATCGGTCGCGTTGGCCATGGAGCGGCAGCTCCAGTGCGTGCTGCCATCATCCGGCTTGGTGTCCAGCGTCTTCTGCAGCAGGAGCATGACCTCATCATCCTCAATCGTGCGCGGCCTACCGGGTCGGCGCTCCTCGTACAAGCCCATGAGGCCCTGGGTGCGGAACCGTTCACGCCACTTCCCGACGGTCTGGCGCGTCGTTCCGACCTCGTCTGCAACTTCGGCGTTGCTGAGACCGTCCGCGCACAGGAGTGCCGTCTTGGCGCGACGCACGAGGCCTGCTGGCAAGCTAGGAGATCGGACCAACGACTCGAGCTCTTCTCGCACACCTGCGCCGAGCTCAATGGGCTTCTTGGGACGTCCACGCGGCATCGATTCCTCCCTAGGAGCCTGTTGAAGAAGTGGGGCGAGCCTCGTTACGAGCGCCATGGGGCCAGTGTGGTGTATCAAAAGTGTCTCGGCCATTCGAACGCCGATGCATCCGGCCCTGCGTCGTTGCCCCGAGTCGGGATAGCGCTGCTATCCCTCGTCGTGGCGCCTCGCAGGATCCGGCGCCTCGACCCTCTGTGTGGTGTGGCACAAGTCCCGTGTCCGTACCG